>JAFVWA010000224.1 GCA_017501885.1 Clostridia bacterium | reverse complement strand
TAAGTTAGTATTAGTTGTAGTTATTGCACCGTTAAATGCGTTTTTGCCGACAACTTCTACCTTAGAAAGGTTTATGTCCTTTAACTTTTTGCAACCCATAAAAGAGTTTTCACCTAAAGTCTTTACAGAATCAGGTAAAACAACCTTTAATAAAGTGCTTTTTCCACGAACGGCATCTTTACCTATCTCGGTTACGGCTACTCCGTTTACCGTTTCAGGTATAGTTAAGGTCGTGCTTGAAAGATTAACTGCACTAACCGTATAAGTCTCGCTTTGGTTTGGCGTATAAGTTACACCGTCCACAACAGTTTCAATAAATTCATTGGACGGAGTATCGCCTGCGCCACCGTCGTCGGGGTTTGACGGTGTATCGTTGCCACCGTTTCCGCCATTGCCACCGTCATCGGGATTGGAAGGCGTATCGTTGCCACCATCATCAGGGTTTTCATTACCACCGTTTCCGTCGTCGGGGGTATCGTCTCCGTTATCCCCTGAAATATCGGTGTTTCCACCGTCTCCACTTCCGTCAAAATCCACTCCGTTACAAGCAGAAAACATGCCTATTGAAGATATGATGAACAAAAGAGAGAGCAATAAGCAAAGTAGTTTTTTCATAGTTTTCTCCAAAATAAGGTTAATTAGTCAACCCAACCGTCTTTATAAGCAACCTTAAACCATTCAGCGATTTCTTTAAGGTTTTCGTCGGTTATTTCTTGTTTAATTTCAAAAGGTTTAATTTTAAGATAAATTTCAGCGCCCTTTTCAGCAGTTTCTATTAAACCGAAAGTTTCGTCTAAATCTCTACCAGCACCGTAGATTCCGTGTTGTGCCCAAACTACCATACGGAAGTCTTTCATTTTTTCAGCAGTTGCTTCGCCAATTTCGTTAGTTCCGCAAAGCATCCAAGGAAGAACGCCCAAACCGTCGGGAAAAACAACCATACATTCGGTAATCGTTCTCCATAAAGTTTTGGTAAATGCCTTTTCATCTAAATCGTGAACGAATGTCATAGACAAGATATTGATTGGGTGGCAGTGCATAATTACTCTGTTTTTGGGATCAACTTTAAGTCTTGCAATGTGGCTCATAAGGTGCGCTGGAAGTTCGCTCGTGAACTTTCCACCGTCCTTAAATCCCCATAAAAGTTCAGCATCCGTGCCGTTAGCGGCAATTCTTATGATACCGAGATTGGTTTCAGGATCAGTTTTAACGTTCTTAAAGTATTTGCCCGTGCCCGTAACGATAACGCACTTGCCCTTTAACGCGCTTGCGTCAAAACCCATAGGAATAGTTCTTATAACCTTGCGGTTTTTAAGATATTTTTCAACGTCTTTATCTTCGATAATCATAGAAACGTTTCCACCGTTTCTTTCATCCCAACCGAGTCTATACATGTTAGCGGTTGTATCACACATTTCTTGAACAAATTTTGCTTTGATGATGTTTTTCATAATCCTTTCCTTATTTATCCTTTTTTATTTGAATTTTTAAATTGCCGAGAGCGGTTGCTTCTATTGGGAAAGCTTGCACTCTTACGTTACAAATTTCTTCCGTTAGTGAGTTTAGGTAAACGTTTTTGGCTCCGCCGCCAACTATGTATATCTTATCATACGTTTTACCTGTGCAATTTTGAATTTCTTGTAGCACTTTTTTATACGCATGCGCAATCGAAACGTATGCGCACTTAAAGTATCCGTTATCGTCCTTAGGTAGTGGCTTACCATTTTCTTTAAGATAGGTGTCAAAAGCGACTTTCATGCTGTCGGGCGAGAAAAACGCGCCGTCGTTAGCGTCAACCACTTGATCGTAATCGCAGTTTTTAGCGTCTTGTGCAATTTGACCGTAGTCTTTATCTGGACAAAGTTCTTTTCTTAAACTCTGCACCATCCACATACCCATAGTATTCTTTTGATAGCGAATATACCCTACGCCACCTTCATTAGAACACTCGTTTTTAAGGCTTATCTCGTCAGTATGCGGAGTATCTTCCTTAACACCTAAAATGGACCAAGTTCCGCTTGAAATATAAGGAGCGTCTAAGTCGTCAACGGGAATACCTTCAACTGCGCTTGCCGTATCGTGCGAAGCACACATAATAACTTCAAGGTCTTTTCCCACGATTTGCTTAATCTCAGGAAGAAGATTTCCGTAAACTTCACCTGGTTGATAAAGATTTGAGAATATGTTTTGTGGAAAACCTAACTCTTTAACTAAACCTAAATCAAACTGCTTTTCTTTTGCGTTTACAAGTCCCGTAGTAGTTCCAAAGGTGTATTCCTTTTTCTTTACGCCCGTGAGTTTATATGAAAGGTATTCGGGAATAGCCAAAAAGTCGGTAACTCCGTCAAGCCTTTCATTTATCAAATCGTCGTAAAGTTGATAAACGGTGTTAAATGAATTAAATTGTATACCCGTTTTTGCAAACAACTTGTCGAACGGCACGATGCCGTGAACGAGCGGAATGGTTTTTTCCGTTCTGTGGTCGCGATATGCGTAACAGGGATACACGGCTTTATCGCCTTTCATCAAAACGTAGTCAACACCCCAAGTGTCTATTGCAAGAGTTTTTATATCGGGGAAAGTTTCCACCGCCTTTTTAATGCCTTGCACCACGTTTTCAAAAATGCCGTCTATGTCCCAAATCAAACGTCCGTTTTCGCGTTTTACTCCGTTTTCAAACCCGAAAACCACTTGCGTTTGAATTTGTCCGTTTTCTTCCCAGCCGACAATGTGTCTGCCGTTGCTTGCGCCAAGGTCAATAGCTAAATATCTATTCATACTATACCCTTTTGCTTAAAACCTTATCTTGATATTCTTTAACTTCCTTAAACCATTCGCTACCTGCAACCTTTTCTCTTTGCAAGTATTCATCCCAAACAGCGCCGAGCGGAAGCGTTTTTAATTCTTCTTGTAGCACCATAAGTTCGGTAAAGTTTGCGCTGTCTTGAAGTTCTTTTAATTTTTGGTTTGGTTGCAAAAGCGCAAATAGCAATGCCTTTTGCATATTTCTCATTCCCACAACCCATGCGGAAATTCTATTGATGCTCGCATCAAAATAGTCAAGACCGATAAGCACTTTATCAAGCGCGTCGTTGCGAACTATCTCTTTTGCGATTTCCTTTAACTCGTCCTCAAATAGAACTACGTGGTCGCTATCCCAACGAACTCCACGAGTAACGTGGAGCGCTACTCTATCGTAAAAAGCAAGGAGCGCAGGGATTTTGTCGCTAACGTATTCAAGTGGGTGATAATGTCCGTTGTCGAGCAAGCAACAAATTCCGTTTTTAGCTGCGTAGTTTTGATAAAACTCGTTACTGCCAACCGTAAAACTTTCAATACCGATACCAAACACTTTGCTTTCTACACTATCTACTATGTATTCTCTGTCGTATTTAACGGCATAGATTTGGTCCAAACTATCTTTTAAACGAAGTCTTGGCGTAAGTCTATCCGCAGGAACGTCCTTAAAGCCGTCGGCTATCCATAAGTTGCATAAACAAGCCGAGCCTTGAAGTTTACCTATTTCCATTGCAATTTCTCTACAACACTTTACGTGCTTAATCCAAAAATCGCGAACGCTCTTATCAGGACTTGAAAGCGTCAACCCGTCTTTTACCATTGGATGAGAAAAGAGAGTTGGGTTGAAGTCAAAGTGAATGCCCTTAGGAAGTCCCCAATCAAGCCAAGCCTTAAAGTCTTCTACCGTTAACTTGTCCGCTTCATAAGGCTTATTGCTTACCGCGTAAATTGCGTGAAGATTGATTCTCTTCTTTCCAGGAATTAAAGAAATGGCCTTTTCAATATCTGCTATGAGTTCGTCAAAGTTTCTTGCCCTGCCTGGATAGTTGCCCGTCGTTTGAATACCGCCCGACAAACTGTCGCCACCGGTAAAACCAATAACGTCGTCTCCTTGCCAGCAGTGCATGGAAACAGGCACGTTTTTTAATAGGTCAAGCGCCTTTTCAACGTCTATCCCATACTTTGCGTATTGTTGTTTTGCTAAATCAAAAGAACTACAATTCATCTAAAATCTCCAAAAGCATATTAGCCTACAATAATTATACACTAAAGTGTATAACAAAGCAACTATTTTTTTAAAATATTGATTTTTTTCGGCAGATAAAAATATGCGTCAAGTTATGCTTTATAAGTATAACTTTTTATAGTTTTTTAGTTGAAATGCTCTTAGATTTATGTTAAACTTATAAAAAACCCTTGACGGAGATAAAAATGAAAAGTTACAACGCTTGCGGAATATCCGTTCTCAACCCTGTCGACGTAGAAAAAGATTATCTTAATTTTACGGTTGATTACGCCATAAAACTCGGCTTTAATCACTTCCAACTAATCGGACCAATACACAATAACGTTCGCGGAAACGTAGACGGAATGGTTTATTATAAAAAATATTCGCAGTTTAACAACGAAAAAGACAGCGAATACGTTGACTACAACTTAGAAGTGGTTAACCCTGCTCTTGAAAAATTACATAATGCAGGCGTTAAAAGTTACATGTGGCATCACGAACTTGAACTCCCCGTAGCTTTTACCGAAGCTTTTCCCGAAGTTCTTAACTCTGACGGAGACGTTGAAGTTTCACACCCACTCGTTAAAGACTTTTTAGAAAACAAGATAAAGGACTTTTTCGACGAGTATCCGTTAATGGACGGAATTATTTTAACCTTACACGAAACGCGTATTCCCTTACTTAAACTTAAAAATCAAAAACTTGGAAAAGTGGAAAGGGTTAAATACGTTACCAAAATTTTATACGACACTTGTAAGAGTCTTGGCAAAGAACTTATTTGCAGACCTTTTGCAAGCATTGAAGAAGACTACGTCATGATGACTAAGGCTTACGAAGAAATCTCGACCGACATGGTCATCATGGATAAATGGACTCAGTTTGACTGGAGTTTAACCCTTCCAGACAACAAGTTCTTTGCAAAAATCAAAAACAACCCAATTTTAGTAGAAACGGATATTTTTGGCGAATACTTTGGAAAAGGACGTTTTCCACTAATGCTCAAAGAACACATAGAACATAAAGTTGAATACTGCGACACCTTCTCACCTATCGGCTTCTGTTCGAGAATAGACCGTGCTGGAAGGCACCCGTTTGGCGACGTAAACGAGGTTAACCTTGTTATAATGAACGCTTGCGTTCGTGGAATGGACGTAAATACTGCAATAGATAATTTCTTTGAAAGCGAATATCCTAACTGTGGAAAGCAAGTTAGAGAAATTATGGAAAACACCGAAGATATTCTTAAAAAAATTATTTATCTTAAAGGCTACTATTTTAGCGAATTGTCGCTATTCCCATCAATAAACCATAGCAAAAACCATTTCTACTTTGAAATGATGAAAGACAGTTTTGAACTTTGCTCGGGCGAATGGTTCATTCCCCCACAATGGGAAAGAGGCTCTTTACAATCTGTATTTGAAGAAAAAGACCAAGCAATGGCAATGGCTGACCAAAACTACCAAAAACTCTGTGCACTTAAAGGCAAATTAGACCAAGAAAAATACGATAAATTACACGTTAAATTCTTAAACCTTAAACTTTGCGCTCAGGCTTGGAGAATATTGACAGACGTTTTCTATAACTATGCGAAATTCTTTGAATACGATGATGCAAGCAAAGAAGCAGAACTTTATAAATCACTTGATAAACTCTGTGAAATTAGAGATTTAGGAATTCAGCAATTGGGCGGTAATTTCTATTGTAGCCAAGGCGATTCTATTTTGGTAACAAGCACGGGAAAAAGTGATTTTATAAGCCGTTTAGTTGAACAAATTAAAGAAAGTTTCCCTGTAGAAAAAGCAACCTTTGAACAATTGAAAAAACAAGACCTTTTAGACTACGTTATTTGTGGCGGCGGAAGTGAAGGACACAAGATTAAAAAGGAAGTAAACTTCTCTGATACAAAAGTTGAAAACGGCAGACTTTTCCGTGTTCCCGGTTCGCTTCGCCAAGGGTTTAGTAGCGTAAACGCGCACGGTTGGTTTAGTTATGAAATTAAGGTTAAACCTAACGCGTTAAACCAAATAAGCGTGGTTTGCGGAAGTTTGTCACCCGAACTAAACCTTAAAGTTACAATCGACGAAAAGCAAACGATAATAAAAGAAAAAGACTGCCAAGTAAAGGAAATTACCATTCCTTACCAAGCAGACAAAAACGACTGCGTTCGCATTAGATTTGATAGAATTACCGGCTTAGTTCCCGTAGTTTACCAAATCAAAGTAAAAGCGTAAAGCAAATAAAATAATAATGGGCGTGTTCAGTTTGAACACGCCCACTTTTTATAAATTGTTAAGATAAAATAAATTGTCCGTCAGAGCATTCTATAGCAACAAGCTCTGAACTTGCCCAATCGCTATATCCAAATGCTTCCCACTGAGCAATTGTTCCGCCAAACCTTACGCTACTTACACCCGAGCAATACTCAAAGGCGTCAAACCCTATTTCCGTTAAGGTTTTAGGCAAGTCAATACGAGTTATTCCAGAACTCTTAAAAGCACTTTGTGAAATTTTTAATAACCCTTCCTTAAAGTTTGCTTGCTTTAAGTTATAGCAACCCAAAAAGGCTTCTTCGCCAATTTCTTTTAAGTTATCCGAAAAGACAACTTGACTAAGGCTTATGCACCTATAAAAAGCACCGTCACCTATACTTTCAACGCTTGTGCCTAAATCTATTTTAGTTAAAAGTTCCAAACCCAAAAACGCGCCAGCGCTTATAGTTTTTAACGAACTACCAATGGTTATTGATTGAAGATTTTTACAGCCGACAAAAGCATTCTCGCCAATCTTTTCTAAACTGTTTGGAAAATTTATTTGGACAATCTCTTTACATGACCTAAACGAGTTGTCCCCTATACTTTTTACACCTTCGCCAAAGTCAACTTCAACTAATCTAATACAATCGTAGAAGGCATAGTCGCAAACAGCAATTAGACTATCTGGAAGAATTATTCCGGTCATCGTTTCGCAAGATTTGAAAGCGTAAGGCGTTATCACCCTCGCACCTTCTTTTACCGTTATGCTATCCTTTAAGTTTTTCTTGGTATCTAAAACGTAGTTGCCCACGTATAAAATCCCGTTTTCCCACAAAGAAGTTTGCTTAAAGATACCCGTGTTAGAAAAAACGTGTTTACCAAAGTTTTCTACCCCGTCTGCAATTTGAACGTCCGTTAAACTTTCACAACGTGAAAAAGCAAAATCGCAAAGCGTTTTAACACTTTGTGGAATAACCACCTTCTGCAAAGACGTGCAGAATAAAAAGGCATATTCGCCAACAAGGTTTATATTTTCACCAATGTAAACTTCAGTTATGTTTTCGTTGTAGTAAAAAGCATATTCGCCTATTTGGGTAATTGGCTTGCCTTGACTCTCTCTTGGAATAACTAAAACTTGGCTATTCACAGAGCCTATTCCCGTAAGGCGATATTCTTTACCGTCGTTTATAAGTTCATATTCAAAACCCGTGGTAACTTCTCTCGAACCACATATAGTGCAAACTCCGCTTTCGAACGAATGCTGTGCTACGTCAGTTTTATCCCCGCACTCACAAATGTGATAATGTTCGTTATCGGTCGCTACCCAATCAGAATATTGATGGCTATGTTCCGAGCCATCTCCATCGTCTTCCCCACCGTCAGGCGTATTGTTATCCCCTTGCGTTTGGTCGTTTGAATCGTTTGAAGAATCATTTCCATTTCCCGCCAAATCACACGCAAACGAGAATGTAAAACTCATACATAAAAGCAACGCAAGAACAATAGTTAAAAATCTTTTCATATTACTTCCTATCATTATCTTTTGAAAAATTCCATTACATTATACTATATCAAGTAGTCTTATGGCAAACAAAAAACGACAAACTTTAACGTTTGTCGTTTTTTCTTTTTATCAAAATATTTACCTTTTAATAACCGATCGCAGTTGCAAACATTATAAATGATATGGTCACAACAAAGATTAATGGGAACAAAATCTTGCTCTTTTTAATCCAGTCGGCATACCCTTGTCCCGTCATCGAAAGCCCGATTAAAAGGCATGGCGAAGTTGGGAAAAGAAGGTTGGTGAAACCGTCAGAGAAAACGTAGATTAAAACTAAAAGTTCGGGGGAAACAGCAATGCTTCCAGAACCTACAACTCCAGAAAGCACGCCCATTACGAACACGGCTTTCGCGGTTGAACTACTTATGAAAAATTCTAAGATAAGAATTATAGCAAACAGAATGATAACGGTTAGGTATTTGTTTTTGCCTGCGATAGAAGTAGATATGTAGTTGGTTATGGTATCCAAAATCATACCTTCAACCAAAATGAATTTTACTGCAAACGCGAGCGCTATCATAGCAACGGCAGGAAGTGCAGAAAGCACGCCTTTACCAAAACTTTTAGCCGAATTTTTAACACCAAACGTCAAGCACCCTGCAATCGCTCCACCTATAAGAAAAACAACGGCAAGAAGCGGAGTTGCCAAATCTCTTAAAAATGGAATTGCCGTAAAACTTATCAAGCAAACGAGCGCGACGATTAAAAAGCAAGTCCAAGCAATAAACGCTTTTTTATTACTCGTAACTTCACTCGTAGGAACGCTTTCTAAATTTTCAATAGGCTTTTTGGAAATCTTTTTAGAATAAAGAAATATAAAGCCTAAAATGATTGCATAAAAAACTACGAAAGCAATGGCGCGAAGCCACATTCCGCTAAACACGTTAGCGCCTATTAAATCCGAACTGTATACAACGGTAAAGGGATTAGTTAGTGCAACCGAAAAGCCTATACCCGTTGCCAAGGTGCAAACAAAGAAGCCCATAACGGCGTCGTAACCAAGGCTTACACACACGGTTACCACCATTGGAAGAAGAACGAGCGTTTCTTCAAACAAGCCGAATAGCGAGCCCAAGCACATAAAGAAAAGCGTTAAAACGGCCAAGAACAAAAATCTTTTATTCTTAAACTTGTCTACAAGTCTTCTAACGATTTCTTGCATTCCGCCCGAATCTATCATGATTTGGAATACGCCTGCTATTATTAAAATGAATAGCGAAAGCATAAGGGGTTGTAGCATTCCGTTGAACACAAAAATAAGAACGGGAGAAAATATTGCTTTGAAAATATTTATTCCGCCGTCGCTTCCCAAAGCAACGTATTTAGAATAGTCCACGTTACCCTGTCCGTCTACCGCAAAAACACCCTTTGGTAACACAAAAGTTAAAACGGTTGCAATTACCATGAATGCAAATAAAACTATTACCGCGGTAAAAAAAGACTTTTTAGATATGTCTACTACCTTGTTCTTTTTCTCCATAAACTTTTCTCTCCTGTAAAATATCCCAAACTATCGACCATTTAGCGACAACGTCGCCCGCCGTAGGATAGAAATAATACAATTTGCCTTTATCGTAGAACTCAAACTCTTCCCCAGCGGAGAAAGCAAGCGCTTGCAAAGTTGCAGGAGTGTGAGTAAAGGTAGTTTGTTCGCCGTTAATAGTTCCGTTATAAGTAATAGAATCGTTGGTAAGCGAGCAAACGCCTTCGCCACAGTCGATAAGTTGACCGCTCTTGTTATCAAACAATTTAACGCTAACCTTTTCTTGCAAGTCAAAGGTCTCTTGTTTTTCTAAGTTTTTCTTTTGCTCTCTATAAAGGTCTGAAATGGTTTTTCCGTCGGTTAAATACCAGTCGTCAAACACGAACTTGTTTCCACATGCCGAGCAGTTTAACGACGTTTTATCCGAAGTTAAGGTAAATTCCTTTCCACAATGCGGACAGGTAAATATTATCTTGTGAAGTCCCGTAACGTCTACCGAACCTTTTCTCACCTTTTCGCGCTTTGCGTATTCTTTACATTCGTCGTAAACGAACTTTTCATTTAAGATTTGTTCAATTTGTTGTTCGGTGTATTCTTGCACTTGCTCTTCGGTTAAAAGTTTTTCCATTCTCACTTCCACTTCTGTTTTAGCGTAAGTTTCCCTCCACTTAGGTTTAGCGAAATATCCGCCGACAGACGTTGCGAAGTAAACGGGATAGCCTAACTTTTTAATAAGCCCTGCCGTTCCGTAAGCGAGTGGGAAGTTAATCCCGCCCGAAGACAATCTTCCCTCTGGACACATAGAAAGATTGATGCCCAATTTTTTTGCTTCCAACACCTTTTTAATGGTTTCAACGTCAGGCGTAAAAAGGCTCTTTGGAATTGTTCTTAGCGACCTAACTATCCACCTGCTCTTTTTGTAGTCAACGTAAAAGCGATTTGCTATAAAGTTAGCGCTTCGCGGAGAAATAGCCTTAGCGCAAAGCACGAAGTCTAAAGAACTCGTGTGGGTTCCTAAAACTATAAACTTTTTATCTTTAATTTTTACACAGTTTTTAGTATTAATCTTAACCTTAAACGAGAAGTAAATTCCTATAACTAAACAAACTAAGCGATAAAAAAACCAATTTGTCCTTTGCACGCCTTTTCTAAAATACTTGTTTTTTATAATGCTTGCTACCGTTAAAAGCAAAACTATCATAAGGATGGCAACTATAACTATCGACCAAACGAAAGTGGAAGTTCCCATGCCCAAAGTGTGGAACATTACGTTTCCTAACACATAAGAAGAAAGCACTGACGGTAACACGGCCGTAGCCACAACTATAATGTATCTTCTGTAAGATATATTGCTTGACGAAGCAAAATAACAAATCGCGCCAAAAGGAATAAGAGGCATAACGAATAATAAATACATTATAACCGTCATAGGGGTTGCCTTATTGATTTTGTGAACGAGATTATGAATTTTCCCAACGCGTCTTTCCATAATTTCTAAGCGCAAATGTAAAAAGCGAACGATAAGGAAAATAACGCTTGCGCCAAGACATATACCAACAACGCAAATAGGAATAGCTAAATATATAGGATAAGAAAGCCCCGCAGCAATTTGAACAAATTCTGCAGGAATGAATACTACTATCATTTGGAGCATTTCCAAAATAGCGATGATGACACCGCCCTTCCAACCAAAGTCTTGCAAATACGTTTTTACTGCCTTATAGTCCTTGGTCTCGCTCATTCTAAAAATTTCGGCGATTTCTTTTGCGACTGCAAAATAAATCAAAACTATTCCAGCCACCAAAAGCAATATAAAAGAGTATTCTAAAAGTCTCTTTTTTAATTTGGATTTATCTGCCATAATCTTTCCCCTTAAAGTGCTAACCTATTTATTTTACTATTTTATGAAAATTTAATCAAGCATTTTAGCAAAATACCCTGTAAAACAGAAAACTCCCCCTTTCCTAAAAAAGGGAAAGGGGGAGCAATTTTTTGTGTTTTTTAACTGTTTTCAAGGTGTTTTTAACTGTTTTTCACTTATTTTTACTCAAATGCATAAAAACAAGTTTTTTCTTCAATTATTCTAATTCAACCGTTTTTCCTGCTTTTGCGACCACTTGTTTGCCAAAATAATCTAAGTAAACGTCAATACTGCTTGGGTTATACACACTTTTTCCCTGTGCAGAGAACACTAATCTGTCGTATGCGGTTACGTAATCGTAAATCTCGATGTTGGTTGCATACCAAACGTCTTCACGGCCACCTGCTTTTTCGCAGAACTTTTCAATTATATCCCAGTTGTCGTCGTTATTAAACTCGTAACTGTGTCCCCAAAGATAAAAAAGTTTTGGCATGTTGTAATTAGCCCAGTAATACTTTACTTGCTTATCTTCTAAGAACTCGTCTAAAAGTTCAAACAGTCTTGGGTTTTTGTGATGGCAAGTGGTTGGAAGCCTTAGCCAATCGGTTGGAATATCAAACTTTTCTGTGGTGATGCACGTTCTTGAATACACTATACCGCACTTGTCCAAAATATCAACGGCATCGTCGTTATAATGTCCGTTTGCATAAGCCATTCCGCGAATGATTTTGCCAAACATGTTTTCTAAGTTAATTCTGTCGTTTATGACGTCGGAAACCGCTTGTGAAGTGGGAACAATGCTTAAAGACAAGTGCTTTTCGCCGTGGCAAGCCACTTCGCAGTCGTAAGAAGTGTAAAGTTCGTATGCTTGCTCTTTTGTCATACGAAGCGCACCCTCTTCCTTAGCAAAATTACCCGAGTTTATATTAAAAGTCCCCTTAATGCCGTTTGCCGTCATTATTTCAAGCAAGCGCTTATCGTGAACAACTCCGTCGTCATAAGAAAGCGTAAGCGCTTTTTTTCTAAAATTTGGAAAACGCAAAAATTTGTAACTCATAAAACACCACCTTAAATATTTACGTTAATATTTTAACATATAAAAACGCGCCGTCAATAGATGACGGCACGAAACTTTTTCGTTAATACAAATAGAACACGTTTAATAGGAAAAGAAGCACGGCAATAAGCATGGCAACGGCAATAACAACCCCTGCGATTGCAAATGCGCCAAGCAGTTTGTTTTGACCTTTGGCTTGTTTGATTGCATAGTATCCCGAAACGTAAATTAAAAAAGGAATAACCGCCAAAAGTGAAAGCGCCGAAACACCGCACACTAAGGTCGATACAAGCACTATTGGAATATATAATACCCCAATAAGCACCGCCGTCCACAAAGGAATGTCTAAAAGGGTTACCATCATCACTTCAACAACCGAAGGCACAAAGGATATCAAAACTTCTACAACAAGCCAATAGAAGGGGTATGCAAGTAAAATGGCAAGCCCTGCGTATATTAAAGACGCCCAACCCGCGCGCACCTTTTTGTCTATGCGCTTTAACAGCGAAACGTATATTTTCTTTTCTTCGTTTTGCTTGGTTAAAATGCCCTTTTCTTCAAAGAATTTCTTAAACTCGATATCGTCACCACTAACAAAAGCATTTTTTGAACACACTATTTCGTCTGTGTTTTTGTAACAGCGTATAAGATAAAAAATATCGTATTCTTCCACACCGCTAATTTTAGACAAAGGAACGATTATTTCAGGCTCATCGGGAAACAAAACTTTTACGCAGTCACCTTCTAAAATAACTTGGTATCTTCCGTTATCGTAAAGCCTTTTCTTGGTTATAGGTCTATTCATGAAATATAAACCCATTATGAGCGTTGCTATACAAAAACAAACAAGCCCCGTCCACAAGTTGTCGGTAAAAAGTTCCCTAACAGTCCAAAACTTATTGGTAAAAACGGATATTGTCCCGTAAATTAAGGTTGCCAAAATCATGCAAGAAAAAACGTAAAGAACGCTTCTTCCCGTCTTGTGGTTTTTAGCCGTAAGGACCGCCTTAACCGCCCTTTCTTCGGGCGCGGAAAACTTAACCAAAATAAACTCCTCCAAGAAAGTAAAAACTTCTTTAATTATTTTAACACAAAAACTCCCTAAAAACAACAAAAACTTTTCACTCGCGCTGGTTTTTTAACCTTTTTTATGTTAGAATGTAGACATGAACAACAAAACCATTAGTCCAATTGCATATATTAGCACCGATTTTAAGGAAAAGTTTGGTATTCCCCGTCAAAGTGGGCGCGCGCCAAAAAGTGTCGGGGAAATTGTCTTTTTACCCGAATTTTCCACTCCCGATGCGTTTCGAGAGTTGCAAGGTTTTTCGCATTTATGGGTGCTTTTCGATTTTTCAGCAGTAGACAAAAAAGAGTGGTCGCCTCTCGTTCGTCCACCGCGTCTTGGCGGAAATAAAAAGGTGGGCGTGTTTGCAAGCCGTTCACCATTTAGACCAAATAATATAGGGCTTTCTTGCGTTAAGTTGGAAAAGATAAACTATACCGAAAAAGGCGTTACCCTTTTAGTCAGCGGTATCGACCTTTTAGACAAAACGCCCATTTACGATATAAAGCCGTATATCCCGTCTGCCGACTGTAAAATAGACGCGGTTGGCGGTTATTCTGATGAAGTTAAGGATTATAAATTAAAGGTGGACTTCCCCGAAAACTTAAAAGGGAAAATTCCTACTGATAAAATTGACGCGCTTATCGAGTGTTTAAGCGACGATCCCCGTCCGTCATACCAGTCGGACGGCAGAGAATACGGCATGGCGTTTGCCGATAAAAACGTCAAGTTCATAGTCCAAGACGGCGTTTTAACAGTAATAGAAATAGAACAAACCGCACGTTAACATGGTAAACGAAACGAAAAAAACGGCTCTCGCAAACTGCGAGCGCCGTTTTAATTTCTAGTATTTAACGCTGTAAAGTATGTCTTCGTAAGAGGGGTATGGGGCAAATTCTTTGCCTAAAATAAGTTCCATTTCGTCTGCATATTTTCTTAGAAGTGCCATGTCACAAACCAACTTATCTCTGCAATATACTGCCCTTTCCTTTGCTGTCGCGCTTCCGTTATAATCGTCTAAGTGCTTGCAAAGAAGTTCTAACGTTTGACTAAACTTTTCAGATAGAGATGAAATCTTGGTTAAAATTCCGTCTTCTAAAGCCGTCGAGTAGTTGCCAAGTTTTCTCTTTTCTTTTAATTCTTGAATGATGAAAGACTGATACTTGATAACTGCTGGTGCAATTTCCTTTCTTGCCATATCGAGCGCGGTAAGCGCTTCAATATGCACGATGTTTGCATAGTTTTCAAGTAAGATTTCCATTCTTGAATATATTTCGCCCTTGGTTAAAACCGAATGTCCTTCAAAAAGGTCTATATTCTTTTTGTCAACGTATAGTGGGAGCGCGTCAACCGTAGTTTTAAGGTTTAATAGCCCACGCATTTCAGCTTCAACCTGCCATTCGTCCGAATAGTTGTTTCCGCTAAAAATAATTCTGCCGTGCTTTTTAATCGTCTTTTTAAGAAGGTCGTTAAGCGCTTGGTTAAAGTCGTCTGCCTTTTCTAAAACGTCTGCAAAGTTTTTAAGTTCTTCTGCAACTATGGTGTTTATAATAAAGTTAGGACAAGCGATGTTTGCCGACGAGCCAACCATACGGAATTCGAACTTGTTACCCGTGAAAGCAAATGGTGAAGTTCTATTTCTATCGGTAGAATCCTTTGGTATTGGTGGAAGCGCAGAAATGCCGATTTTAAGCACCGACTTTTCTTTTGCACTATAATTTTTGCCCGTTTCGATTGCTCTTAAAATACCTTCTATTTCTTCACCGAGATAGATAGAAATTATAGCAGGTGGAGCTTCGCTCGCGCCCAAACGGTGGTCGTTGCCCGCCGTTGCAACCGATATGCGAAGCAAGTCTTGATATTCGTCAACCGCCTTAATTACCGCAAGCAAGAAAAGTAAAAATCTTGCGTTGGTTTGTGGACTATTGCCAGGCTCAAACAAGTTTTCACCCGTGTCTGTAGAAAGCGACCAGTTATTGTGTTTACCGCTACCGCTAACCGATTCAAAAGGCTTTTCGTGAAGCAAGCAAACAAGCCCGTGCTTGTTGGCAACGCTCTTTATAACTTCCATAGTGATTTGGTTATGGTCTGACGCAAGATTTGCCGAAGTAAACACGCACGCAAGTTCGTGCTGAGCAGGCGCAACTTCGTTGTGCTTAGTTTTAGCGTAAACGCCAAGTTTCCAAAGTTCTTCGTCAACGTCTTTCATAAACGCCGAAACTCTCGACTTGATAGCGCCGTAATAGTGGTCTTCAAGTTCTTGACCTTTAGACGGACGAGCGCCGAAAAGCGTTCTACCGCAATGGATAAGGTCCAAACGGCTTTCGTAAACCTTTTTGTCGATTAAAAAATACTCTTGTTCAGCACCGACCGTTGGAATAACGTTTTTAACTTCGGTGTCGCCAAACAATTTTAATATTCTTAAAGCCTGTTTATTAAGCGCGTTCATGGAACGAAGTAATGGCGTCTTTTTATCAAGCGCTTCCCCGCCGTAAGAACAAAATGCGGTTGGGATATATAAACTCCCGTCTTTAACGAATGCGTAAGAAGTAGGATCCCACGCAGTGTAGCCACGCGCTTCAAAAGTTGCTCTTAACCCCCCGCTTGGGAAACTAGATGCGTCCGACTCGCCTTTTACCAAAGACTTTTCGGAAAACTTCATTATAACTTCGCCGTTTTTTGTAGGCTCTATAAAACTGTCGTGTTTTTCAGCAGTAATACCCGTCATTGGTTGAAACCAATGCGTAAAATGTGTCGCGCCGTTTTCTATTGCCCATTCTTTCATTGCGAAAGCAACGGCTTTTGCGGTGTCGTTAGTCAAAGGCTCGCCAAACTCTATCGCGCGACGAACGGCGATATAGTCCTTTTCGGGCAAGCGTTCTTTCATAACTTTGTCGTTAAACACCCTTTTACCAAACTTTTCGGGGATTTCAACTGCCTTCATACGTTCTCCTTAAAAAACTTTTTGCTTTTGCTTTACGCTCTAATTGTAAAAAGTTTATTTATAAATTTTATCACTAAACTTTTAATATGTCAAATTTATATTAGGGATAATTTTACCACTTAACAACTATCAATCGCCCTTTTACGGCTTTTTACATTCAAAAAGAATTTTTTATACCCCGTATAAAATTTTTTGTTGGGTTTTTTGCTTTTGAGTTGTTGACAACTAAGCGATAAAATTTTATAATTTACTTATTAAAACTTTGGGAGAAAATTTTATGGAATTACCAAACGTTCGCCCTGCGAATATGCAAAGAATTACAACAAAGGAACTTGCAAACGCGTTCATCGAAGAACAAGTTAAATTAGTTCGTGAGCAAGTTGGCGATAAAAAAGTGCTTTTGGCACTTTCAGGCGGTGTAGACAGTTCTGTCGTTGCCGCACTTTTGATTAAGGCTATTGGCAAACAACTCGTTTGCGTGCACGTTAACCACGGCTTAATGCGTAAAGGCGAAAGCGAACAAGTTATTGAAGTTTTTGGTAAAGAACTTGACGCTAACCTTATTTACGTTGACGCTACCGACCGTTTCTTGGATTTACTTAAAGGCGTTTCAGCGCCCGAAACAAAGCGCAAGATAATCGGCGGAGAATTTATCAAGGTATTTGACGAAGAAGCAAGCAAGCTCAAAGGCATTTCTTTCTTAGCGCAAGGCACAATATACCCCGACATTATCGAAAGCGACGGCGTTAAAGCCCACCACAACGTTGGCGGACTTCCCGAAGAAATGCAGTTTGAACTCGTTGAACCCGTTCGCCTTTTATACAAAGACGAAGTTAGAGTTGTTGGAAAGGCATTAGGTCTTCCCGTTAACATGGTTGACCGTCAACCCTTCCCCGGTCCAGGTCTTGGCGTTAGATGTTTAGGTGCTATTACTCGTGATAGACTTCACGCGCTTCGCGAAGCTGACGCAATACTCCGTGAAGAATTTGATAACTGCGGACTTGCCGGCAAGGTATGGCAATACTTTATAGCCGTTCCTGACATGAAGAGCGTTGGCGTTAAAGACGGTAAGCGTTACGAAGGCTGGCCTGCAATCATAAGAGCGGTTAACACGGTCGATGCTATGACGGCTACTATCGAAGAAGTTCCTTACGACGTTCTAAATAAAATTACCGCAAGAATCACAAGCGAAGTTGATGGCATAAATAGAGTATTATTCGACCTTACACCAAAGCCAATTGGCACTATCGAATGGGAATAATATTCAATCTTAAAACACAAACCGAAGCATTTCTGCTTCGGTTTTTTTATTTGTTTATATTGACTTAATTTAACCATAGGGTTATAATTTGTTTGTGGGTTTTAATATCGCATGATTTAGGAGTTAAAAATGAGTAATAATCTTAAAAAAGGCGAAAACTTTGCCTGGATGCCACTTACGGGCTTTGATAAAGACCTTCCCGATAAGGGCGTTTCTATTTTTCTAGACAGAGCCGACAGTAAAATAGACGGCGTTTGTCTTTTTGCATTTCACCCAGATATTATAAATCAACACGATGGAATACAAAACAAACGCATTCTTCCACCTGATAACTGTTCTTATTTTGCAAACCCTTACAACGAAGAACGCAAACGTCAAGAGTGGACTAATCACGACGTTAAAGATCTTTGCTCTGCTTTAAGCGAAATAAACGTTGAATGCTTTTTAAGTGTAATGGGTAACCAACTAAACGACAAGTTCCACCACGAGTTTATTTCCGACCACCCCGACTTAAAATGTTGTTTCAAAGACGGAAATTGGAACTTAAACCCACTTAAGCGTTTTAGCGACGGCAGTTATTATCAAGATTTTTTTATAAAACAACTTTCGCAAGTCATGCTTGACTACGGGTTTACCGGCTTGCACGTTTCAGATAACTTCTGCCCCCAACCTGCTTCGCTCTTTTGGGGAGACTTTTCTATTGACATGCTAAACCAATTTAGCGAAAAAACAGGTTACGCTTTCCCTACCGAAATAACCCTTAACAAACAAGACTGCCCTGACACGGCAAAACTTCGTGGAGATTACATTTGGGCAAACTGCCGTGCAGAATGGATAACCTTTATAAGCGATAGATGGGCAGAGTTTTGGCAAAAAGTTTGCGATAGTTTGCACAAGATAGGCAGAAAGGTGTTCGTGCTTGGAATGTATTGCACCGACCCGTTCACCACCCTATACACAAAAGGCGTAAACTTAAGAAAGTTAGTTAAATCTGGCGTTGATTACATAATGCCAAATATGCACGCCAACGCTTCTATGTTGTTGCGTAGCAGACCTTGGAGATATTACGAATGGGCAAATATGATACCCTTTACAGATGCCTTTACTAACGGTGGCAAAAAGTTAAACATGCTCACCGTTAAAGACTCTGCAGAAGAATGGGATATTTTACACCATGCCCCCACCCTTTTAGAGCGTGATATTTACCTTTTGCCATGCTACACACGTTATACCGACAAAGGCTTGAAGCGTTGCATAGATGGGTTTAACATTTGCCTTGCAGACGGACTTTATGAGCAAGATTGGAAGTGGCTTAACGAACGCACTAGCATAGCCTTTGAACAATTACCTAGCAAGGTTTTATCGCCAACAGTCGTTTGGTCTGACCACGCTTTTGACAGTATGTTAAACGAATACATAAACACACGTAGATGGACTACTCACAAAACTGTTTTCGAACTAAACAAGTTAGGTGCTATGACGGGTGGAATTGTTAGAACGGAACACTTAAACGACCAATGCGGAGATTTGTTCGTTGCTAACTTCGACCTTTTGTCAGCACAAGAAAAACAAAAAATTGCAGAGTATAAAGGAGGCAGAGTTATAGCAACGGCTTGCACCAAAAACTTTAATACAAAAGACTATAACTGCGACTTGTATTTTGAAGATAAAAATTCCCCATTCGGGTTATGTGCATTTGGCTTAAACCTTAAAGGCGATTTTGGCAAGCAAGAAATAAATAGCCTTTTAACTGATAGCCGACCAATTAGTGGAATAGAAGATTTGGCAAACGTTAAAGAAGTATTTAACACCCTAAACGAATTTATGCCCTTCCAAAGCGTATCGGTAGGCTTTTTGAAAGCACTTGCAAAACTACTTAATTACACCACCGAACAATTATTTGAAAGCACCCACCCACTTATTCCAATGCAAATGAATGATGGAAGAATTAGGATTTACGCAATTAATGACGACCTTTTGCACTATGGCAAAGCCATAATAACTTTCAAAAAAGCAATCAAAAAAGTGCAGAACATAAGTAAATTTCCATTGCTACCCGTAAAGTTTTCTGATGAAAAGAAATTTGGGTTTACCACCCAAGATTACCCCGGTGGACAAAGAACTTTCCGACTACTTATCCCCCAAGGTGGTGTAAGTATCGTAGATATATATCCTGAGGAAGAATAAACAAACGCCGACTTGTTTTTAGACAAGTCGGCGTTTTACAACTTTTTATAGTATGCAGTCACGATTTTTTGGAAAGGCGCGCTTTCTATATTTTAAGGCGCTAACGCCAGTTTTTTGCGCGAAAAACTCTGAAAAATAGTTTTCGTTTTCAAAACCTACTAAATAGGCAATTTCCTTTACGCTCATATCCGTTTCGAGTAAAAGTTGCTGACTTTCGGTAAGCCTTTTGTTAAGAATATATTGTTTTGGACTTATGTGAAAGGCTTTCTTAAAGGAGTTTGCAAAATATGTGGGGCTAACGTTCATAACCGAAGCTAACTCGTTTACTGAAATGTCTTTTCTATAATTTTTTTCTATATACTCCAAAACGGATTTATACTTTACCAGCGCGTGGCTATTTATCGAACTTTGCGAAATAAACTCGGCTAAAAGCAAGTTCATTGCGCCTTGCACTTTCATTTTAGATTGCTCGGTATTTAAGTTATAATTTTCTACAACCGTATCAAAAAGCTTTTGGGTAATATCGTTTGCGTCAACTTGATATTCCCCCGAAAGGTATCTGTAAAGTCCAAAAAGCATATTGTTAGAACGAAAATGAATATAATACTTGTCCATTTGTCCGTCTATTTCACTTTGCAGAACGGAAAAAGCAGGAATAAAATACACCTTGTTTGCTACGAGTTCTATCTTTTTATCAAGCAAAGTTAAAACTGCCTTGCCACCATTGTCGTCTGCCCTATAATAAAGCCTATGGCAATCAATCTCGTGGTGTTTTCTATTCCACTCAACCAAATTCCATTCCTCGCCAATTACTCTACGCTCGGCAAAAGAAACGTTAAACTCACCGCTCGTTCGTTCCTCTGAAAACAAAAAATCTTTTTGCATACCCGTTTACCTAAGTTTTGTTAAGTTTTTAGTAACTTTTATTTATTGACTTGATTGTATCAGTATTTTATGATTAAGTCAACGACTACGGTCAAATTTTTTGATAAAGAGGTTTATTATGGCAAAAAGTAGACTTATTGGCGACTATCCCGTTATCGGTATTCGTCCAACAATAGACGGAAGACGCGGTGCGTTAAAGGTTAGAGAATCTTTAGAAAACCAAACGATGAACATGGCTAAAAACGTTGCAAAGTTATTTAGTGAAAATTTGTGCTACTCCAACGGAGAGCCTGTTAAGGTAGTAATTGCAGACACGACTATCGGCAGAGTTGCAGAAGCTGCTGCTTGCGCTGAAAAGTTCAGAAAAGAAGGGGTTGCAATAACCCTTACCGTAACGCCCTGTTGGTGCTACGGCTCTGAAACAATGGATATGGACCCACACACTATAAAAGCGGTATGGGGTTTTAACGGAACGGAAAGACCAGGGGCTGTTTATCTTGCAGCCGTTCTTGCAGGACACGCACAAAAAGGCTTGCCTGCGTTTGGAATTTACGGACACGACGTTCAAGATATGACTGACACTTCTATCCCCAAAGACGTTGAAGAAAAACTACTCCGTTTTGGTAGAAGCGCTGTTGCCGTTGCCACCATGCGTGGAAAGTCATATTTACAAATAGGTTCGCTCTGCATGGGTATTGCAGGCTCGCAAATAGACGTTAACTTCTTTGAAGAATACCTTGGAATGAGAGTTGAGTCTGTTGACGAAGTAGAAGTTATCCGCAGAATGAACGAAAAGATTTACGATGAAAAGGAATATCAAAAAGCGCTTGCTTGGGCAAAAGCTAACTGCAAGATGGGTTTTGACAAAAACCCCGAAAACTTGCAAAAGAGCGCTGAGCAAAAACAAAAGGACTTTGAGTTCTGCGTGCTTATGGCAGTAATCATTAAAGACCTTATGAACGGCAACAAAAACCTTCCCGAAGGCGCGGAAGAAGAAGCCGTTGGACACAACGCCTTATGTGCAGGTTTCCAAGGTCAACGTCAATGGACTGACTACTACCCCAACTGTGATTTTGGCGAAGCAATCTTAAACACGTCTTTTGACTGGAACGGCGCGAGAGAGCCATATATTTTAGCAACTGAAAACGACACTCTTAACGGCGCAAGTATGATGATAATGAAACTTTTGACAAACCGCGCGCAAATCTTTGCAGACGTTAGAACTTATTGGTCGGGCGACGCGGTTAAAAAGGCAACGGGTTATGATATACAAGGCAAGGCAAAACAAGCCGACGGCTTTATCCACCTTATCAACTCGGGCGCAGCGTGTCTTGACGCAAACTGCCGTGCAAAAGATGAAAAGGGCAACCCAACCATGAAAGAATGGTGGAAGGTTACCCCCGAAGACCAAAAGGCTATCATGGACAACGTTGAATGGGCGCCAGCAGACGTTGGATATTTCCGTGGCGGTGGCTTCTCATCACGTTTCGTAACCAAAGCCGAAATTCCATGCACCATGATAAGACTTAACTTGGTAAAAGGCTTAGGTCCTGTTCTTCAAATAGCAGAAGGCTACACGGTTGAACTACCCGATGAAGTTACCGATAAACTTTGGAAACGCACCGACTACACGTGGCCTTGCACTTGGTTTGTTCCACGTTGCGACGGCGTTAGCGGTTCACCTTTTGAAAACGCATATTCTGTAATGAATAACTGGGGCGCAAACCACGGCGCAATAAGTTACGGTCATATTGGCGCAGACTTAATAACCACCGCTTCTATGCTCCGTATCCCCGTTTGCATGCACAACGTTCCTAATAAAGACATTTTCCGTCCTGCTGTTTGGAATGCTTTCGGAGCAGACAAGGAAGGTCAAGACTATCGCGCTTGCGCTGCTTACGGCCCACTATATAAAACAACAGCAAAATAATATTATTTTACTGTTTACGTCTTGCATAAAAAAATTAATGTGATATAATATACTCGGCTAAACAATTTACGCTTAGCCGAGTTATTTATTTAAAACGGTTTGGAGAAGAATTATGGCAAAAAGTAAAAAACCCGATTTAAGAATAGGTGTTATAAGCGATCCCCACTTGGGCTTTTTAGGACACTATAATCCTAACTACTACGGGTTAGGTCAAGGTCCTTTTGGAAAGCAAGAATTGTGGTATGAATACGCGTTGCGTTATTTTAAGAGTCGCAACGTAGACGTGATAGTTATCCCAGGCGATATGTCTAACGCCTGCGGATATTGCGATATTGAAGACCAAAACCCCGATAAAAAAGGCGTTCCACTATACAAGTGGTGGGGTGACGACCAAAAGACGTATGAATCGGGCGTTGAAGCATCACCTGAAGAAGTTATAGAATCAGGAAGAATTTTTAGAAAAGTTTTCGCAGGAACGGACACGCAAATTTTCTGTATTTACGGAAACCACGATAGACCTGCTCAAGCATGCGAACCACTTAACGGTGGAAACCGAAACGTTTGGCAAGAAGCGTTTGGCGAACCATATAGCCGTGTTCCCGTTAAAAATATAAAAGGTTATACCTTTATAGGTGGGCACTGGGACTACGAAGGCGAATGCAAGCAAGCAATAGACAAGGCTTGTGCAGAAAACCCAGATAAGCCCGTTTTCTACGTTCAACACCCCGTAATTATGGATACCACAATGGATAGTTACGTAGGCGCTCATAGATTTGAAATCGGCAGAGAAATGATTAAAGACCACGAAAACGTTATAGCGTTTATCGGTCACACTCATTGCCCTATCACGGACGAACGAACAATTTGGCAGTCAGCAAAAGATGGCGATGCTAAATGCACGGTTATTTCTTGTTCTACCCTTAACTATGGAGATTCTACGGGCGATTTAATTCGCGGAGAAAACCTTTGGACAAAACACGGACTTATCGTAGACGTTAACGGCGACGATATAAGAGTTGAAAGACTTAGTTTCTACACCCCCGAAATGCTTGCACTTGCAAAAGGCGAAAAGAAAAAGCAAAACCTTAAAAAGAGCGTAAAATCAGCAGGTGCTGATTGGAACTTTACATTAAAGGGAAAAGAAATGGACTGGGAAAAGCGTGCTAAAAACGCAGTTGCCCCCGAATTCCCAAAAGGCGCAACGGCAGGACTCGCTCGCGGAACTAATTTTATAGAAGTTCACTTCCCTGCGGCAATCCCGCTTGACGCTGATAACGACCTTGTCCAAAACTACTATGCGGAAGCAATAGAAGAAGAATCGGGCAAAGTTGTATCAAGCAACCAAATCTCTACAGAATATCACGTTGACCACAGTAGCGATTTCTTCTCGCCATACTACCAAATAACTCTTTGGAACTTAAAACCCGACACTAAATACGAAATAAGGGTTTACGCAAGAGATTGTTGGCAGAAAAAGAGCTTAAAGCCAATAGTGGTAAAGAGCTGTTTTGCTAAAACGCTAAAAGAAGATGCAGGTAGATTAAAATAAAAAATATAATAAATGCACATACGTTAAAAGCCACGGATTTTCCGTGGCTTTTTTCTTTATATTAAACTAATTTTATGTATTCTATTCCTAGCGAGTTAATTGGCATATCTATCGCGATAGTTTGTCCCTCTATTGTGCATTTTGCTTTTTTGAAGCGTCCGTTTTCAGCCAAAATTTGAACGCCGTTTACTTTACCAAGCGATTTTGGAATATGTAACGAAAACTTTTCAATTCCGTCAATGCCCAAATTACTTACGGTAATTAAACGCTTATAAGATTTTGACTTATTAGGTTTATTAACTATGGTCCAAAGGTTAGGCTCTCCCCCACAAGTTACAAACTCATCTGCCGTAAGTTGAATAAGCCTTTGAATAAGGCGTTGGCGTGGATAATTATAAATTGATTGCGATAGGTTTCCAAAAAGCGTTTGCGCAAACACGATTACCTTTCCACCAAGCGAGTTTTCAAAAATACTCGAAGTGTCGCAAATTTTATTTCCTAACCTATCAAAATAAGATGAAATAACCTTACAATCGCTATTATCAACGGTTAGTAGATACGTTTTGCCACTTCCAGACGGGCAAAAAGCGTGTCCACAAGGCATTTTTTCTTCTGTGCCAGATAGTGTAAATTCCGCAGAGATTACTTCTTTAACGCTCAAATCGTAAATTAGAGGTGGCTTGTCTACGCATTCGCCAAGCGTTACGCCAAGGTATTCGCCATAGCCACGCTCTTGCAAAATTTTAGCAGCATCTCCGTCAAGGAACAATACCTTAGAGAGATATTCTTTTATAGTCTTATCGCTTGAGCTACGGGCTTGTGCGCTATCCCAAAAAGCCACTTTGGATTTTTTAGATGTTGTGGGTATTCCAAACAAGCCCAAAGGTCTTGCCCACAATGGATTGCCGTTTTTAAGTTTATTATAAAACCAATCGTAACCAATTTCAACACCATCTAACGAGCAATTTTTGACTAATTTTCGCACCGTGTTAAGGCGATTATATTGTTTTGCGAAGTTCTTCCCGTAAGAACTTTCCTCTCCCGCTATTCCACCACCAAAGCCTTCGGCAAAGAGCAACACACCATCTTCGCCATAAGTTACGGCTACGCTTGTAATAACGTCTAATTGACGTGCACCAGTAAAGAAGCGGTTATGTGGATAAGCATCGCTTTCGTGAAGTAGGGTGATTTTGCCCTTATGAGTTTGGGCAACTTTCATTGCGTTAAACATAACGGCAGGCAAATCTTTGCTATCCCCACCACAGTAGAAAGTGCCTCTTGGTCTACAAATAGGCTTATGCCTACCCCCTGCAAGTGCTTTTGCAATCTTGGGCATAGAATATCCATCAAGTTCGTCTGCACCCGTTTGGTTGCAACCCATAGGAATTTCTGGGGAGAGAATATCAACTTCTCGCCTTATAGCCTTTGCTAGTTCAACAAGGCTATCGCCCATAAATTCACGCCACTTTTTAAGAAGCTTTAAGCCTTCTTTCGTGTTGCTTTCAAACAATTTCAAAAGTGTTTCTCTATCGTATTCCTTGCCAACTCTCTTGCTAAATTCCTTTAAGTGCTAGGGACAGAAACACCCCTTTATACTTGATGCCGAAAGGGAAAAATCGTCTTCTAAAAGCAAGTATTTAGGCTTTGCGATACTTACGAAAAGTGCTATCGTTTGCGACAACGCTTTTTTAAAGTTTTCGCCTAACACACAAGAAGAAAATGGCGCTTCGCTACCATCTGCACGGATAATAGGCTCTAAATCTTCACGCCTACCAGACTTTACTGTAAGGGTATAAAAGCCTGCTAAATCTATGCCGTGCTTTGCAAGCTCTTCTCTTGCCGTTTTGAACATTTTTGCACAATGCGTAATATATTCGTTCGTAGGGTAACCAACTGCACGAAATCCTTTACTAGGCAAAAATGCAGTAACTTCGCTTGCGTGGTATCTTTTTGCTTGCCTTATGGCATTTTGTATAAACTCATTAAGGTTTTCTTCCTTTTCAACGAAAGGTATGGGAAGTGCAACTTTAAGTGCGTTTTTTTTCATAATTTCTCCTTTAAATAAAAAGGTATTCTTGTTTCCATTATATAATACTAGAAACAAGAATTCTTTTAATATTTAAACATAAACTTGCACAAAAGAAACTTTTATAGGACTATTTTCAAAAAAATATACTAAAGATTAAATCATATCCTTTTTAATTATCAAGTCTGCAGTGGCAACGTTTGTTGCTATCGCTACGTTGTATACGTTGGCTATTCTAAGTAGTGCTTTAACGTCTGGGTCGTGTGGTTGAGCGGTCAATGGATCACAAAGGAATAGAACGAAGTCGATTTTTCCTTCTGCAACGAGCGCGCCTATTTGTTGGTCGCCACCGAGCGGACCTGAAAGATACCCTTTTACTTTTAGTCCTGTTGCTTCACTAATGCGTTTTGCCGTAGTTCCCGTTCCACAAAGTTCAAATTTTTCTAAAATGTTTTTATTGTTTAAGCACCATTCTACTATTTCTGCTTTTTTGCTATCGTGAGCAATAAGTGCAACTCTTTTCTTTTGCATAAAATTCTCCTTATCTATTTGTTAACGCGTCCAAAACCGCGTCGGTAATTTCATAACGTAAATGTTCGTTGTTTTCAGTATTTATAACTACCGCAACGCCATACCCGCTTTCAAAGTCGGTAACAAGGTTAGCGCAATATGGTGGAGCGCTTCCCAAATGCCCGCCTAAAAGCCTTCCTTTATACGTGTGTAGCATTTGAGTAATTCCATAAAAGTCGCCCTTTCCGTTAGGTGTTCTTGGGGAAACCATTTTTTCTATTGTTTGTCTCTTTAATAAACGCTCTCCATTATCATTAACACCGTAATTAAGTATAAACCTTGCAAGTTTACATAAATCCTCGGTAGTAGAAAAAAGTCCGCCTGCGCCGTATCTAACGGCGTTTTCCCACATTTCAACAGGCTTAAAACCATTCTCCGTTTGAGCGTGTGGAAGACTTAATGGAAGTTTAAGTGCCTCTTTTAACGGATAGAAAGTTTTATCCATTTTTAGTGGCTTAATAACGAGTTCGTTTGACGCACGCGAAAATCTTTTACCCGTTATCTTTTCTATGACGAGCGAAACAAGTCTTATCCCTAAGTTTGAATATAGGTAGCCACTTCCGTTCCCGACCTTTGATAAGTCAACTTTTGAAAGTTCGTCTTTTAAACTGTTTTCTAAAAGACCTTCATCTCTCGGACCGTCTGGTGTGTATTCTACCGGAAGCCCTGCCGTGTGAGAAAGTAAACTCTCTATTGTTAAATTGGAAAGCGTGGGGTTTAGCCACTCTACGAATTTACCTACCTTATCGCTTAAACTAAGTTTATTTTGTTCTACTAATCGCATAGCGGTAAGCCCTAAAATTACCTTAGTAATTGACGCTATTCTAAAGCGAGAGTCGTTAGTAATAGGCTCACCTGTTATAGAATTTTGAACGCCAAAATTGAATATGCCCAAAGTCCCTTTTTTATCGGTAACCGCAACGCTCATTCCAGCGATATTATTTTGGTTAAAAACCTTTTCTAAATATTCTTTTACCTTTTTCATTATAACTTTAATGTTCTTAAAATATTATCCATCGTGAAAGCCAAGTTAACGTCGCTTTGGCTTTTACTAATAGATAGGTCTTGTGGTAAACGGTTTATAGTAAACACAGCGGATACCCCTTGTTCGTAAGCCTTTTCAAGTTCTGCGTCGGCACCGCCAACAACGGCTATAACAGGAACTTCAAGAGCTTTTGCCCTTCTTGAAACGCCTATAACAACCTTTCCGCCAAGGCTTTGCGAATCTAACTTTCCTTCGCCTGTAAACACGGCTTTTGCATCTTTTGCTATATAGTCGAACTTAACGGTATCTAAAACAACTTCTATTCCCATTTTTAGTTTAGAGTTAAAGAATGCCACCATTCCAGCGCCCATAGCACCTGCTGCACCACCACCTTTTACTTGGTCGAGGTTAACACCAAGTTGGTCTTTAACGATTGAACATACGTGCTTAACGCCTTGGTCAAGCATTTCTACCATTTGCTCGTCCGCGCCCTTTTGCGGAGCAAAAACCCTTGCAGCACCACGCTCGCCAAATGGGGGATTGTCTATATCGCACATAGTAATTATTTCAACGCTCTCTAAACGGCTATCTAAATTAGATAAATCTATCTTTGCTATATCTTTAAGCGTTCCGCCCGTGGGGATAAACTCTTTGCCTGAATTATCAAAAAACTTAACGCCACAAGCACTTGCACACCCACACCCAAAGTCGTTCGTGCATGAGCCACCAAGCCCCATAATTATCTTTTTTACGCCCTTGTTTAGCGCGTGCATTATAAGTTCGCCAACACCGTAAGTAGAAGTTAACGCAGGGTTTTTATTATCTTCAACCATTGGAAGTCCCGCCGCTGCTGACATCTCTATAACAGCAGTTTTCCCATCTGCAAGTATACCGTAAAAACTATCAATAGGGGTTAGATAAGGTCCGTTTACAACGAGATTAACTTCTCTACCACCAAGAGCGGTTAGAAAACAATTTACACTACCTTCTCCACCATCAGCAACGGGAATAGCGTAAATATCGCTGTTAGGATAGTGCTTTTTAATTTGGGTTGCCATTATATCGCAAACTGTGTTTGATGATAAAGTACCCTTAAACGAATCGGGTATAAGAATAAATTTATCCATAATTTTCCCCATAAAAATCGGCGGGGATATACCCCGCCGAAAATGTTTTATTTTGCAAATTCAGTTGCACGCCACTCTCTAATAACGTTAACTTTGATTTGACCGGGATATTCCATTTCCTGTTCAATCTTTTTAGCAATGTCTTTTGCAAGGAAAAGTGTTTGAGCATCGTTAACCTGTTCGGGTTTAACCATAACGCGCACTTCTCTACCTGCTTGAATAGCGTAGCACTTTTCAACGCCCTTAAAGCTTGATGAAATTTCTTCGAGCTTTTGTAAACGTTTGATGTAGTTGGTCGTGGTTTCACGTCTTGCACCGGGGCGAGCGCCTGAAATAGCGTCGGCAGCGGCAACTAAAACGGCTTCAATGCTCTTTTGTTCCACGTCGCCGTGGTGAGCAACGATAGCGTTAACAACCGTGTGATTTTCTCTATACTTCTTAGCAAGGTCGCCACCAATTTGCATGTGGGTGCCTTCAATTTCAAAGTCAACTGCTTTACCAAGGTCGTGAAGAAGACCTGCACGTTTTGCAAGAGCAGCGTCTACACCGAGTTCGGTAGCCATAACGCCAGCAAGATGCGAAACTTCGATAGAGTGACGGAGAACGTTTTGACCGTAACTCGTTCTAAACTTTAATCTACCGAGAGTTTTAACGAGTTCGGGGTGAAGTCCGAATACTCCACATTCGTAGCAAGCAGATTCGCCTGCTTCTTTAATTTGTTGGTCAAGGTCTTTCTTAACCTTTTCAACAGTTTCTTCAATACGAGCAGGGTGAATTCTGCCGTCTTGAATAAGCTTTTCTAACGCAATACGCGCTACTTCCCTTCTAACGGGATCAAAACCTGAAACGATAACAACTTCGGGAGTATCGTCGATAATAAGTTCGATACCCGTTGCGTTTTCTAACGTTCTTATGTTTCTACCTTCTCTACCGATAATTCTTGCTTTCATGTCGTCACTTGGTAGTGGAACAACTGAAACGGTAATTTCGGTAGCTTGTTCGGTGCTACACTTTTGGATAGCAAGGCTAACGATTTCTTTGGCTTTTCTTTCGCCTTCTTCCTTAGCTTGACCTTCTATGTTCTTTACGATAGCAACAGCATCTCTTTTAGCTTCGTCTGTAATCGAATCTATAAGTTGCTGTTTAGCTTCCTCTTTGGTCATTTGCGAAATCTTTTCAAACTCGGCAATCATCTTGTCGTGTTGATCGGAAATATCGCTCAATTTCTTTTCAAGTTCTTGTTGCTTGTCCCTTAAAGCGTTTTGCTGACGAGTGGTTTCTTCGTTTCTTTTATTTAAACTGTCTTCCTTTCTGTCAAGCGATTCTTCTTTTTGGTTAAGCCTGTTTTCCATTTGTTTGAGTTCTGCACGCTTTTCCTTAGATTCGCGTTCAAACTCCGTGCGTAGTTTGTGTTCCTGTTCTTTAGCTTCTAAAATAGCCTCTCTTTTTATGGTTTTGCTCTCTTCTCTTGCGTCGTCGAGCATTTTTTCGGTAACTTTTTGAATATCACCTTGTTTTTTAATAAAAGACTTATTCTTTAATACCATGCCGAGATAGACACCAAGTCCCAATGCTAAAAGTGCGGCAAATATTGCTATCACCCAGCCAATTTCCATTCCGGCTAAGAACAGGGAGCTGAAATTAAAATTCTGCATAAATTATGCCCTCCTGTTATTTTTAAGCGTGAAAATCACGCCCATATTTTCCTTATATAATATTTTACTATAATTTAAACTAAATGTCAATATTTATAAAAGCGAAAAACCGCTTAATTATTGCGGTTTTTGAATGCTTCTAAAATTTTATTTTGAATTTCGTCTGCCACTTCGGGTTTGCTTTCGAGATAATCTATGCACTTTTCCCTACCTTGAGCGATTTTCTCCCCATTATAAGAGAACCAAGAACCACTCTTTTCCAAAATTTCGTATTGTAAACCAAGGTCGATTAAACAACTGCCCTTAGAAATACCTTTACCGAAAATAATGTCAAATTCAGCAGTTTTGAAAGGTGGAGCAACCTTATTTTTAACGATTTTAGCCTTAGTGTGGTTACCGTAAGCGCCGTTGCTATCCTTTAACGCGTCGGCTTTACGAACGTCTATACGAACGCTTGCGTAGAATTTAAGCGCCTTGCCACCCGCGGTAACTTCGGGGTTGCCAAACATAACGCCAACCTTTTCACGAAGTTGGTTGATAAAGATAATACAAGTTTTGCTCTTGTTAGTGATTGCGGTAAGTTTTCTAAGCGCTTGGCTCATAAGTCTTGCTTGCAAACCTACGTGAGAATCGCCCATATCCCCTTCAATTTCAGCCTTAGGAGTGAGCGCTGCAACAGAGTCAACTACGATAATGTCTACCGCTTGGCTGTTAACGAGTGAGGCGGTTATATCAAGCGCTTGTTCGCCAGTGTCTGGTTGAGAAACGTAAAGTTCGTCAAGGTTAACGCCTAAGTTCTTAGCATAAACGGGGTCTAACGCGTGTTCTGCGTCGACGAAAGCGGCAATACCGCCTGCCTTTTGAGTTTCTGCAATAACGTGCAAAGCAACGGTGGTTTTACCCGAAGATTCAGGTCCGTAAATTTCAATAATTCTTCCGCGTGGAAGACCGCCAACGCCTATTGCAAGGTCGAGAGATAAACAGCCTGTTGGCAAAACTTCTATATTAGTGTCGCCAGCCGTTTGACCTAAACGCATAATTGCGCCCTTGCCGTATTGCTTTTCTATTTGCGCCATCATCGAGTCTAACGCTTTTATCTTTTTTTCATCCATTTTTCTATCCTCTTTATTTACTTTTAAGTTTTTTTATTGCCAGAAACAGCGCAGTATTTTTTGCCGTTTCGGTTATTTCTTCTCTACTACCGTGCAAGTTTAGTCTATACGTATGAACGCCGTCCATCATACCTATTCCTATAAAGCATAGTCCCACAGGCTCGGTTGAGTCTTGTGTCTTAGGACCTGCAAAACCCGTTGTGGAAATGGCTATATCCGCCTTGCCCGTTTTTAATAAGCCTGCCGCCATTCGATAAGCGGTCATCGAACTTACTGCACCGTCTTTTAATATATCGGCTTCGTTTATGTTTAAACGGTGCGCTTTACTTTGGTTGCTATATGCAACTATGCCTTCATGCACAAAACTCGAAGCCCCTGGGTTTTTAATAACGCTTGAAACAACTCTGCCACCCGTAAACGATTCGGCGGTTGCAAGCTTTAATTTTCTCAGTCTCAACAAGTCGAAAAGTCTTTCGCCAAGGTCTGTTTGGCACTCTGCGTAAACGTCTTCTTTAAGTTCTGAAATAATCGTTCTCGCAATGACCTTTTCGTCTTCTTCCGAACACGCAATTCTTATCGTCCAGTCGCCGTTTTCACACTCTAGCGACGTTTGAACTTGATTCTTTGCTTGTTCGATTACTTTATCTATGGTGTTTTTTAAGGGTGTTTCCCCGCCAAAATACTTAAAAATTAAAATCTTATTTTTACTCTTTAACTTACTTTGGCAGTATGGAACTAAATACTTTTCACACGCTTCGGAAAATTCATTTTGCTCGTTTGATAAGAGCGCCAAAGTAAACTCGTTATCGTCAAGCACGAAGCCTTGGAAAGCCCCCGTCTCGTTGGGAATAAGCGTTGCTTCCATGGGAATAAGCGCGTTTGAAAGTGGGTATTCCCTGCCGTGAGCATTGGAAACGGCCTTTACAAAATGAACGGCATTTTCGTTTTCAATAAGCGTGGTGTCCGTTAAATCGGCAATAATCTTTTTTACGTCAAAGTCCACTTGTGGGTGATAAGCAATAATTAAGTTATCAACGGTGTCCTTAAACTCTTTGACACTTGCCTTAAAGCCGAAATCATCGCTTAAAGAAAGTATTTTCACCGTGCTTACGGGAAAACCGTTTTGACTTAACGATTGCATAACACCGTCTAAATGCTTAGCGTCTAATGGCGCGAGCGAAGACTTAAAAAGAATAAGCGCCGTCTTCATGTTATTTGCTGGATATTACTCCTTTGTTTTTAATCATACACTCAATGCCCGAGTAAACGGTGAGCGCGGTTGAAAGGTAGAAAAGAACTTGTCCTATAATATTAACGACTTCACCGCCCTTGCCCGTAAGGTTTGCAGAAACGAGCAACACAACGATTGCGATATCCGTTAAAAAGGTTTTAATCTTGCCCGATTTATCAGCAGCGATAACCATGCCTTTTCCTGCTGCAATAAGACGGAAACCGCTAATTATAAGTTCTCTTGCTAAAATTACCGCAACGCAAATGCTTGCATACCAAGGAAGAATGAACGTTCCTGCTGGCGGAACTATCATGATGATAAGCGCGGTAGAAACTAAAACTTTATCTGCAATAGGATCTAAAAACTTACCAAAGTCGGTAACCAAATTATACTTTCTTGCAATATGTCCGTCCAAAAAATCAGTAAACGCAGCGAGAGCGAAAACACCGCACGCGATTATGAAATTAAAGGGAATTACGCTTAGATAAAAAAGCGCAACGAAAACGGGAATCATAAAAATTCTAAGAAGTGTTAACTTGTTTGGTAAATTCATAATCTATCTCCGTAAAGGTCGTAACCGTCAACCTTTTGTATTTTAATATCGTAATACTTTCCGTATTCTATCTCGTCGGCAGAGAAAAAGTAAATTTTCCCGTCGATATCGGGAGCGTTAAAATACGCCCTTCCATAGTAAACCAACGCATTTTGGTCAAAACCTTCACAAACGACGCTAATAGTTTTACCCAAATACTCTTTAAGGTTTTGCTTAACCACCTTTTTTTGCGCCGAATACAGCGCGCGAAGTCTTTTGTTTTTGGTTTTTCCGTCAATTTGGTCGGGAAGTTTATAAGCAGGCGTTCCTTGTTCTCTACTATACGCGAAAAAGCCTGCGTTAAACAGTTTAGCCTTTTGCAAAAACTCAATAAGTCGCTCGTGCGCTTGCTCGGTTTCCCCTGGGAATCCCGTTATAAAAGTCGAGCGAATTGCAATGGTTGGAACGCGCTCTTTAAGTTTGTTAACGAGCGCTAGATACCCGTCGAAAGAGCCCTTTCTGTTCATGAGTTTAAGAATAGTATCGTCCGCGTGTTGCAAGGGCATGTCTATGTATTTTATAACCTTTGGGTTATTTCTAATTTCTTCAATAAGTTCGTCTGAAACGCTTTCTGGATAACAATATAACAGTCTTATGTGACAGATATTGTCAAGTTTAGAAAGTTCTTTTATCAGTTCAACAATGCTTGTTTTTGGTGTTAAATCTAAGCCGTATTTAGTTACGTCTTGCGCAACCAAAATTAGTTCATTAGTCTTGCCGAGTGATTTTGCTTCTAATAATAAGTCGTTCATTTGCACCGAACGGTATTTTCCCCTTATCGAAGGGATAAGACAATAGGTGCAATGGTTAGAGCAACCGTCGGCTATTTTTAGATAAGCATAACCGTTTGTGGTAAGAATGCGGTGCGTTCCGCACTCGCCCCTTGGCTCGCCAACTGAATTTACCCTTTGACCTTTTAGAGTTTTATGAATAACCTCTTTAATATCAGCGTAATCGGAAACGCCCAAAAATGCGTCCACTTCTGGAAGTTCTTCAAAAATATCTCCCACGAACTTTTGTGGTAAACACCCCGTAACTATGAGTTTTAGATTGGGGTTATACCCTTTTAATGCGCTTGCCCAAAGAATTTCTTCTATGGCTTCCTTTCTTGCACTTTCCAAAAATGCGCACGTGTTGATTATAATCACGTCGGCACTTTCGGGGTTATCCACGATTAAAAATTCGTCTGATAATATGCCGAGCATCTTTTCGGTATCCACTCGATTCTTATCACAACCGAGAGATATAACACCCACTCTTATTTTTTCCATATCAGTCCTTAAAACAAATCAGATGGGTTTTCAGGCGGAACTTCGCCAAACCTTTCTACAAATTCTTCTCTTGACAATAAAACCTTTCTCGGTTTATTGCTTCCTTCGCTTGGCGAAACGAAGCCCATTCTATCCATTTTGTCCATGATACCGCCTGCCTTTGAAAAGCCCATTCCAAAACGGCGTTGCATAGACGAGATAGAAATGTTGCCCGAGTTAACCGCAAACCATAAAGCCTTTAAGAAAACGTCGTTGGCTTCGGTGTTGTCCCCACTAACGTGTCCTTGTGTAGGCTCGGGTTCGGGTTGGGGATTTGCTGCCTTTTCTAAGTATTCTTTAAGTTCGTCGTCAAAATACGCTTCGTTGTTTTGAATGATATATTGAACGACGTTGTTTACTTCTACGCTTGTGATATAAGCGCCTTGATATCTTTCAGTTCCCGGCATTTGCGCGTTCTTATAAAGCATGTCGCCGTTACCCAAAAGTTTTTCTGCACCCGCTTCGCTAAGTATGGTTTGAGAGTCGATAAAGCTCATAACCTTAAACGCGATACGAGAAGGCAAGTTTGCCTTAATAGTTCCCGTAATAACGTCAACTGACGGACGCTGAGTAGCAATTACAAGGTGAATACCAACGGCACGCGCTTTTTGTGCGATAGCGCAAATTTCCCTTTCAATTTCCTTCTTGCCTTCTTGCATAAGGTCGGCAAGTTCGTCGATAACAATGACTATTCTTGGCATCTTAGGCACGGTGTCACTCGCAACGCGTTCGTTGTAGCCGTTTATGTCAACTACGAATGCACCGCAGTCGTTAAGCACTTTAAAGCGCCTTTCCATTTCTCCGTGTGCCCATTTAAGCATTTCTATCGCCTTTTTAGGTGAAGTAATGATTTCATCTATCATAAGGTGTGGCAAATGCTTGTATGCCGAAAATTCAACCGTTTTAGGGTCTACTAAGAATAGTTTAAGTTCTTCGGGGCTATAACGCATTATTAAGCTTACGAGCATAGCGTTAAGACAAACTGATTTACCAGAACCGGTTGAACCTGCAATAAGATAGTGTGGACCTTTTGCAAGGTTGTCGGTAACGGGTTTACCAACTACGTCTTTTCCCAAAGCAAACATGAGTGAACCAGGTTTAGACTTACCTTGGCTTGCGGCAAGTTCCATAACTTCGCGAAGTCCTACCATTTCGGGGTTTTTGTTTGCTATTTCAATACCTACAAGGTTTTTACCTGGGATAGGCGCTTGAATACGAACGCCTTCTTTGCTTTCTAAACGCATTTGCAAGTTGTCCGAATAGTTTAACACCTTGCGAACGGATACGCCCGCGGGCATCATAATCTCGTAACGGGTTATAGACGGACCTTGTATAAAGTCTTGGGGTTCGGCGTTAATGTTAAATTCCGAAAGCGTTTGCTTTATAGTTTCCATGTTGGCGTTATGGTCTTCACTTTCGCCAACGGGAACCTTTTCGTATTTTTGCAATAAATCAAACGGTGGACGGAAATATTCTCTGTTTATAGGTGGAGCAGGTTTTGCAGGTTTTTCAGGCTCAGGTTCGGGCTGTGGCTCGGGTTCTGGCTCGGAATCTTGAAAACTATAAGTTCTTCTACGCGTAGATGCGCTACCTAAATCTTCCCCACCAAACGAAGTCGTGGGCTTTTCGGGTTCAGTTTCAGTTTCTTCTTCAGCTTTTGTTTCGGAAATATCGAAAATGCTTCTTGCACGTTCTCTCGTTACCGAAGAAACGGGTGGTTGTTCTACCACGTTTTCGATATAATCGTCTTCCACCACTTGTTCTTGATTTTCAAAAACCGACTCGTCAACGAAAGGAACGCTATCGATAACTTCTTCGGGGTTATCGTCCTCTACTTGGTCTTGTGGAAGTGGGCGAACGATTTCGGCAGGAGTAACGTCAGAAGAATCTAAAACCGTTTCTTCCATGTCGGCAAACCTACTAAAACGCATCGCGTGACTTTCGGCATCGTTTTTGATAATCGAAGGTTGGTCGTGTTCAAAAAGCGGAATTTCGTTAACCGAGTTTTTGTCGGTATCTTCTACCGCGGGCGCGCTGTTAGAAATAGGCGCTTGCGGTTTAATATAGTCGGAAACTCTCGTAGGCGTTTCCACCGGTTTTTGATAATCGGTTTTTTCTACGTTAATAGGACTTGGCGTTTTAATGTAGTCAATCTTACTCTGCATATCGTCGGTATAAGACTGAGAATAAGGTTTTGCAGAACTTACTACTCCTAAGCCACCCGAAGTGTAATCCACTTTAATAGACGTTTGCGCGCCGTCTTTGGTTTTTGGACGCGCCCTAAAATCATCCTTACGAGCGCCTGCTACAAAAAGCTTTTGTCTGCCCGAAGGTTGTTCGGGAACGGCAAAATCTACGGGATAATCTTTTTCGCCTTGTAATTCAACGCCGTTTGGCAAAGAATTTTGAACGGTTTGTGGGTTAGGCACGAAAGTAGAACTAACCACTTGACGAGATGAGTTTACTAAGCCTTGCTTTTCTTCCCTAACGGTTTTTACGATTAAGAAGATGCAAAGGGCAAGAAGAATAGATAACACTACGTAGCTTCCCACGTTCTTTAAAATGGCTGGGAAAAGATAGGCAAACATTCCCACAAAGAAGCCACCGCCAGAACAAGTGGTCATTCCGCCTGCGCGAGCTTTAACGTATGATTCCACGATATAACTACCGTATCCGCCAACATGGTTACGCATGGTGATAACGTGCAATAAAAATGCAAGCGCTATAACGCTTAACCAAGCGTAAATCTTAATTTTTTTAGAAAGAGAAATGCGTTTACCAGTTATACAAACTAAGCCGTAGTAAACGGTAAGCCCTAAAACAAGGTAAGCAAAATACCCAAAACAGCCAAAAAAGAAAGTGTTAACCCATTCGCCGGGCTTAGAAAACACACTTCCCCTTGTTATAAGGCAAACTAAAACCAAGGTGGAAAATAAAATCAAAACCACCCCTAAAGTTTCTTTTGTCCAAATACTCTGTTTTTCGCTTTTTCCCCTACCGTTTGGGTTAGGGTTGTTGTCCATATTGCTCATTTTGAAGTCCTTTTTAATTACTACCATAAATTATAACAAAAAAACGGCTTTTTTACAATGCTTTAAATAAAATATTTTAATATAATTTAAATATTATTTAAAAGCAAAAACGCTCCGCATAAAGCGGAGCGTTTAATTTGTCGATTATTATTCTTGATAAAGTATACTTCCACATTGATCGCATTCGATAATCTCGCCGTTTTTGAGTTTGTTAAGTTCTAACATAGAAAGTTCCATACGGCAATATCCACAAACGCCCGAAGTTACAGGATAAACGATTGGGAAAATCTTGTTGGCGCGCTTTTTTTGGTATTTTTCCATAAGCGTAGCGTCAACCGACTTTTTAAGACTTTCAAGTTCCTTGTTTATATCGTCCATTTCTTGCTTAAAAGAAGCCTTTAATTTATCGTATTCTTCTTTAGATTCAGCGTATTGTGCTTGCGCGTTTTTGGTCTGTGCTTTAATTGTTGAATATTCCTTAACAACCTTTTGGGATTCATCCCCGTTCTTGTTAAGGCTTGCACTTAAAGACTTAATTTGCGCAATAAGGTCTTCTGCCTTTTTAATGTAGAAATTTATTTGGTTAACGTCATCAGCACCAGCGATGGCCCTTTCTAATTCGCTAAGTTGTTCACTTAAATTTTTGCATTGGTCTGCAATGTTTTGAGATTCTTGAGCAAGGTGCCCTGCCTTATCGTCTAATTTGTTAACGTTTTCGTTAACCCCTTCAATGTAAACTCTTGCAGAAGCGGCTTTTTTTCTTGCCGTGCTTGAACTGAGTTCCACTTCTATTTTGCGAAGTTTAGCGTCCGCTTGTTGGTAGTTGAGTAAATCTTTAATCATATCCTTTTCTCCTACTCTTATAAAAATCTTTTATCTTCAAAATAATACGTTTGCGCGCTTCCCAAAATGGTTTGGGAAATATCGCCGTAGAATTTCTTAAATCCGTAATTTTCCGCCGAATAGTGGGTAGGAAGCACGACGGCTTTGCCCCTTTCGACAAGTTCTTTAATAACGTGATGCGGTGCGTCCGAAGTAACAATAACACACGCGTCAGTTTTATTATCGCACACGGCTTTTAGCGCGTGCGAACTACCCCCACCGCAAAAAGAAGCGACCTTGTTAAAGGTAAAGTTTTGGCTTCCGTAAACGGTGATTTTGTTTGAATTAAGCGCCTTTTTAAGACTTGAAACCAAGTCTTTTAAGGTGGTAGCGTTTAGGCAAAATTCTCTGCCGTAGCCATAGTCAAGATAATCTTTTTCAATGATTTTGGTATTAGTTGCGCCTAATGCTTTTGCTAAGTAGTGGTCAATGCCCTTTTGGGCTTCGTCTAAATTTAAGTGCATAGATATTACGTTTATACCCTTTTTTATGGCTTTAACAAGAGCCGAAGATAAAGGCTCGCTATGGTCTATCTCACTAATGGGATAGTAAATCGCAGGGTGGTGGGTTATAAGCGTGTCGCACTTATTCCTTACAGCAAAATCAACGGCTTTTTCAGAAAAATCTAAAGAAAAAGCAATTTTTTCAACGTTTTTATGTAAATTAAGTATTATACCGCTGTTATCGTGTCCACCGTTTTTAATAATTTCTTTGCTTATATCAAAGGGCGCAACACCGTCTAAAATGGTATAAAGTTTATCAATCGTCAACATAATTTTGTAGCCTTTTTGCTTCATTTTCCATTTGCTCTTTAGTGTCTATCTTAACGCCTTTACCACTTGCAAATTTTTTAAGCGAAGCAATTTTGTTTTTTAACTTTTTTATAAACGCAACGGGTTTTTCGCTTAGGTTAGTTCTACCGAACTCGGCTTCTTCATCGCTGAGCGAATCTACTCCTCGTTCTGCTAAAATAAGGTCGTAGAAGATTTTTCCACATAAAAAGGTAAAATCTTTTTTTATGCAGTAGCCAAGTTTTACCGCCATTAAACGCACCTTTTGGGTGTTTTTCATGGGTTGCAAAACAAGGCTTTGGGGCAAAGTATTTGCCTTACTAAGAATTGCACAAATTTCTTCTCCACCCATACCTGCAATAAGAGCAAGGTCAACGGGCGGAAGATTGTCAAAACCGTCGGAAACAACCGCCACCGCTCTACCGTCGCTAATTTCATCGCTTAAAAGGTCTTGGGCTTTTGCCAAACACTTAGCGCTGACGTCAGAGATAACTACCTTTTTACACTTTCCACTTTCTATCATTTTCTTTGCGATGTAGCCGTGGTCACAGCCGATATCCGCGAAGGTATCGCAAGTGGGAATAAGCGAAAAAATTTGTTCTAAACGCTTGGTCATATTAGTCTAAAAAGTCTTTAAGCCTTTTTGAACGGCTTGGGTGACGAAGTTTTCTAAGCGCTTTTGCCTCTATTTGACGAATTCTTTCACGAGTAACGTTAAATTCTTTACCAACTTCTTCTAAAGTTCTTGGTCTGCTGTCGTCTAAGCCATAGCGCAAACGCAAAACTTTTTCTTCTCTTGGGGTAAGCGTATCTAACACGCCCAAAAGTTGTTCTTTAAGCATGGTGAAAGCAACTGCTTCGGTTGGAGAAACGCTACCTTCGTCTTCAATAAAGTCGGAAAGGTGGCTATCTTCTTCTTCACCGATAGGCGTTTCCAAAGAAACGGGGTCTTGCGCAATTTTTTGAATTTCCATAACTCTTTCTTCGGTAATGCCCATTTCCGCAGCGATTTCAGAAGGGTTGGGTTCTCTGCCGAGTTCTTGTAAGAGTTTTCTTGAAACACGGATGAGTTTATTGATAGTTTCGACCATGTGAACGGGGATTCTTATCGTTCTTGCTTGGTCGGCAATAGCTCTCGTGATAGCTTGACGAATCCACCACGTTGCGTAGGTTGAGAACTTAAAGCCTTTTTGGTAGTCGAACTTTTCAACCGCCTTCATAAGACCTAAGTTGCCCTCTTGAATTAAATCAAGGAATTGCATGCCCCTACCCATGTATCTTTTTGCGATAGAAACAACTAAACGAAGGTTTGCTTCAGAAAGCAATTTTTTAGCGGCTTCGTCGCCTTCCATCATGCGCTTAGCAAGTTCGGTTTCTTCGTCTGGTTGAAGAAGTGGAACTTTACCGATGTCTTTAAGATACATCTTAACAGGGTCAGCCATTCTGTCTTCTTTGAAAAGAAGATCGTAAAGGTCCTTGTCTTTTTCGTATTCATTGATAATTTGAATGCCCGAGTTATCAAAGATTTTATAAACTTCTTCTAATTCTTCGGGGGTAACTTGCAACTTTTCAAGCTTGTCGAAAAGTTGAGTGCTGGTAATACTGCCAACCTTTTTAAATTCCAATACGATGTCGCCAACAACCCCAACTAATTCTTCTGATAAAGTAACGGGCGCGTTAGACGTCTTTTCTTCGTATTTACCACTTTTTAATAAATCGCTGATTTCATCCATGAACTGTTCCTCCTGCGGAATTTTCCGCATTATATCCTTTTATTCTTTTCTGCAAGAAGTTCTGCCAATCTCTTAGCAATTTCCTTGCGTTTTTCGGTGTCCGTTTCGCTCGCGAACATCTTGTTTAAACTTTCTATCTCGGTGGATAGATAAGCATTTTTTAACGTCCTTAAACAATCGTAAAAATAAGTTGCTTGGTCAAACTTTTTCTCGTTAGTTTCTAAGCCTGCGATACGTGAAAGTTCTTGTTCTCCGCCGTCAAACTGTTCTTCGTAAAGTTCGTTAAACTTAGCGCGCTCGCCCTTTTCTTGCTTGGAAGCAAGATACTTTTGAATGTATTTATGCTCGGCAAGTTGCAAGTTGAGTTTGTTTACGTCATACTCCCACGCGTAGGGTTTGTTAAAGAGATACGAATACAATATAAACCTTGCCGCTAAAACGTTTTTGCCACCCGTGGTGTCACCTACTTCGGTGGTTACTTGCGGTTGTGTGTTTTGATTTTTTTCGGGTTCTTTGTAAAGTTCTCTCTTTAAGGCTTCTAACGTAGTGCCCGTCGCGTCGCGGACGATTTTAAGTAAATCTTCTTGCTCTGCGGGAGAAGTGCTTTCTCGAATAACGTTTACTGCGGAAATTATAAACTTACGCTTTCCGTCAACCGTTTTTATATCGTAAGTCTTTTTCAAAACGTCTATCTTAAAGTCAACGAGCGGTTTGGCGTTAAGCAAGATTTCTCTATACCCTTCCGCACCGCGTTCTCTAATAACGTCGTCGGGATCTTTGCCTTCGGGCATAACGGCAACTTTTACGTCTAAACCTTCTTCGCTCAAAATATCAAGCCCACGCATAATCGCCTTTTGTCCTGCCGAATCACCGTCGTAGCTTATAATTATTTTTTCCGAATATCTCTTTAATATTCTCGCTTGGTCTTTGGTAAGTGCCGTGCCCATGCTCGCAACGACGTTTCTAAACCCTGCTTGATAAAGAGAAACTACGTCTAAGTGTCCTTCAACGATAATGACAGAGTCTATTCCCTGCTCGTTTTTAACCTTTTTTAGGTTGTTTATATTAAATAGCGTTTTTCCCTTTATAAATATTTGCGTTTCTTTGGTGTTGATGTATTTTTGTTCTTTTATATTGTCAATTCGTCTACCGTCGAACGCCACAACGTTGTTAAACTGGTCTATCATAGGGATAATGAGTCTACCTGCAAGTGGATCGTAACACCTGTTTTCGTCCCCACCGACAACGCCTGCTAAAAGCATTTCTTGTCTTGTGTAACCTTTCGACCTTAAATGGTTAGGAAGATCGTTATAGTTAAACGAAGCACCCATGCCAAAAGCCAAAACCGTCTGTTCGGTAAAACCCCTTTTGCGAATATACGCGTAGTGGTTATCCCCTTTTGCCGAACGCAAATTCCCCACGTAAAAGAGCGCCGTTTCCCTAAGCAAGTCTAAAAGACGTTGTTTTAGTTTTTTCTGTTCTTTAACCTTTTCGTCGTCGTAGTTTACTTGTGGAAGTTGCATTTTGGCGCGTTCTGCCAAAAACTTAACGGCATCTAAAAAGTCAAGCGATTCTACGTGCATGATAAAAGTAACCACGTCTCCGCTGGTGTGACAGCCGAAGCAGTAGTAAAACTGGTCTATGGAATTAACGCAAAAAGACGCCGTCTTTTCGTGGTGGAATGGGCATCTCCCCCAAAAGTTAGAACCGCGTTGCTCTAACTTAACGTATTGACTCACCACGTCAACAAGGTCGTTTTTGCTTTTAAGTTCGTCCATGAACTTAGCGTCAAAACCTTTCATTAGTTACCTTTATCCTTTAATTATAATTCCCACTTTTTAGGAACGAAAATTCTTGTAAATTCTTTTACCGCAAACGTGTCCGACATAGAAGATATGTAGTCGCATAAAACGGTGTCAATATCCGTGTTGTTTAGCGCGTTTAAGTAAAACTCGGGCATTCGTTCGGGGCGTTCTTTGTAATAGCCGTAGAGTGCCGAAATCATTTTATCTGCGCGTTCTTCTTCGTCACGGAAAGTCTTGTCGCTGTAAACTCTGTCGAATAAAAACTGTCTAAGTTCACTCGTCGCGTCGGCAACGTGCTTTTGCATTTCGACGATAGGTTTGCCGTCGCTCTCAACGAATATGGAATGCACCATAGTATTTATTCTTTCACTCGACGTTTTGCCAAGTGTTTTTATAGCGTTTTTAGGAAGGTCGTCTTGCGTTATAAAACCGCTCTCAATCGCGTCGTCTATATCGTGGTTTATGTATGCGATGCGGTCTGCAATGTTAACGGCTTTGCCTTCCATAGTTTTAGGTGTGCAACTCATTTTATGATTGATAATACCGTCAACCACTTCGCGAGTTAGATTAAGTCCTTTGCCGTCCCCTTCCAAAAAGTCAACCACTCTGCCCGACTGAATATTGTGCGAAAAGCCGTGTTCTTTATTAAGACGGTTTAGAATTCTTTCGCCCGAATGCCCGAAAGGGGTATGTCCCAAATCGTGGCCGAGCGCGATTGCCTCGGTTAAGTCTTCGTTAAGCGAAAGCGCACGGGCAATAGCCCTTGCCACTTGCGAAACGGTTAGAGTGTGCGTTAAACGAGTTCTGTAATGGTCGCCTTCGGGAGAGAAAAATACTTGCGTTTTATTCTTTAATCGCCTAAACGATTTACAATGAATAATCCTATCCCTATCCCTTTGAAAGTCAGTTCTCATAGGGCAAGGCGTTTCTTCGCGAAGCCTACCAACCGTGTCTTTAGACTTGGTTGCAAAAGGCGATAAAAATTTATCTTCAATAAGAAGGGTTTTATCTTTCACTTGTCGTCCCCCAAAATCTCTATCTAATAACAATACCCACTTTTTACAAAATTTCCTTTTTTTATTTAAAAATAATTTAAATATATATTATATTCCAAAGAAAATTTTTTATACCAAAACCCTTCTACGAAAATATGCCATAGAAGGGTTTCTCTTTTTGTTGTTTTTATTATCTACTATATATCAACTTCTCCGTCAGAGCAGATTACTTTTGTTGCTGGAACATAAGTGTTCCAATCATTGTCTTTTTCTATGCTTTCCCATTGCTGAACAGTCCCTTTAAATTCAATACTTGTTAATGAAGAACAATCAAAAAAAGAACCACCCCCTATACTCGTTACGCTATTACCTATTGTTACACTTGTTAACGATTTGCACATAAAAAATGCTAAACCACCTATGCTTGCTACACTATTACCAATTATTAAATTTTTTAATGAGCTGCAACAACTGAACGCAACTTCGCCTATACTTGTTACACCATCAAGTATTTCTACACTTGTTAATGAATTACAATTACTGAACGCCAAATCCCCTATACTTTTTACATTGGTTGGGATTACTACACTTGTTAACGAATTACAATTAGTGAACGCACAAGCAGAAATTTTGGTTGCAGATGTTAAAACAACTTCTTTTACTAACTCATCTTTTATATATAAGTTTTTAGCATAATATGTTGGGTTAGCCACTTCATTAGCAAAACTTATTTGCGCCCATTGGTCTATTGTGCCTAAATAGTTTACTTTGCTTAACGATGTGCAAAAACTGAAAGCATCTATTCCTATACTTGTTATACTCTCTGGAATTACTATACTTGTTAATGAAGAACAATTATTCAACGAAGCTCTTCCTATGCTTGCTACACTCTCTGGAATTACTATACTTGTTAATGACGTGCAATATTCAAATGCATCTTCACCTATACTTATTACACTTTTAGGTATTACAAAAACTCTTTCTGCCTTGCCCATAGCATACTTTATTAGGGTTTTTCCATCTTTACTATACAAATTTCCGTCTATCGATTTATAATTAGCATTACCATTTTCTACAATAATACTTTTTAATGAAGTGCAACCATAGAACGCAGTACCACTTATACTTGTTATTTCAACACCGTCTATAATATTAGGTATTACTATTTCTTCAAGAGTTTCACCATGCTCTGTTATTCCCATAATTTTGCCATTTGAAACATTAAATATAGCAAGCCAATTTGCCGTTATGGTTAAATCTTCCGCTGGCATTTTACTTGGAATAATATTATCCCAACCATCAAACGTATACCCTACCCTTTGAGGATTAGCAATACCTTGTATTGTGGTATCATAGTCTTGTGTTAAAACTAAATCTTCTTGCCCGTTATTATACACAAGTCTTAAAGTATATTGGTTAATTTTCCACTTTGCTTTAATTGTTGTGTTTTTAGTAATAGGTATATTAAAGTCATAATCCCAACCATCAAACGTGTAGCCTTCACGAGTGGGAGAGTCTGGCTCTGTTGCATGCACACAAATGTCTTCTTCTATTTTTTGTTTTGGGACCTTTGTCCCACCAACTGTATCAAAATCAACAGTATACATATAGTTACGATGTATTGTAACAATATAGGTATGCTTGTGAATACTATTTATGGTTTCTAAAATGTAAAAGGTGTTATCACCCTCTACTAAAGGTGTGCTTTTAGTAGTATAGGTTTGCAAACCATCTTCATCAAGACTTACGACAAAATCTGATTTGCCACTTAATTGTATTTCATTAGCAAAAGAAAAAGTGTTAACTGAATTTGCAACTTTACCATAAACGTTTTTACCATCAACAGTAAGGGTTGTAAAACTTATTTGGCTATTCCCCGTATGTATTGGCTCATCTTCATCACAAGCCGTTAGGGTAAATGCACATAAAGTTAAAATTGCCATAAGCAATAAAGAAAAAAATGGGATTATAATTCTTTTTTTTCTTATTTTAATCATTTTGTTTTCCTCCTAATAAACAAAAAGGCATACCAATATTTTATCTAAATATCGTTATGCCGTGTATACTAAACTATTCATTGGTCTTACCTCCAAATGCCCGTAAATTATTTAAGTTATCTCCTTAAATTCCTTATCTTATAAATTTACCTTCTTGTGGTTTTTTCTTTATTATATCATCAAGTGAAGTTACAGTCAATATAGATAGGATGAAAACTAACCGCTCGAATGCTTTTCGCATTCGAGCGGTTTTATTTAATATTTATGATTTGCTTTGTCGAAAACTTTTTTAAGGTATTGACCTGTCCAACTGTTAGAACAGTTTGCAACTTGCTCTGGGGAGCCTTGTGCGATAATCGTTCCGCCGCCGTCGCCACCTTCGGGGCCTAAATCTACAATGTAATCGGCAAGTTTAATAACGTCTAAATTATGCTCAATTATAACGATAGTGTTTCCGCCCTGTTGAAGACGTTGCAACACCGTGCAAAGTTTATCTATATCGTAACTATGAAGCCCTGTGGTAGGCTCGTCTAAGATATAAAGCGTTCTGCCCGTTGCCCTTTTTGAAAGTTCGGTTGCAAGCTTAACCCTTTGCGCTTCGCCACCCGAAAGCGTGGTTGAAGACTGACCGAGTTTGATATATCCTAACCCTACGTCTTGTAAGGTTTTTATCTTATTAAACACAGACGGAATTGCCTTAAAGAACTCGCACGCTTCGTCAACTGTCATTTCCAAAACGTCGTTGATATTTTTGCCTTTATATTTAACTTGCAAGGTTTCCCTGTTATAGCGTTTGCCCTTACAAACTTCGCAAGGAACATACATATCGGGAAGGAAGTGCATTTCTATCTTGATAACGCCGTCACCTTCACAGTTTTCACATCTACCGCCTGCAACGTTAAACGAAAATCTACCCGACTTATATCCACGCTCTTTTGCGTCGGGGGTAGAAGCAAACAAGTCCCTTATTGCAGAGAACACGCCCGTATACGTAACGGGGTTGCTCCTTGGCGTTCTGCCAATGGGCGACTGGTCTATTTGAATAACCTTATCAAAGTATTCTTCGCCTAAGACTGCCGTTGCATTGCCGTCCCTTACCTTTGCCTTATTTAAGCGCGAAGCAAGGTATGGATACAATATTTCGTTAACCAAAGAACTCTTGCCCGAGCCCGAAACACCCGTTACTGCCGTTATCAAGCCGACGGGGAATTTTGCCGTTACGTTTTTAAGGTTGTTTTGTGTTGCGCCTTGAATTTCTATCCATCTGCCGTCGGGAACTTTTCTTTCCAAAGGAATTTCTATTTTTCTTCTTCCTGCAAGATAGTCGCCTGTAATAGAGCGTGGCTCTGCCATGATGTCGTCAATGCTTCCACACGCAACAACTTCCCCACCGTGAACACCCGCCTTAGGTCCAATGTCTACGATATAGTCGGCTTCAAGCATAGTTTCTTCGTCGTGTTCTACGACTATTAAGGTATTGCCTAAATCTCTTAAACCTTTAAGCGCACCGATGAGTTTGCTATTATCCCTTTGGTGAAGCCCAATGCTCGGCTCATCTAAGATATAAAGCACACCTGTAAGACCGCTTCCTATTTGGGTTGCAAGTCTTATTCTCTGCGCTTCGCCACCAGATAACGTAACTGCACTTCTTGAAAGGGTTAAATAGGAAAGTCCCACGTTTATCAAAAAGTCAAGTCTTGCGTTGATTTCTTTAACAATGGGTTTTGCGATTAATTCTTGGGTAGTCGTTAAAGAAAGGTTTTGCATAAACTCTTTGAGTTTAGCAACCGACATATCGGTAAGTTCGCTTATATTTTTACCGCCAACTAAAACGGCAAGCGCTTCCTTTTTAAGCCTTTTGCCTTGGCAAGTAGAACACGGTGTTACCGACATATATCTTTCTATTTCGCTCTTAGTGTAATCGCTCGTAGTTTCTCTAAAACGACGTTCTAAGTTAGGAATAATGCCTTCCCACGAAGAATTAAAGCTTCCGCTAAACGTTCTTGTGGAATACTCCATTTTTATCTTTTCACCGCCGTTTCCGTAAAGAAGCATATCGTAAATTTCTTGTGGCAAGTCCTTAACAGGCACGTCTAAACTAAACCCGTAGTGGCGAGCGAGTGAATTAAAGTTCATCTCCGCCATTTTACCGCTGTCTAAGTTCCAACCGGTAACAGTCATCGCGCCTTCTCGTAACGTTTTGTTTTTATCCTTTACAACCAAGTCGGGATCCACCCTTTTATTAAACCCTAAGCCGTGACATTCGGGGCACGCTCCAAACGGGTTATTGAATGAAAAAAGTCTTGGCTCTATTTCTTCAATACTTATACCACAGTCGGGACAAGAATACTTGGTAGAAAAGAGTTGAGTCTCTCCCCCAACGATTTCTACGCTAACCAAACCGTTTGCAAGTTTTATAGCCGTTTCTAAACTATCCGACAAGCGCTTTTCAATGCCGTCTTTTACAACAAGCCTATCAACTACAACGCTTATATTATGTTTTTTGTTTTTATCGAGTTTAATTTCCTCGTCAAGGTCGTAAACTACTCCGTCTACTTCCACTCTTGAATATCCGCTCTTTTTATACCCTTCAAAATTTTTGGAATACTCGCCTTTCTTTCCCCTAATAACGGGTGCGTTTATCAAGATTTTACTACCTTCGGGATAAGCCATAACTTGGTCGCAAATTTGGTCAACCGTTTGGCGTTCTATCTTTTTACCGCATTCGGGGCAATGTGGTGTGCCCGCTCTTGCAAAAAGAAGACGGAAATAATCGTAAATCTCGGTAACCGTTCCAACGGTAGAACGTGGATTGTGCGAAGTGGTTTTTTGGTCGATAGAAATGGCAGGCGAAAGTCCGTCTATGCTATCGACGTCGGGTTTTTCCATTTGTCCCAAAAACATTCTCGCGTAACTCGAAAGGCTTTCAACGTATCTGCGTTGACCTTCTGCGTAAATGGTTTCAAAGGCGAGCGTAGACTTTCCCGAGCCAGATAACCCCGTGAACACTACGAGTTTATCTCTCGGAATACTTACGTCTATATTTTTAAGGTTGTTTTCCCTTGCGCCTTTTATAATAAGATTATCTTTCATTATTTTTCTGCCTTTCTCATCTTTACTTTAAGTTTAGAAATAGTGTCGCGTATCTCTATGCACTTTTCAAAGTCGAGATTTTGCGAAGCGATTTTCATAAGTGCTTTAAGTTTTTCTATTTCTTCGGGGATGTCCTTCATTTTGATATCCTTGGTGTGGTCGGTCTTTTTGGTTATTTCTAAGGTGTTAACCACTTCTTTGATAATGGTTTTAGGAACAATACCATTCTGTTTATTATACTCGTTTTGAATGTTTCTTCTGCGCTCGGTTTCGTCTATCGCGCGTTTCATACTTCCCGTGATAGTGTCGGCATACATAATAACCCTACCTTCAGAGTTTCTCGCCGCTCTACCCACCGTTTGGATAAGCGAAGTTTCACTACGCAAAAAGCCTTCCTTATCAGCGTCTAAGATAGCAACGAGTTTTACTTCGGGAAGGTCTAAACCTTCTCTTAAAAGGTTGATACCGCAAAGCACGTCAAACTCGCCCGTGCGAAGCCCCGTCACTATGTCTATTCGCTCCATAGTGTCTATGTCGCTGTGCATATAGCGAACTTTTATCTTGTTCTCTTTTAGATATTCGGTAAGGCTTTCCGCCATTCTTTTTGTTAAGGTGGTTATTAAAACTCTACCGCCTTCTTTAACTACACCGTTTATCTCTTTTAATAAATCGTCTATTTGGTTTTTGGTCGGTCTAACGGTAATTTCAGGGTCTAAAAGTCCTGTCGGACGAATTATTTGCTCAACCACTTGTCCCGCCTGTGATAATTCATATTTTGCAGGCGTTGCCGAAACGCAAACCATTTGCCCAACTCTTGCGTCAAATTCTTCAAAAGTGAGCGGACGGTTATCGAAAGCAGATTTTAATCTAAATCCGTATTCTACAAGGCTTGTCTTTCTCGACCTGTCTCCGTTAAACATTGCGCCTATTTGTGGAATAGTCATATGTGACTCGTCGATAAACACAATAAAGTCTTTGGGAAAGTAGTCGAGCAAGGTAAATGGTGGCTCGCCAATGCTTCTGCCGTCAAAATACCTACTGTAATTTTCTATACCACGACAAAAGCCTATTTCTTTTATCATTTCCACGTCGTAATCGGTGCGTTGTTGTAAACGTTGCGCTTCCAAAAGTTTGCCATCTTCTTTAAAAAATCGAACTTCTTCGTCCTTGTCGCGCTCGATAGCGCAAACGGCAAGTTTAAGTTTTTCTTGTTCTACCGCATAGTGGCTTGCAGGAAAAATTACCGCGTGTTTTAGTTCGGAAATAACCTTGCCTGTAATAAGTTCTGCTTCGCAAATTCTATCGATGGTGTCGCCAAAAAACTCTACGCGAATAAAAATCTCGGTGTTTGAAGAGGGAAAAATATCCACCGTGTCCCCATGCACTCTAAAAGAAGAACGCGAAAAGTCAACGTCCTTTCTCGTATACTGAATGGAAACGAGTTTTCTCATCAACTCATCTCTATCCATTTGGTCGTTCGGTCGAAGTGAAATGGCTAAGTCATAGTATTCTTGTGGCGCGCCTAAGCCGTAAATACACGAAACGGAAGCAACCACGATAGTGTCTTCACGCTCTGCCAAAGAGCATGTTGCAGAGTGGCGAAGTTTATCTATTTCGTCGTTTATAGAAAGATCTTTTTCAATATAAGTATCCGTGCTTGCAATATATGCTTCGGGCTGATAGTAATCGTAATACGAAACGAAAAATTCCACGCGGTTTTCGGGGAAAAATTCGCGGAACTCGTTGCAAAGTTGGGCGGCAAGCGTTTTGTTGTGGGCAATAATGAGCGCAGGACGTTGAACCTTTTCAATGACGTTAGCCATGGTAAAGGTCTTGCCAGAACCTGTAACGCCTAAAAGAACTTGAGTTCTTAGTCCGTCGTTAATACCTTCAACAAGTTTTTCTATTGCCTGTGGCTGATCGCCCGTCGGCTTATATTTAGAACGTAACTTAAATTGCCTTTTTTCCATTTTTACCCTTTGTATTATGCCCTTTTACAAAGTATAAGATACTTTTACTATTATAGTTTAACTTATTATGCAAAAAAACGCAAGGCTTTGAAAAACACTTGTAAAGCCCAAAGTAACTTTTTATTTATAGTTTAGCATAGTATATATAGATATTTCCAAGGAGGATTTATTTGTAATGTGCAGTTTATTCGGTTGCAACGGAAGAAATTGTTGCAACAATTGTTCTAATATTCGTTATATACGCGGTCCGCAAGGTCCATCAGGTCCGTCGGGCGCGCGTGGCCCACAAGGTCCACAAGGCCCCATAGGCCCGCAAGGTCCTACGGGTGCAACGGGCGCAACAGGTGCTACGGGTGCTACCGGCCCACAAGGTCCAATCGGGCCTGTCGGTCCCGTTGGTGCAACAGGCGCTACGGGTGCAGTTGGTCCACAAGGTCCTGTCAGCCCTGTTGGTGCTACGGGTGCAACAGGTGCTACCGGTCCGCAAGGTCCCGCGGGAACTAACGATGCTATTTATGCAGGCGTAAACACAGTCACAGTAACGGCGGACACCATTATACCCCTAACTCAGTTTGCAGCGACCACGGGAACGACTTTAAGCGTAGCAGGCGGAGCGGTAACTTTGCCCGAAGCAGGAACTTACCTTGTTTCCTATTTTGTAAACGGCTCTGTGCCAACGGACGCGTTGTCGGTTAGTTTATATCTTGACGGAGCCCCCGTCGCAAACGAAACGATTACAATAGACGGAACGACAGGCGGACTTGATTCTTCAAGTAAAACTATACTATTAACAACTACTGACGGCGGAAGTTTATCACTTTACAACACGTCAGCAGAAGCTTTAACCTTGTCAGGTGCTTCATTAACCGTTCTCAAAACGGCTTAAAATATTAAAAAGAGCGTTCTATAACGCTCTTTTTTACTTGCTTATTTGATACTGTCCGTCTTCATCTACCGAAACGCTGATATTTCCGTAAACGTCAGTTCTTAAAACGTTCATGTTTTCATTGTTTTCGTAAAGTCTATTCAAAATTACGGAAGACGGATGCCCGTAAACGTTGTCTCCACCAACGCTAATAATCGCGTTTGTAGGCATAATCTCATCTAACAAGTCTTTGGAAGTGCTTCCATTTGCGCCGTGGTGTGCGACTTTTAGAAAGTCTATATTGCTAAGGATTACTCTACCGTGAAAAGCCTGAGTGTATAGCCCTACTTCGTAGTTGGTTAAAACGAGCCTTTCTTGATTTACACCAGCATCGCCCGTAAACAAGAACTTTACGTTAGCGTATTCAAGATAAATAATAGGTGAAAGGTCGTTTATTTCCGAGTCGGTTGGCGTAGAAGTTTTATTAAAATCTCCGTAAGGATCGCCCAAACTACTTGAACAAGGCGATAAAAAGGCTATTACGTAATCATCTTGCAACACGCCGTCGCCAAGACTTGAATATTTAATTTCAGCTGAGCTTTCTCTAAGCGCATCAACGGCTTTGTCAAAGCGAGGATATTCTTCAATATTATATACGTTTGGAATATACGCTCTCTTTACTTGATAGCTTTTTATTACACTTTCGGCATTGCCAACGTGGTCGATATCGGGGTGAGTTAGCACGAGATAATCAATGGTTTTAACCGAATAAGTATCGAGCACGCGCTTTATATTTTGCAAGTTATCGTTTTGGTTTACTCCGCAGTCGATAAGCATGTTTTTACCGTCGGGAAGCCTTACGAATATGCTATCGCCATTGCCCACGTCTATAAAATGAACGGAAAAGCCTACGGTAACGGGAATTTCTTCACTTTCCGTATTGTCGCATCCATATATAAACATAAAAGAAAGGGCGGTTAAAAGCAACGCGCTAACCACCCTTAATAATTTTTTACTTAAATTCATCGCTATCTTTTGCTATTTTTCATAAGTGTGTTAATTTGTTCTTTTATCTGTGGCATGTGTTCGATTGCCGTTTTATATCCGATGTCATACATTTCGCTTCCCGAATTGAATGATACCGAACTATACCCCCTTAAATCGGGGTGCAACACGACGTTGCTATACTCGTAACCTTTCGCCCAAGGCTCTGCTACTTTTCCCTTATAAGTCGGGAACAGTTTGCCAAGTATACCGCTTTGTTTTGGCTCGTAATCTTTTAGGTCTATACCGACGATATAGTCGGCGCCCATTTGCTTAACAAGGTCGGCTGGAATGGAGTTAGAAAAAGCACCGTCAACGTATCTAACGTCGTCAATGACAACTGGCTTAAAGAATGGCGGTATGCAACTTGAAGCGCAAACGGCAGTTGCAACGCTACCCTTGTCGAACACGTATTCATCACCCGTTTCAACAACGGTGGCTACGCATTTATACGGCTTTTTAAGTTCTTCAATGTTGAGAGAACCTATGGCATCGTCAACTACGTCGTGAATTACCGAAGTGTCAATATTGATGATTTTAGACAAACTGAAAAACTGCGTAAAATCCATTTTTTTAAGAAGCTCGAACATATCGTTAGACGAATAGCCGTTTGCATAAAACGCACCGACAATGCTACCTATACTCGTGCCTGCTACAATATCGAACTCTATGCCGTTTTCTTCAAACGCGCGAAGCGCTCCTATTTCCGCAAAGCCTTTTGCTCCGCCCGAGCCAAGCGCCAAACCAAGTGTTAGTTTTTTTGGTTTTTTACGAAAAAGCCAACTAAAAAATCCCATTTAATCATTCCCCTTTTGAACGTCTGAATCAGGTTTTTGCTTTACTATCTTTATTATCATAACGACTAAAAGTATAACCGCCAAGCCAAATAATGTGTATAAAATATAATCGAGAACAGCAATAGTCCACAACGCCAAACACAATGAAGCAAGCGCTGAGATTATAATGCCTGCGAGTAAGTTACCTAAGATTATAGGCAAAACCGCATCCTTAAATTTAAGGTTAACAAATACCGCGATAGCCGTGCCCATCCAAACGCCCGTCATAGGCAATGGAATGGCGACGAAAATAAACACGGCAAGTTGTTTGATAAACCTTTCACTCATGGCGCGCTTGCCTTGTTTTTGGTTTTGTTTTTCCAAAGCTTCTCGCGCTTTGCTTTGAACGTAACTTTCAGCCTTAGTTGCAATTTTGTTTACAAACTTAATCTTTTTGAAAAGGTTAAGAAGTGGAATGAGCAAGAAGAAAATAGGTATAAACACTATCGTAGAGCCAAGGTAGGCAAGCCCTAAGGCTTGGAAAAAGTCAAAGCCTACGCCACGCGCAAAAACTATACCACCTTTAAGTTCAATCATGGGTATCAAAGATACCACGATGACCGAAATTAGGTCGTTATTTATTAGATTTTGAATAAATTCTACCATATTTCACCAAAAATACTTTGTATTTTTTTATAATTACAGTATAATGTAATCACGATAAAAAAGCAAGGGAATTTGAATATGACAACCCAACAAATGCTTTCAAAACTTCGAAAAGCAATAACTAAATATAAAATGATTAAAGACGGCGATAAAATTGCCGTGGGCGTTTCAGGTGGAAAGGACTCGGTAACCTTACTTAAACTTCTTGCCGAATACAAACGTTTTTCCCCCGAAAAGTTTGACCTAATTGCCGTTACCGTAGACTTAGGTTTTTCAAACGCCACCGCCGACTATTCGCCCATTCAAAGTTTATGCGACGAGTTGGGCGTTGAATACGTTATTGAAAAAACTGAGATAGCCCAAGTGGTTTTTGACGTTAGAAAGGAAACCAACCCTTGTGCGCTTTGCTCTAAAATGCGAAAGGGCGCGCTTTACTCGGTAGTTAAAGAAAGGGGTTGTAATAAAATAGCGCTCGGTCATCATAGCGACGATTTGATAGATACCCTTTTGCTTTCTCTGTTTTACGAAGGCAGACTTTCCACCTTTGCGCCAAAGAGTTATCTTGACCGCACCGACCTAACGCTTATTCGCCCAATGATTATGCTTGAAGAAATGGACGTATCCGCTTACGCAAAAACGCTTCCGATAGTCGAAAGCAACTGCCCTGCAAATAAAAACACCAAACGCGAATACGTTAAAGAGATAATTGCTGATATTGGCAAGCAAATTCCAAACGTAAGAGAAATGATGTTTACCGCGCTCATTCACCCCGAAAGGTATTCGCTATTTGACAAATACGAAAGCCAAATAGACTTATTTTAACAACTAATTGCCCGAAGAACCGGGCAATTTTTTCATTTGTTTAAGCTATGGCATAGAGTCTTTATTTATATGCTTACACCACGGCGTTCTATAATAGACGAGAATACTATTTGAGTTTTAGTTCTGCCATATCTTTGCAAAGCGTTTATAAACTTATCCATTTCCAAGGTGTTTTTAACTATCACCTTTATTAGTAATGAATATTCCCCCGTAACGCGATTTGCTTCCACCACTTGCGGAGATGAACGTAAAAAGTCGTAAAGTTCTTCCTTTCTTTCGGGAGAAACTTCTATATCGATATAACTTTTAATGACGTTATCAATAGCAGAAACGTCTATCTCGGTATAATACCCTTTGATTATTCCCTTTTGGGTAAGGCTTTCAATTCTTGCCGACACGGTAGGTGCGGAAGCAAAAATCTGTTCGGCAATAGCTTTGACGGGCATTCTTGCGTCGTTTTGCAAAAGTCTTAAAATTTTTAAATCTGTTTCGTCAATATTATTATACTTCATACGTATTCTCCTAAATACCTTGTGTTTATATGATACTTTATTTTTATAAAAATTACAAGCAAAATTTTTAATTTTATTAAAATGACAACGCTATTTTTTTATAATTATAAGAAAATTATTTTTATTTTTTTAATAATTGACTATTTATATTAGTTGGTGTTAAAATCAAATTATCCAAATTTGATCACTCCAATCTGTTTAGCGTTGGCGGAAGTAATTTCCGCCTTCGTTTTTTTAAAAAATTTTTATCAAAACAAAAAAAGCGGATACGCCATGCGTATCCGCTTTTTGATTTACTTAATTATTTAATTACAACTTCTTCAACTTTTTTGTTGTGCTTTTTATCACGGTTATCAAAAGAATCGATACAAGCGAGAACGTTCACGCCCGTAAGTTCTTCTAATTCGTGTTTATCCTTAACGGTGTTGTCGAGCAAGAATCTTAACACAACGTAGCCAACTGATATAAGAAGACCAATTAGCAAGCCTATAATTATATAAGAAGTATAGTCGTAGTCCATGCTTTTGAAGTTAATGTTGCTCGTTTCTTTAAGTTCAACGTTATCGGCAACCAACTTATCCTGCAAATGCACTTTAGCCTTTTCTACAACGGCGCTGAGTTTTTTGCCTGCGAGTTCGTCAGAAACGTCAGTATACGTTATTGAGAAAATAAGACTTTGCTCGCTGTTATAAGATATTGAGATGCCACCCGCAACGATTTCGCCTTCTCCGCCGTTATCCTTATAGTAATCGTTAGCAACTTTTACAAAACTTGGGCTGGTGAGAATTTCGTTAACGTCGCCAAGCCAATATTGAGAAAGCGCCATGTCTTGAGAGTTAGACGCGTTTTCGTTACTCGAATCAACTTCGGCAATAAGCATTACTGATATGCCTTGTCTGTAAACGGGTTCAACCGAGAGAATACCAAGACCAAAACCTGCCAAAGCGCCTAAAACTGCCGCGAGAATAATCAGCAACAAGTTTTTATATAAAACTGCAAATATTGATTTTTTAGAACCGGAAGTTTTTACGTTGTTATCCATTTGCTTTAACCTCCTGTGGCTCTATGCAAGCAAGCACGGGACAGCCCGCAACCTTTTCTGCATCTTCTCTGCTCTTAATGGTTTTGTCAAGCACGTAAAGAAGATAAACTACTATAAGCGCAAGCACAATACCTATACAGAAAGCAAGCAAAATTATGGTTGATTTTGACATATCAATCGTGCAAGACCTTAAACCTAAATCGTCAATGCTCGCTTTCATGTTAGTAAAGAAGTATGAACTTTCTATATTGTAAGCAAGGGCTAAAATTTTAACCTTTTCTTTTGCTAATTTTTCGTTACCGTCAGTATAACTAATGCCAAACACGAAAGATTTTTCTTCGGTATCGGTTGGTAAAATTCCAACGTTACCACTCGTTATATAAGTGCCTTTGCCTGCGTTTGCCTTGCCTTCTTCAGATTCAGCATCGTATAATAAATCACCTGCATCTTCGCCAAAGTTTTGTTTTTCTTCCTTAACGTCGTCTCTAACTTCCTGCGCTTCGGAAATGGTTTCATACATTTTGAATTTGTTAGAGCTTTGCGAATCGTCTACCGTCGCAACGGGTGGTTGTCCCATTGCCGTATATATTTTTTCAAATACGTCCGCTTCGTCAAACCTGTAAGGAATACCTTCGATAGGCGCTGCGCCTATTTCTAATAGCGTTTGCAAATTCTCTTGCGATTCTTTTAAAATGGCTTTTAAGTTTTCTCGAACGGCTATTACTTGGGCAAGTTTCGCTTTATCCTTTTCAATTTGTTCTTGAGAAGTTCCGCACTTGATAGCTTGTCTTAAAAGTAAAACATCTAAGTCGTAAGAAGATATGATTGATGAAAGTATTCTTTCTTCACCTATAACGACTGCTTGTTGGTGTAAAACTTTTCTTGCTTGGTCGTTTTCTTTTATCATAATTGAATCTGCTATACCTTGACTCATATCGGCATAGTTTTCCAATTTTTCAATAACCTTTTCCCATACGGCAATTTCATCATTATAACTTAGCATCATTGATTCCATCATTTCAACTTGTAAAACAAGTAAGTCTAAACTGATTTCTTCAAAGCCGGCATAAGTTAAAGACTTGGGATATGGAGATACGTTAACACTTCCGTCTTGATTCATCTGCCCGTCTTTTTCTAAGATAGCGTTATACTCTTCTTCGGTGGGCATTTCGGTATAATAAAGTTTAGCGTAGTGGTTTGCTCTGTCTAACACAACTCCTTGGTTAGCAAACGACTGAATGGTCGCTTTATATGCGTTCATGGTATTGATGTCGTCTGCAATATACGCGCGGTCACCCATACTAAACAATAACTGTTCAGTCGCTATGTATTTAGGTTTTCTTAAGAACGCGTAAACCCCACCGATTGCAGTTGCAACAATGGTGATTACAAGAAGCAGTATTAAGTTCTTTTTAAGAACGAAAAGAATTTCCCTTAAAAGGTGTTTCCCGCCCGTTCTGTTTTCAACGGTTTGCTGTTCCATCTGTATCCCCTTAAATATATTTTGCTAAAATCTTATCAATATCGTCTGTTTTTCTTAAAATATCTTTTGCCAAAGCAATTTGGTTTCTCGCTCTGTCAAGATTATGTCCAGGATACTTAGTCTTAAAATACTTATCGCCATTAATATAGTCTGTCAAAAAGCGAACGGCAAGTTCTACCGTCATGGTAAACACGCCTAAATTCATAGTCTTCTTTTCAAACGACGTTAAGTCTTCTTTTAATTCGGTTATAAAGCCTTTGGTAAAAGCTTCATATTTTTTAAGGTTTAAGGAAACCTTTTCAGTATCAGGGTCGTCTTCTAAGGCGTTATTTGCAATAAATCTAATAGCGTCACCAAAGTCGTAAGCAACTGCACCCGGCATAACGGTATCTAGGTCTAAAACTGCAAGCGCTTCGTCGGTATCTTTATCGAAGGTAACGTTGTTACACTTTGTATCGTTGTGCGTAACTCTAAGTGGTAGCCTACCTTCGTCTAAGTATCTTTGAAGAAGCGAAGCGCGTTCTTCGTAGAAATTTAAGTCTTCTATTTCCTTTGCCACCCACTTAACCCTTTTCTTTGGGTCCTTTTTTATGGCAGCGCGGAAAGCTTTGTATCTTTTTGGCGTGTTGTGGAAATCGGGGATAGTAACGTAAAGAGTTTTTGCGTTAAATCCGTCTAAGAAGTCTTGGAATCTCCCGAACGCCTGACCTACTCTTTGGATAATTCTTAAATTATCGGTAGCGTCGTAGGTAATGGAGTTTTTAATATAACGGTAAACGCGCCAATACTCACCCGTATCATCTTTCCAATAGGGTTTTCTATCCTTTTTTGTAACGAACGCTCTTAAAACAAACCTTTTGGTAGAAAGTTCATTTAAAATAACGTTGCCACGGATGTATTCGGTAACCCTAACGATATTGTCCATAAGTTTTTTAGGGTTCTTAAAAACCGTCTTATTTATCTTTTGGACTATATAATCTTTTCTCTCGCCATCGCGGATATACTCCACGTGATAGGTAGAATTTATTATGCCGGTAGAAAGTTCCTTACACCCGACGTATTTACCACCAATATCAAAAAACGAGCAAATTTCTTGAATTGTCACTTTTCCCCCTGAATATAACACGCGGTTATAACTTGGTTTTTGAATTAGGTAAAAACTACGAATGTCATCCGTCTTTATCAAAAGACGCACGACTCTTAGTTATATCATACCATAATTTTTAAAAAAATCAATACTAAAAACCCGTGTTTATACTTATTTTAAGTAAAAAACGCATTTTTAATTAAATTTTTTGTCCTTAACGTTTATCGTTTGCTCACACATATCGGCAGCCGAATGGCGATGGGAAACGAGTATAATCGTCTTGTCTTCCATAGCCAAAAGGTTTTGAATAACTGCTTTTTCGGTGGCTTCGTCAAGCGAGCCCGTCGCTTCGTCAAGTAGTAGAATGGGCGCTTTTGAGAGCACCGCCCTTGCAATGGCTATTCTTTGGACTTGACCTTCCGAAAGCCCCATGCCGTTTTCCCCGACCTTAGTGTTTATTTTGTCGGGAAGTTCGCTAACAAACGCGTCTGCGCCACTTATTTTAAGCGCGCGGTCTATCTCTTGTTCGGTTACGTTATCGTTTATAAATGTAACGTTATCTCTAACCGTTCCAGAAAACAACATATTACCTTGCGGAACGTATGCAAACATTGACCTTGTTACATCGCTTACAGGCACTTTTTTGTCGTTGCAGTTGAAGAAAATCTCACCTTCGCTAACGGGATATACCCCTAAGAATAGTTTCATAATGGTGCTTTTGCCAATTCCCGAAAGCCCCGTTACGGCAACCGAACTGCCCTTCTTTATGGTTAGGCTTGCGTTCTTATAAACGTCTTCTCTATCGTCGTAACCAAAGGTAATGTTTTTAACTTCAATGCTCTCTAAGTCGCCGTATAGCGCACTTGCGTCAACCAAACGGTCTACTCCATCATCGGGTAAACTCTCTATCTCTATAAGTCTTTCTGCAGAAGCAAGCGTGCCGTAATACTTTGGTAAAAGTCCCGAAAGGTTGGCAATAGGCACTTGAACGCTGTTTACTAATTGTAAAATCGCAGAAAGGTCGCCATACCCAAACCCAACGGTGCCTTGGAAAAGTTTTACCGCGCCGAATATGAGCGCAAAAATATAGCCTGCGCTAAAAATAAAGTTATAGGTTGCGTTTCCTAAAACGTTGTAATTTCTACGTTTCATTTTAACCTTAAAGTTTTGTCCTTGAAGGTCGTCTGAAATCCTGTTTATTTTATCGGAAACGGAAAACACTTTAATTGCAAGTGAGTTCTCTAAACTCTCTTGCATAAACGCGCGCGTTTTACCTTCGGTCTCTTGCGCCTTTTTATGAAGGAATTTTAGTTTTCCACGCAATAACCCTAAGGTTGCAAACACCAAAAGTCCTGCCAAAACGAATGCAAGAGCAAACACCCAGTCTATAAAGCACAGCACCACAACTGCCGAAATCAAACGCACGATTGAGGCAACGGCTGTTGGAACAATGCTCGATATACCTTCCGCTATAACGTTTACGTCAGACGTCAAACGGTTAAGCAGTTCTCCGCTATGATACGCCGTTACGTCTTTATAACGCTTTTTGAGAATTTGCCCAAACAATAAAGACTTATAAATAATCTCGAGTTTTGCGCGAATATGTTCGGTAAGCCCGTTTATGATAAGTCGGAAAATAAACTGCAAGGCAACCATAACCACAATGGCAATTGCACCTGCAATAAGTTTATTTTTATCCCCTGAAACCGCACCGTCTATAATAACTTTTATAACGTATGCAAATGCAACGGTCATAACGGCAAAAAAAGCGTTGGACAAAATGAGCCAGAATAGGTTAAGTTTCTGCCCCTTTGTGTTTTTGTATAACCATTTAACCGCGCTCACTTTCAAGATATGCACCTTCTCGTAGTTTTGCCAATCTTTTTGCCCGTTGGCGTTTTAATATTGTATCACATTTTCTTTAAACTGTAAAGATATATTTTAAAAAGGAAATTTTCCTTGAATTTTTTGCTACGATGATATATAATATACGTTAGATTATGAGTAGCAAACTTTTAACGAGTGAAAAGAGAATACTAACAAAACAAAAAGTCAAAGATTTTATCGATGACTTCTTTTACAGTTATTCCTATCCCGTTATAATGGCGTTCGTTACCGTTTTTTGCTACGTGTTAAAAATGCAGTCGGGCGGAATCGCGCTGACCTTTATACTCGGTTCTTACCTTTTGGCTACAAAAAGGGACGCAACCCCACTTCTTCCCCTACTTTTGTTCTTTATCTTTTTGATAAGGGATATGTCGTTTACGGGAAGCATTGTCTTCTATATAATGGTCGTTCCCCCCGCTATATGTTTAGTAATTCACTTCATAAAGTTTCCTATAAAGCATTTTAAGGTGGGCAGAATGTTCTTGCCTTTATGCTTAGTTACGGTGGCGCTTTTCCTTGGCGGAATACTCTCGCCTTACCTGTCGGAATACGCAAGCGGGTTGCTTTATTCCATTCCGTTAGGGCCTGTTATTTTAATAGTATACCTATACTTTGCCAACTATATTGAATACCCCGAAGCTTTTAACCTTAAAAAGTATTTTATGCTTTTATTAATGCTCTCAGGCTTTATTGCTTCCATTACTTTCGGATATTATTACTTAAACCTTAAGGTTTTGAAAAATAAAGTTTTCAGAGTTAACGAAATGGGTTGGGGCAACGTAAACGTTACGGCTTCGGTGCTGATGTTTGCAATCCCTGCCGCGTGCTATCTTTTGACAAAGAGCAAAAATATTTTGCCTTGCCTTGTAACGGTGTTGTTTTTCTACTTTGTCGTTTACATGACGGGTAGCGACGGGTGTTTGGGAATTTCAGTGGCGTTCCTACCCTTCCTTGCTTTCTTCGTTTACAAAAACCTACAAGGCTTAAACAAAAAGATTTTCAACTTTATCATATTTTTAGCAATAGCAGGCGTTTTGTTTGGACTAATACTATTAACTGCTCTTGACAAATTCCATATTATAACCGATATAATAGACAAGGCGTCTTCGGGCGACTCGGGAAGAACCGAACTTTATTTAGACGCTTGGAGAATTTTTAAGGAAAACCCCTTGTTCGGCGCGGGATTTGGATATCACAACCATCAATTCTATTCACCTGTAACGGGCAATGGTGCGCTACGTGGATACAATTCTCACTCCACCCTTTTCCAAGTTTTAGGAAGCATGGGAATTTTAGGTTTCGTGGCTTACGTTTATTATTATTATCACCGCTATGCAATTCTTTGCAAAAAGAACACTTGCTTTAACCAGTTCGCTTTTTTCTCGTTTACCTTGTGTGCTTGCTACGGTTTTATTGACACGACGGAATTTTCCACTATCCCAATTATGATTAGTTTAACGCTACTTATATTAATAACCGAGTTTGACAACTCAAACCCGAACACAAAGTTCAAACCGACCATACTTTGCAAATAAAAAATTACCCCCACCTACTCGGTGGGGGTTTTAGTTTATTCTTGTTGGCTTTCTTCTTGTTCTGAAATAGCCTTTTCTATAAGTGATAAAATTTCTTGTTTGCCAAGTCCGTTTTCTGACGAACTTGCCGTTATATCGCCAATACCTACCCTAAGCTCCGCAGAAATTTCTTTTAGGCGGGGTTTTATTTTTGTTTTGCCAAGTTTATCTGCCTTAGTTGCTACAAGCACGAAAGGAATTTGATAGTGATACAAGTAGTTTATCATCATCTTATCATCGCTCGTTGGATCGTGACGAATGTCCACTAATGAAACAAGCAAACGTATTTTTTGCGACTGCAAAAAAGTTTCTAAGAGCGCGCCCCACTTTTCCTTTTCGGCTTTGCTTACCTTAGCATAGCCGTAACCAGGCAAGTCTGCCAAAACGAATTCGCCAAAATCAAAGTAGTTTATAAGCCTTGTTCTACCAGGGGTAACCGAAGTTTTAGCAAGTTTTTTTTGATTTGCAAGCATGTTAATAAGTGAACTTTTGCCCACGTTAGACTTGCCCGCCACCGCTATTATCGGCTTATCGGTTTTGTAAAACTTATCAGCACTTGCAACGCTTGTGATAAATTCAGCTTTGGTGATTTTCATTTTAACTCCTAAAAGTTGATTGCTTTTTTGAAAACTTGTTCAATGCTATCAACGGTAATAAAATCCATTTCCTTCTTAACGTCTTGTGGAATATCGGTTAAATCCTTTAAGTTAGCCTTAGGGATAATAACCGTCTTAATGCCCTGACGGAATGCCGCAAGCGCCTTTTCTTTAAGTCCGCCAATTGCTAAAACCTTACCACGAAGGGTGATTTCGCCCGTCATGGCAACGCTCTTTTTAACAGTCTTTTTAACGAATGCCGAAAGAATAGCCGTAGCCATGGTTATACCCGCGCTCGGTCCGTCTTTTGGGGTTGCGCCTTCGGGAACGTGAATGTGAATATCGGTATTTTCAAACCTATCGTCAGAGATTCCGAACTTGTCCGCATTTGAACGTATATAGCTTATAGCCGCCCTTGCAGATTCCTTCATAACGTCGCCAAGTTTACCCGTCAAAAGGATTTCACCTTTACCGCGCATTAAACTTACTTCAATGGTTAAAGTAGTTCCGCCAACGCTCGTCCAAGCAAGTCCCGTGCAAGCGCCTATCTCGTCGTTTTCAAGTTTAGCGTCCCTTAAATGTTTTTTAACTCCAAGATAACTAAACACGTCTTTTTCTTTTACCGTCGTCTTTCTTGCCCTTGGGTTTTGCGCTACCTTGGTGGCTATTTTTCTTATAACACTACCTATTTCACGTTCCAAATTACGAACGCCCGCTTCCATAGTGTAGCATTCGATAATCTCTTTAATAGCGCCGTCGGTTATCTCCGCCTTTTTATCGGTCAAACCGTTTTGCTTTAACTGTTTAGGTATTAAATACTGCTTTGCTATTTGAAGTTTTTCTTCGCCCGTGTATCCCGTAAGTTCGATAAGTTCCATTCTGTCAAGTAATGGATAAGGGATAGTGTCAACCGAGTTTGCGGTAGTTATAAACATAACCTTCGAAAGGTCGAAAGGCACTTCCAAGTATCTATCGCGGAATGATGTGTTTTGTTCGGGGTCTAAAACTTCCAAAAGCGCGCTCGCAGGATCACCGTGAATATCTGACGAAAGTTTATCGATTTCGTCAAGCAAGAACACGGGGTTATTGCTTCCAGCCGTCTTTAAGCTGTTTATAATTCTACCAGGCATTGCGCCCACGTAGGTTTTTCTATGTCCACGGATTTCCGCTTCATCTTTAACACCGCCAAGGCTCATTCTAACAAACTTTCGATTAAGCGCACGAGCAATGGAGGTTGCAACCGAAGTTTTACCTACCCCGGGTGGACCAACGAAACAAAGGATAGGTCCTTTAATTTGCTTAGTTAAATGCAACACGGCAAGGTATTCTAAAATTCTTTGCTTAACCTTTTCTAAGCCAAAATGGTCGGCATCGAGAATTTGTTTTGCTTTCTCTAAATCGTCGGTATCAACTGTGCTTGTGGTAAAGGGAAGTTCCTTTATCCAGTCAAGATAATTTAAAATAATTGAATAGTCGGGAGAAGACGGATTGATTTTATCAAGACGAGCAATCTCCTTCATCATTTTATCTTCAATGTCTTGTGGAAGTTTTTTAGCCTTAATTTGGTCTACTAATTCCTGACGTTCGTCAGCGCTGTCGCCAAGTTCTTCGTGAATAGCCTTTAACTGCTCTCTTAAATAGAATTCCTTTTGGCTTTTATCAATGCTTTGACGCACCTTTGTAGAAATTTTCTTTTCAATCTTTGCTATTTCTAATTCGCGCTTAAAAAGCCCTTCAAAAAGTCTAAGTCTTTTTAGCGTCTTAGATTCTTCTAAAATTTTATAAACGTCGGCTTCCTTAAAATGAGTTATAGAAAGCGCGCTGTCTATAAAATGGTTTTCTTCGCTCACGTCGGTTATTGAAGAAATGATCTCTTTTGTGATGCGCTTATCGTAAAGAGTATACTCGTAGAAAGCGTTTTTAGCCATTCTAAAATACGCTTCGAGTTCAGTAGCCGACTTTGGCGCTACGTAAGGAAATTCTTCTACTTCAGCAACAAAATAATCGGGGTTATTCTTAAACTCTACCACTCTTGCACGAGTTAGCGCTTCCACGTTAACTTTCATGCTTCCGCTTGGAACTTTGATAACCTGTTTAATCTTTGCTATTACGCCCACCGTATAAATATCGCCTTGTTTTGGCGCGTCGATAGCAACGTTTTTTTGCGCAGCGATAAATACCAAAGAGCCCGTGTTTGACGCCGTTTGAACGGCTTTTACACTCATTGGTCTGCCTACGTCAAAGTTGATGAAGTTTTTGGGAAGCAACACCCTTCCCCTCAATGCAATTACAGGTAATATAATTGTGTTTTTTGCTAAATTAGTGTTTCTTTCGTCCATTTTTTACCTATGTATTATAAACAATATTTCTTAATTAAGTGTTCTATCGGCTTTTCTTTGAAAGGTACGGTAATTTCTTTTGCAAAAGGTTTAAGTTCTTGTCTGCAATCGCCAACGGCAACGCCGTGCCACGGCCCGTTTAGAAGCTCTATGTCATTAGTAGAATCGCCCACCGCCATAATTTCTTCAAATGGAATATTAAAATATTTTTGCAAAAATCTAACGGATTTACCCTTTGTAAAATCTGGCGAAACGATTTCTATAAGTCTATCCGAACCGCCGTTTGCAATAAGCTGACCTTTGTATTTTTCGCTATACTTTTCAACTAAATGATAGATAACGTCTGGCTCGCCTGCGGTTACAACCTTCATTACAGGCTTTTGCTTTGCTTTAACTAACCCAACTAAATCGTTTACTATTTTAACGTCGGTAAAGCCTTTGTGATATTCAGTGTATTCCGACTCTTTTTCGCAATACATAACGTCTTCAACGTCTACACAAACGGGCATTCCGTCTGCCATAAGGTCTGCGGTAACTTTTGCGGCAAGCTCGTAGTCGATACCGCCTTCTAAAATACGTTTTCCCGTCGATAAATCGTCTATGGTGGCACCCTGATAGCTTATCACTATACCCTTTATGCCATATTTATCGCAAATGGGTTTTATGCCTGCAAACATTCGCCCAGTGCATATAACAAACTTCCCACCACGGTTAACGTATTCTTTTACCACTTCCACTGTGGAAGGCTGAATTTCAGCAGGTGCTTCGCCCAGTGTTCCATCAAAGTCAGATACAATTAGTTTATACTTCATTTAAGTCCCTCTTTAGTAAGTTTTTCTATAATAAGCACAGCTTGTTTTTCGCCAATGCCGTCAACTTCCATCAGTTGTTCTTTTGAAGCGAGCGCAATTCCACCCACGTCCTTAAAACGTTCAAGCAGAGCGCGTTTTTTAACCTTGCCAAGTCCTTTAACGTCGTCAAGCACGGACGATAGCGCGCGTTTGCCACGAAGCGTTCTGTGATAGGTTATAGCAAAGCGGTGTGCTTCGTCACGAATTCGTTGTAGCATTCTTAAACAGTAATCTCTTTTGGGTAAAACGATAGGTTCATCATTAAAGAGTGTATAAATTTCTTCGTTTTTTTCCGCAAGAGATATAAGGTCTATATCGCTGATTTGGTGTTTGTCGAACACTTCTTTAACCGCAGAAAGTTGCCCCTTTCCACCGTCGATTATAATCAAGTCGGGTTTTGGGAATTTTTCCGCATCTGAATTTAAGCGTTCTAAGCGCCTTTGCATCATTTCTTGGTGCGCCCTATAATCGTCCGCACCTTCAAAAGTCTTTATCTTAAATCTTCTATAACTGTCCTTATCGGGTTCGCCGTCAATAAACACGACCATGCTTCCCACCTTGTCTACACCGCTTACGTTAGAGATATCGTAACATTCCATTCGGTGGGGGAAGTTTTCAAGGTTTAACTTTTCTTGCAAAGACTTGCAAGCGCTTATGGTCATATCTTCCTTGTGCTTAATCTTATCGACGTTGGTTTCAAGATGTTCTTCGGCATTGACCTTTGCCATCTCGGTAAGTTGTTTTCTAACCCCTTGCTTTGCAACGGTAAATGGGGGTGCTTTTTCAAAGTTTTTCTTAAAATACTCGGTCAGAAGTTCTGAAGAGGATATTTCTTCACTTAAAATAATCTCGTCGGGAATTTCCGCACCCTCTTTATAGTATCTTAATATAAATTCGCTAAGCGTTTCGTCCCCGTCTATTGCCCCGCTTTCAAAAGCAAAGTTTTTACCACCGACCATTCTACCGCTTCTGACAATTAAAAGGCTAACCGCAGAGTATATGCCGTTTGACGAGTATGCAATAACGTCCGAACTGATAAACTTATTTAATGCAGTCAAACGCTTTTGAGTAAGTTTTTCCAAACCGTTTAACGTTTCTTTATATTTAAGAGCGAGTTCAAATTCTTCGTTTTCGCTTGCAAGGAGCATTTTTTGTTTAAGCATGCTCTCGGTTTTATCAGTGTCGCCCGATAAAAAGGCAATGGCATCTAAAACACTCTCACGATATTGCTCTTTTGAAATAGCGAGCGAACATGGCGACGGACAACGATTTATGTGATAGTTAAGGCAGGGTTTTAAGGGTTTATCGCTATTTAACTTTTTATCACAAGGGCGAACGCCAAAAGCAAGGTTAAGCGTTTCTAAAACCGAGCGAACGTTTATTCCGCCCATAAAAGGGCCGAAGTATTTTGCACCGTCTTTTTTTATTTTTCTCGTAACCGTAAAGGCGGGGAAATCTTCTTTTAAGTCCACCCTAATATAGGGGTAAGTTTTATCGTCCTTTAATAATATATTATATCTCGGTTTATGTTTTTTAATCAGGTTGTTTTCTAAGGACAACGCGTCAATCTCGGTAGGAACGATTATGTAGTAAAAGTCAGCAACGTTTGCTACCATCGCCATAACTTTTTGGGTTTTTACCGAATTGAAAAAGTATTGACGAACTCTATTTTTAAGATTTTTCGCCTTGCCAACGTAAATTATAACGCCGTTCTTATCCAGCATAACGTAAACGCCGGGATTTTCTGGCAAATGTTTTAACTTTTCCGATAAGTTGTCCATTAGAGTATTATAACCTATTTTTTATTTAAATACAAGCGGTTAATAGCCCAAAAATTCCACACCTTTTAAAAGCACTTCGTTTAAGGTATCGTTGCGAAGTGAATAAAACACCACTTTGCCCTGACGCTTGGTGGTTACCGCATTAAGATTTTTAAGAAGTCTTAGTTGGTGGGAAACAGTCGTTTGGTTAAGACCGAGAAGGGTAGACAAATCACTTACACACATCTCGCTAATGGCTAAAGCTGAAATCATGCGAAGCCTTGTGTAATCGGAAAAAATAGAGAAAAAGCAAACGAGTTCGTCTAAAATTTCTCCTTGCGGAACAAAATCTTCTATTAATCCTTGAGTTTTTTTATCAACCAAAATATCCATAGTAAAACCTCCTTTAATAATTGTGCATATATTGTATCATAAAGCTTTTGGGTAATCTTTGAAAAAGCACTCGCATATAATACAAAAATAGCGTTTTTTGCCAAAAGGAGGTTTTTTAATGAACGGCAACAATATAGTTTTGATTGCTCTTTTATTACTGCTCGTTAGCAACAACACCATTAACTACACTCAACTATTTTTACTTTTAGCATTGCTAACCTCTGGGTGTTGTTCTAACTTTTGCTCAGACAACTGTTCAAACGCTACAACCTAATTTACCAAGGCAAAAATCGAATAAGAATTAAAAAGACTGCGAAAATTCGCAGTCTTTTTTCTGTTTTTATTTTGTTTTAAGCACGCAACTAAAGGTTGTTTTGCCCTCTTTTTTGCCTTCTATGTAGTAGCCGTAGTCGGTTTTCTTTTTGTATACCCTAACGGCGTCGCCATAAAAGGTTTGAGATAGAAAATAAATTTCAAACTCGTCTAAGTTAATATTATCAAATTCTTCGGGAGTAAAGCAGTTTAAGGTCATTCTTGCGTAAACTACGTTGTTGGTGTGCCCATTAGAATCTATATCAATAAATAAAGACTTATGTTCGTGGTTAAAGTGTTCTTCTGTAACGTTTTCAATGGGTTTAGAAAACTCACCTGCCCCGCTTCTATCTTTTCTATGTTCCATATCGAATGGATAGCAAATAGAATCCGTTCTTCTTGGGCGCATAGTGTCTATATCCAAAGTGCACCATTCACTTGTGGCAACTATACACTCTTTGCCGTCTAAACTGATTTTATAATCCCTTAAAAATCTTAAAGGGGTTACGGTGGTTGGCCACGTTTCTATTTCCACTTCTTCCCCGTCTTGTGGGAGAGAGAAAATTTTAAGTTTAATTTTACTTACCACCCAATAGGCATTGCATTTTTCTGCCGTGGTATGCCCGTCAACACCCATTTCGGTAGAGTGAAAGCCCGTTACCTTTTGAATATTAGAGATAACGTAGTCAAGTCGCATATTGCTTTTATGGTCCACTTCTGCAAAGTTTACCCTGTGATTAATCTTTAAAAAATTATTCATAACGCAAACTATTTTAGCACATTTGAAAGCATTTGTAAAGCAATAAAAAATCCGCCGTTATGAAACGGCGGATTTATACTTTTCTTGAAATAAATTACTTAATTTCGCTGAAGTATTTGATGGTTCTAACCATTTGGCTGGTGTAAGAGTTTTCGTTATCATACCAAGAAACAACTTGAACTTGAGTCTTGCCGTCTGCCATTGGGATAACCATGGTTTGAGTAGCATCAAATAATGAACCGAATCTCATGCCGATAACGTCAGAAGAAACGATTTCGTCGGTATTGTAACCGAAAGATTCGTTAGCAGCAGCCTTCATAGCAGCGTTAACTTCGTCTTTGGTAACAGCCTTGTTAACTACAGCAACTAAGATGGTGGTAGAACCGGTTGCGGTAGGAACACGTTGAGCAGAACCGATGAGTTTGCCGTTGAGTTCAGGGATAACAAGACCGATAGCTTTTGCAGCGCCGGTGCTGTTAGGAACGATGTTCATAGCGCCTGCTCTTGAACGACGGAGGTCACCCTTTCTTTGTGGACCGTCGAGGATCATTTGGTCACCGGTGTAAGCGTGAACGGTGGTCATGATACCAGCTTCGATAGGAGCGAGGTCGTTGAGAGCCTTAGCCATAGGAGCGAGACAGTTGGTGGTGCAAGATGCAGCAGAAATGATGTGATCGTCCTTAGTTAAGGTCTTGTGGTTTACGTTGTAAACGATAGTTGGGAGGTCGTTACCTGCAGGAGCAGAAATAACAACGTTTTTAGCGCCAGCATCGATGTGAGCTTGAGCCTTTGCCTTGCTGGTGTAGAAACCGGTACATTCTAAAACAACGTCGATACCGAGTTTGCCCCATGGAAGTTCAGCAGCTTTAGCCATAGCGTAGATGGTGATTTTCTTGCCGTCTACTACGATGTAGCCGTTTTCTTTAACAGAACCGTCTTCGTTAAGAACAGCTTCTGCGAAGTCTACTTGATGATCACGAGCGTAGTTACCTTGCATTGTGTCATACTTTAATAAGTGAGCGAGCATTTTTGGGCTGGTTAAGTCGTTGATAGCAACAACTTCGTAGCCTTCAGCACCGAACATTTGACGGAAAGCAAGACGACCGATACGACCGAAACCGTTAATTGCAACTTTTGTTACTTTTGACATTTTTTATGTCCTCCAAATTTGATTTTCTCATTTTTCGTATACATTTTATAATATATTTTGGCAATAGTCAAACAATTTTACCCGCTATTTTAAATTTTCGGGGTTTAAACATTTCAAATCGTCAACCACAAACAATCCGTCTTTGCGAATGAGTTCGCCGTCGAGATAAATCTCTCCGCCGCCGTATTCGGGAGTTTGAATTAAAACCAAGTCCCAATGAATTGCAGATTCGTTTCCGTTATACGCGTCGTCGTAACAACTGCCGGGGGTAAAGTGGATAGAGCCTGAAATCTTTTCGTCAAAAAGAATGTCGCCCATAGGCTTAGTAATGTATGGGTTAACGCCAAAAGCGAACTCGCCAACGTATCTTGCGCCTTCGTCAGTATCAAATAGCGCGTTTACTTTATCGTTATCGTTAGCGGTGGCATTGATTATCTTGCCGTCCTTAAAGGTTAGGCAAACGTTTTCAAACTTAAAGCCGTTTTCTATTGACGGAGTGTTATACGTTATAACACCGTTAACGCTGTCCTTTACGGGTGCGGTGTAAATTTCGCCGTCGGGGATATTGCATCTTCCCGCGCACTTTTTGCTGCCTATTCCCTTAATAGAAAAAGAAAGGTCTGTTCCAGGTCCTACTATTCTAACCTTGTCTGCGTTATTTAAGCGTTTTTCCAAAGCGTCCATTGCCTTGTCCATTTTAGAGTAATCTAAATTGCAAACGTTAAAATAGAATTCTTCAAAGGCGTCAGTGCTCATGTTGGCTTGTTGAGCCATGCCTTGGTTTGGGTATCTTAAAACTACCCACTTGGTATTTTTAACCCTGCGTTCGTGGTGAACGGGTTGAGAATAGAATTTACTTTCTATTTGCATTTTATCTTCGGGAACGTCGCAAAGTTCGTTGCTGTTTTCCCCATCACGAATACCGATATATGCGTCCATTTCAGACATTCTTGCGCCGTCGAACTTAGCGCGAAGTTTTGCAAGTTCTTCAGTTTCGCCTAAAAGAAGTTCTCTCGTAACGCGGTTATCGTAAATTTCCACGAAAGGATAAGCGCCAACCTTATACGCTTCCTTAACGAGCGCCGTAACGAGCATGTAGTCAATGCCCTTCGCTTCGATTAAAACCTTTTCGCCCTTTTTAAGCTGACACGAATAATTTATAAGCCCGTGGGCTAATTTGTTAACTCTTTGGTCTTGCATAGCAACCTACCTTAAATTTAATTCCCTTACATTATAGACTTTTTTTATAAAAATATAAAGTATTTCGCACCAATTAGTAAAAATATTTGCCATTTAAAATTTTTCGTAGTATAATTGAAGCGTTAAAATTAAAAATAATTGTAAAACTTATTGGAGGATTACACAAATGTCATTAGTAAACACCAAAAAAATGTTTGAACAAGCTGCTAAGGGCGGATACGCTATCGGCGCGTTCAACGTAAACAACATGGAAATCGTTCAAGGTATTACCGAAGCTTGTAAAGAAGAAAACGCTCCAGTTATCTTACAAGTTAGTAAGGGTGCAAGAGCATACGCTAACCACACTTACCTTGTTAAACTCGTAGAAGCAGCAGTTGCAGAATGTCCTGAAATTCCAATTGCGCTTCACTTAGACCACGGTCCTGACTTCGAAACTTGTAAAGCATGTATCGACGGCGGATTCACTTCTGTTATGATCGACGGCTCACACCTTCCTTTCGAAGAAAACGTAGCTCTTACCAAAAAGGTTGTTGAATACGCACACGCATACAACCCATACGTTACCGTTGAAGGTGAACTCGGAACCTTAGCAGGTATCGAAGACGAAGTTAAAGTAGAAGCTGGCCACGAATCTTACACCAGACCAGAAGAAGTTATCGAATTCGTTGAAAGAACAGGCGTTGATAGCCTTGCAATCGCTATCGGAACTTCACACGGCGCATACAAGTTCACTCCCGAACAATGCACCAGAAATGCAGACGGCGTATTAGTTCCCCCTCCACTTCGTTTTGATATCTTAAAGGCAGTTGCTGAAAAACTTGGCGACTTCCCAATCGTATTACACGGTTCTTCTTCAGTTCCACAAGAATACGTTAAAATGGTTAACGAAAACGGCGGTAAAATGCCAAACGCTATCGGTGTTCCAGAAGAACAACTTCGTGAAGCTGCAAAACTTTCAGTTTGCAAAATCAACATCGACTCTGACCTTCGTTTAGCAATGACCGGAACTATCAGAAAGTTCTACAACGAACATCCTGACAAGTTCGACCCAAGAGAATACTTAAAACCTGCTCGTGCTAACATTAAAGAAATCGTTAGACACAAGCTCATCAACGTTTTAGGTTGCGCTGGCAAAGCTGACGAATGCAAATAATAAAAAGTTTGATTAAAAACCTTTTAACCCACTGAATTTCAGTGGGTTTTTTTGTTTTTACGTATTGACTTTGTATGGCTTTTTTGTTAGAATTTTTTTAAGAAATAAAAATAGGGATAATACTATGGACATTACTAAAATTGATAAGAATTTTGCAAACAGTGAAATTACAAGAAGCGATATAGAATGGCATCAAATAAACCAAGATGCTTTCGAGCTTACAGGCGTTTATTATTCCGAAAAAGACGGTCAGTATTTACGCCTGCCAAAAGAAATAGCAGATAACGTTAACGAAGGTGTATCTCATCTATGCACACACACTTCTGGTGGAAGATTGAGATTTAGAACAAATTCGCCTTTTTTTGCGTTAAGAGTTGAACAAAGATATGATGGTGTTATGACCAACATGACTTTGATGGGCTCGGCAGGTTTTAGTTTATACGTAAACGGCGAATTTGTTAAATGCTTCGCCCCACTTCTTTCCACTAACCTTTACGCAAAAAAAGCACAAGAGCCTGTTTTTTACGAAGGACTTTTTGAAAACTTTCCAAAGCATCTTAACCAAACGTTAGATTGCGAATTGTTTTTCCCACTTTACTACAACGTTCATGACGTGTATATAGGTTTACAAAAAGGTTGTGAATTATCTAAGCCAAAGCCACTCACCCACCAAGACCAAATTATTTTTTATGGTTCTTCTATAACACAAGGGGGTTGCGCAACCCAACCGGGAAACGGCTACACTAACATTTTAGCAAGAATGCTTGATGCCAAAGTGTTAAACCTTGGTTTTTCGGGAAGTTGTAGAGGCGAACAACTTATGGCAGAATACATATCAAGTCTTCCACACTCGGTTTTCGTGCTTGACTACGACCATAATGCCCCAACCCTACAGCATCTTAAAGATACCCACTATGCTTTTTATAAAAAGTATAGAGAAGTATGTAAAGATACGCCTATTATTTTCATTAGCAAACCCGACTATAACAAAAACCCCAAAATATGTGATAAACACAGAAGGGTTGTAAAGCAAACGTATGTTAAAGCATTGGCAGAAGGGGACAAAAACGTATACTACGTTGACGGAAGAACGCTTATGGGCAAAGATTATTTCTATTGTTTTGTAGACACCACTCACCCCAACGATTTTGGCTTTTATAAAATGGCAAAAAGGCTTTACCCAATACTTAATAAATTACTAAACAAGGAAAACTAATATGGGAATTGAACAAATTGATAAAAATTTTAAGCCGAGTGGCGTTTCTTCCACCGACCTTATTTGGGCAAACGCCTTAGATACCAAAGCAAAAACTTACGGTGTATTTTATTCGGAAAAAGACAAAGCGTATATGCGCTTTCCGTTAGACGATGCAGGTAAAATCGGCTTAGGATATAAAGTTTATGCTGATAGCACCACGGGTGGTAGAATACGTTTTCGCACCAACTCCCCTAACGTTGCTTTCCACGTAACGGCAAGGGTTGCTGACGGTGTTATTTCTTCGGCATCTGCGCTCACTAACTGTTACGGTGTTTCCGTTTACGACGGCAAAAGGTTTGTCGGCAAGTTCTCGGCAGAAGCAAAGGACGTGCTAAAGGGCGTTGGCGACCAAGACTTTTCTTTCTTTGCAGGCGCAGACACGGCAGAGCAAAGAATTGCAGATTTTCGTGACGGCAAATATCCCGTTAAGTATTCGGGCGAATTTAATTTAGAGCAAAAGATAGGCAAAAAAGATTTTTACGATATAACCCTTTTCTTGCCCTTATATAACGGCGTTAAAGAAGTGCTAATCGGCATTAAGCCAAACTCAGAGATTTTTGCACCTACTGAGTATAAGCATAACGGATATATCGCATTTTACGGTTCAAGCGTTACCCACGGTGGATGCGCTTCAAGACCGGGATTAGACTACGTTAGCTTGCTTTCTCAAATGCTTGATTGCGACGTTTATAATATGGGCGTAACGGGTTCTGCTAAGGGCGGAAAAGACGCAGAAGAATACCTTGCAAAACTTAACCCTTGCATTTATTTTATCGACTACGACCATAACTCCCCCTCACCCGAACATTTATCTCAAACGCACTACTCTATTTACCAAGCCATAAGAAATGTTCACCCAAACACACCTATCGTGTTTGCTTCAAGGATTGGCGCGTTCTACTATAATGATTATAAAGAAAGAATTGATATCATTAACGGAACGGTTGAAAAGGCAAAAAAACAAGGTGATAGCAACGTGTATTTTATAGACGGCTCTACCGTCTTCCCCAAAGAAATCGAAGGCGACTGCACGGTTGACTGTTGCCACCCCAACGATTTGGGCTTTTATTTAATGGCAAAAGCATTCGCCCCAGCCTTAAAGGAAATTTTGGAAAAACAGTAAAACCAAAAAAAACAAAAACGGCTCTCCAAAAAGAGAGCCGTTTTCTTACGTGCTTTTATAAAAAGTTTTTGAACGTTACTAATTTTCGTCTATTCCCAAAAGGTCATATAAACTAACGTCGTAAATTTTAGATAGTTGTATAAGTTTTTCATACTCTGGGCGAGAAACGTCGTTTTCCCAATCACTTATATTTGATTGGCTAATGCCAAGTTGTTTAGCAACATATTGTTGAGAAAAACCACATTGATTTCTTATTTTCTTAAAATTATCACCAAATTTCATAATTTTATTTTACATAATATGTGCAATGCCTATTGACAATAATGTGCATTGCCGATAATATTATATTAGGAGAATAAATATGCAAAAAAATTTTGATGAACTATTTATAGCGTTAGGTGGAGAAAAATTGTTTGAACAAAGTTTTGAACAAAGCAAGAAAAATCATATTGAATTAATAAAAAACTTATTAGAAGTCCTGCCATATTCAGCAAAAGAAAATTTTGATAATTTATTAAAAGGAATTTCCTATTCCGTATCAAAAACTATTTTTCAAAATGGCTTTAATATTGGCATTAGAATTACAAGTCAAGCTTTTTATGACAAAAATGATTAACAATATTTGACAATTCAACTAATATTTCCCCGTTAAATTGAATAAAATTATATATCACTTTGTATGGGGGCAATGAGTTGAAACGCTTTTTTCAAACGGTGGCTTTCGTTTCGGTTTTTTCGGTAAGTGAAAAAGTGCTTGGCTTTTTATATCGCATTTACCTTTCGCACTCTATCGGCGCGGAAGGTATTGGCATTTACTCTGTCGCCCTATCTATATTCGGGCTTTTTTATACGCTTTGTTGCTCTGGTATTCCTATAACCGTTTCTCGGCTAATGACTAAATACAAAGCCGAAAACAAAAAAGACAAGGTTGCTAAAATCATTACTGCAGGGATATGTCTACCACTAATTTTTGCTGTGCCCGTTTGCTTAATATTCTACTTTTCGGGAAGCACTTTTTCCTTTCTTTTTGCAGACAAACGCTCTTTTAACGTATTCTTAGTTATTCTTCCCGGCTTAGTTTTTACTTGCGTATACTCAGTTCTTCGCGGAGTGTTTTGGGGAAACAAAGACTTTTTGCCTTACAGCGTCATTGAACTGTTAGAAGAAATCGTTATGATAATCATGGGAATAATCTTGATAAGTTTTTCTCAGACAGTTTATCAAGGCGCTTTTAGAGCAGGCGTTGCCGTGCTTATCTCTTACGTATTCTCTTTCGCGCTTGCGCTATTCGTTTTCTTTATAAGAAAAAATCGCTTACGTAACCCTACTTCTGAGTTTAAGCCACTCATTCGCTCGGCAATGCCCATAACAGCCATGCGCTCTGCAAACTCGTTTGCGGTGTCGTTAGTGTCTATTCTTCTACCCATGCGCTTAATATCAGCAGGCTTTTCGGAAGCCGAAGCAATGCGCTCTTTTGGTGCGGCTATGGGGCAAGCACTACCCATTCTATCTATACCGACAACGCTTATAGGCTCGTTTACCTTAGTTCTTATCCCTGAAATTTCCGAAAGTTTTTATAATGGCAGACACTACTACCTTAAACGCGACGTGGAAAAGTCTATCAAGTTTACGTCAATTCTAACGCTTATCTTCATTCCCGTCTTCTTCGTTTGCGGTGAAGAAATAGGCATGGTTATCTTCGGCGAATACGAGTGCGGTAAATACATAAAAGCCACGTCCTTTTTAATGATATTTATGAGCCTTTCAAGTCTATCGACTTCTATCCTTAATTCTATGGGGTTAGAAACTAAAACGCTTGTATTCTACATAGTAAGCGGTGGGCTTATGCTTTTATCTATATGGTTTTTACCGCCTTTTATAGGAATATATTCACTACTTATAGGTTTTGCTTTCGTATTTGGTTTAACCACCGTGCTAAACCTTTGGCTTCTTAATAAAAACTGCAAAGAAAAACCCAAATACCTAAAATTTTTGCTCGTGGCATTTTTCACCACCTTGCCGTCAATACTGTTTGGCGTTCTTTTAGAAAAGCTATTGCTTTCCATTTTAGGAACGGTGCTAACCTTGTTTGCTTGCGCTACCCTTACCGCGCTATTTAATATATTAATGTATTTCGGCTTTGGACTTATTACCTTTAATGGGGCAAAAGAAAAACTAAAAACTATTTTCGCAAAGAAAAAAACGGCTTAATTTTAAGCCGTTTTTTCTCTCACTTTTCCTTAAGGTAAGGCATTATCTTCTTTTTTCTAATAAGGTTTTTATCCTTAAAATCAAAGGATACAACAAAAACAAAAGTAAATAATTAACTAAACTGTTCCAAATTTGACCTTGAACAAATAGTCTTGCCACAAGATAGGTAAAATAAGAAACTTTTCTATCGTTATAAATTATCCAAAAGGCGGTGGTATTTACAGCGACGGTGCAACACAAAAACGTCAAAAGGCTAACCAACGCAAGTTTAACGTATTTTTCGCCCTTAAAACCAAACGTAAAACCGTTTACGATAAAGCCTGCGATAAGCGAAACCAAACCCATGCTTAAACCTATCCAAGGCATATACATAAATCCGCCCGAGTTATATAAAAAACCAACCAAGTCGCCCAAAAAACTTGCCACAAAACCAAATATCGGTCCGATGATAATACCCGTTAATGCCGAGAAGAATAACGTTAACGAAAACTGCGTGTCGGCAAGTTTAAATTCAAAAAACATATTGCATATTACGGTGAGCGCCGTCATTATAGCAATGTAGGCTATCTTTTGAGTGGGCGTGCAGTTTTGCATCATTTCAGAAAACAAAACGCGCTTAAATCTACCTGTGCTTTTACAACTTTTTTCCATAAAAAAATCTCCCAAAATACATTTAGAGAGACCGATAAAATTTTCGCGTAAAAACGCATAAAAATAATAGCGGACGCGTAAAGACACCGCAGACTTTTGTCTTTCGTTTGCAAACGACATCCCATTTTGCAACACTTGACGCGTCTTTACTACTCTATGCGTTTATAATACCAAAGTTTACATAAAAAGTCAACGATTAAGCATAAAATTTAGCCGTTCCCACATACTTTTTTTATGGCTATAACGTTTATTAGAACAACCATAATTTTTTCTGTATTATTGATACTTATAAGGCTTATGGGTAAGCGTCAAATAGGTGAAATGCAACCTTTTGAATTTATAGTTACCCTAATTATAGCAGACCTTGCGTGCGTGCCCATGGCAGACGTTTCCATTCCGCTTATCTACGGAATAGTTGCAGTCGTTACCCTGTTTGGGCTTCACCAACTACTCTCTTTAATAGAGCAAATGGGCGGTTTTGCTAAGAAAGTCATTTCTGGAAAACCAAGCGTTGTTATCAACAAAAACGGCGTGGACCTTTACGAGCTTAAACGCAACAATATGGGGGTTGAAGACCTTATTGAATCTATGCGAAGCGCAGGCTATTTTGCCTTTGACGAGCTTGACTACGCCATTTTTGAATCAAACGGCAAGTTGTCCGCCTTAAAAAGTCAAAACAGTCAAGAGTCGCAGTCAGTTCCCCTTTTAATAGTTAACGACGGCAATATTCACAACAGCAACTTAAAACTTGTTAACTTGGACAAAAGCCGTGTTACCGACTTTCTTAAAAGTAAGGGAAAATCATTAAAGAACACGGAAGTCTTAACGGTTGACGGCAAGGGAAAGGCTTACTTAAAAATGAAAAACTCGCCCTTTGAAATCTCTGAGTTTCCTCTTCCACAGGGGGTGCAATGGTAAAGACGATTATTTCCACAATCTGCGTTGGGGTTTTGCTTCTTGTAGGCTCTATTTGGGAATGCCACGTAGTAGACAAGCAATTTGACGAATTTAGCGGCGTGCTAAACGTCGTCTACGAAAAAATAGACGACCAAACGGCAACGATAGACGACGTGTATTCGGTGCAAAAGTGTTGGCTTGATAAAAAGCAAACGCTTCACGCGCTTATTCCACATACCGAGATAAAAGAAGTAGATTTATGGATAGCCGAAGCGGTTACGCTCGTTCGCGACAAGCAATGGGAAGACGCCATTTCTAAAATGGAAGTATTGATAGAACTTTCCGAACAAATTCCACAAACTTTTAAGATAAGATTTTCTAATATTTTCTAACAATAAAAAACTTTTTCCATTGACAACGCACCTTTATAGTGTTAAAATTTACTTGATTAAATTTTGGAGATTTTATACTATGAAAGGCTTTAAAAACATAAAGGCATACGTTGAAGGAAAAGGCGTTATAACAACTAACGTCGGTATAGAAGACAGCAAAATCGCCTACGTTGGCGACGATGCAAGTAAAATTAGCGAAGAAATTAAACTTTGTGGCGACTGCGTGTTAGTCCCAGGGTTTATCGACCAACATATTCACGGTGCGGCAGGTGCTGACGCTATGGACGCAAGCGTAGAAGCGCTCTCCACTATCGCGAACGCCGTTGCAAGCGAAGGAACAACAGGCTTTTTAGCAACCACAATGACTCAAAGCCCCGAAAATATTTCTAAGGCTATGAATGCTGTTAAGGAATATATTTCAGCAGACGTTAAAGAGGGCGCAAAAGTTTTGGGTATTCACTTAGAAGGTCCGTTTATTTCAGTTAAACATATTGGCGCGCAACCTTTAGAATACGTTGCTGCTCCAAGCATTGAAGTTTTTGACGATTATAACGAAAAGAGTGGAAACGCTATCAAAATCGTTAGCCTTGCTCCCGAAGTAGAAGGTGCTGACGAACTTATCAAACACATGACCGCAAAGGGCGTTGTTGCAAGTTCTGGGCACACCGACGCAGGTTACAAGGATATTGAAAAGGCAATCGAAAGCGGTCTTTCCAACGTAACGCATACGTATAACGCTCAAAAGGGTTTACACCACAGAGACGTTGGCGTTGTTGGTAGCGCAATGCTTTTTGACAGTCTTAACTGCGAAGCTATTTGCGACTTAGTGCATTTATCCGCACCTGCAATTAAACTTCTTATTAAAAACAAACCTCACGATAAGTTCACACTTATTACCGACAGTATGCGTGCAAAACACTTGCCCGACGGTTTAAGCGAACTCGGTGGTCAAGAAGTTATCGTTAAGGACGGCGAAGCAAGACTTAGAAACGGCGCTTTGGCAGGAAGCATATTAAAGATGAACCAAGCAATCAAGAACTTAGTTCTAAAACTTGACGTTCCATTTACCGATGCAATCGACTATGCAACGATAAACCCTGCTAAAAATCTTAAAATTGACGACAAGGTTGGCTCTATAAAACAAGGCAAGAACGCAGACCTTACCGTGCTTGACGGAGAGTTTAACGTTTTACTAACCATTAGAGACGGCAACGTTGTTTATAAAAAATAGTTTTTTATAAAATTAAAAGGCTTTTGCAGTTTGCAAAAGCCTTTTTTTGTTCATGCAATAACTTCCCCATCTTTTCCGTCTGAACCATTTTTTGCATAAATCCCATATTTTGATCCGTCATCGTCAAATTTTGTTCCTAATATCCCGTCTGTTTCTCTGTTAATCTTTAAGCCAGATAAACCTCCTGAGCCATGAGTTCCTGCAACCACACCATTGCCGCCATCGCCACCATTTCCACCATTTCCAGGTGCAAAAAGCCAAACGCTTCCAAATCCGTTATAGTAATAACCACTATTACCGCCACGACCTCCATTTCCGCCGTTTCCACCGTTTCCAAAAACAGCATTTTCATTGGAGGAGATTCCAGGCTCTCCGGCATTACCGCCATTGCCGCCATTACCCGCTTTCGCCCCACGGAATCTAACTCTAAATGAGTCCGGATTATTATCTGCACCTCTATATGTAATAGGGAATCCGTTGCCACCTTTACCGCCAGTTCCACCATCGCCACCATTTCCACCAACAAAGTAATAATTGATTAAATATAGTGTTGTAGTTTTTGCCTTTATGCAGTTGCCACCTTTACCGCCATCTCCTCCTTTACCACCTTGAGTTGGATCTTTACTTTCCGTTCCTGTTGCCCCGTCATAACCAGTTGCACCATTTCCGCCATTACCACCAAAAATGGTTATCTTGCCATCGCCATAAAGATTTAAATTATTAGCAACTATTCCCGAGCCACCATCAAAACCATTTTGCCCTGCCGATGCTCCGTTAGCTCCGTTGTAGCCTTTTATTAAATTCTCGCCCTCAAAACAAACGTTGGCAACGCAATTTTCATTTAACGCAGAAAAATCAAGCGCAGAACAACCATCTACTGCTATCCAACCCATGTTTTTTATAGTTACGTTAACGTCTCTGTTCCATGCCTCGTGGAATTTAATTGATAAACCGTTTAGAGTTGTTGTAATAGGAACACCTAAACTATCGTCAGTCATATATAATCCTTCGATAACAACGTTTTCTACTTTTTGGCCATTAAATGCAGGATAAATGGTAAGTATGCCGTTTTCGAAAGTGCCGTTACTTATATTGGTAAGTTCCCCCGTAGCATAAAACTCTTTAAGGTCTACGTTAAGAGTAGAAGTTTCAATATCAAAAGTAACGTTGTCTTTTGCAGTTATTTTGCCTATTTTATCACAAATTTCTAAGTAGTAATCGCTACAACTATTTACTAAGTATTCGTTTAGTATAGCCTTAGCGTTAGCGTATTCAGCAGGAAGATAATCCCATACACAATAAAGACTTCCGTCTGGCACGTCTATTAGAGAATAGGTGTCTTCGTTAACACTTTCTGCCCACGATGAATAGTTTTGAGCAAAGGTTTCCATATTGCCAAAACTTCTACTTGAGCCACCTATTGCTTTTGCGTTAAAATAAGTAGTTTTGTTACCAAGCGTGCTACTGTTAAATTTAGTAAAGTCAATAGAAGATCCATTTTCAAAGCCGGCGTTTACGTCGCCTATTGTAAGAGCGCTCGTAAGCGTCGTTTCTAAGTTTGAATACCAATCTCTACTTTCTTCATTTTTATGTTCTACGCTATAATAGTTTGCTTCAATAGCGCCACCGTAGTATGCAGACATAATAACGTGAGTGCCATAAACTTCGATAAAATCTTTAGCGGTAAGCGTTCCGTTATTTACTCTTTGAGCATCGCTTAAAAAGGTTTCAGATAAAATGTTAGAAAATGTTCCCGTTTGTTTATATCCTGAAACTTCAACTCTTTTACCAACTAAGTTTTGACGAAGTTTATAGAAAAATTGTTGCGTCTCAGACTTCTTTGCTACTTCGTATCCGCTTGCACCACTAATGGAAAAGCCTGCGGATAGCCCTAAAGCATATTGTGGAACTTTTACGCCTGCCGTTCTATTCGTTTTCGCACTCGTTTTAACAGACCATTTTTCAGCCAATTCGCTAAAATCATTACCCGAATAGTAAACGGCTTCTTGTTTGCCAATCCTTTCTTCAATAAGACTTATTTTATAAAGTTTAGAAGTATCGAAGATAGAAACCGAACCACTCCAAGATTCAAAATCAGTTGCGGTAATCATATTTATAGTTCTACCTAAGCCGTTGCTTGCATAAGCGTCAGCAAAACCATCGGGGTTTACAGATGGTGTAGAAACCACGTAGTTTACAGGTCCGTAAACTTGCGACCAGTCCGATTCACTAAATAAAAGCGAACTACTTGGCAAAGCCTTTACCTTTACGTAAAGTCCACTTGCGCTTTCAGAAAGTAGTGACGAAATAGGATATTCTAAAGAAGTAGTAGTTGCTTGATGGCTTTCATCACCAATTTGCACGATATAAGAGCCTGCATCAGAAACGCTACTCCATTTGATTATATTATTTTCAACCCTAACGTTTGCGGGCGCGTTTAACTTAGTTATCTCTCCCGAAATGTCGCCTATCCCGTTGTCATCTGCACCAAAACTACAAGCGGTAAAACTCAACGCGCTTATTAGCCCAAGTAAGATACATAATATATATTTTAATTTTTTACTCATAATTTCTCCTTTGCTTATCTAAAATCATAAAAGCAGGGAAAACCCTGCTTTTATGATGTGTGAACATGTAATTATCTGCCCATAGCCTTTGCTATTTCAGCAGCTTGTTGCTTTCTTGCTTCATCAGCATGTTTTTCAATCGCTTCGTTTATAGCATTTTTAAATTGATTAGCATTAGAAATACCGATAAACTTAATTTCAGCGTTATCTCCACCGCCCTTAACTACTACAGTATGATAGTGGAAAAGATTTCCTAAGAAACCAGCCTTTAATGATACGTTATCTACTTTTTCAATGTGATAATCAAGTGCTTGAATCTTAAGAACACCGATTTTACCAAGAACTCTCTTGTTAGTTACTGCAAGGTTCATACCCCAAAGAACGATCAATCTAATGATCAATGGAATCAAGCCAACAATAATAAGAATCCATAAATACTCCACAATCGGACTTACCAATGTTTCGCCAGCCATTACACGAAGAAGTTCTTCACGAGTTTCAGGTTCTCTTGGTTCACTCAACACATTTTTAAGAACGAAGAAAAGGACAACCATTAACACAAACCATACAATTTGTGGAACTACGCACCAAAAGCTTTTCTTTGCCTTCAAGACGATTTCTTCGCCTCTACCGAGATTGTTTTCTACATACCTACTCACTTTATTTTACCTCCCGAACAATTTAAGAAGTTTTCTTCTTATGTTCTTTATTATTCTACAAGAAGATTTCTTCTTTGTCAACTATTTTGAGAAGATTTCTTCTATAATTTAAATAATGTTATCGAGTATTCTTAAAGAGTTGCGTTTGGAAAAAAATTTATCGCAACAGCAATTAGCAAAACAAATTGGCGTAAGTCAAAAAGCAATTGATTTTTGGGAACGTGGAATCAACGAGCCTAAGGCTACCTATATCGTAAAATTAGCAGATTACTTTGAAGTGTCTGCAGACTATTTGCTTGGCAGAAAATTTTTTTAAGATTTAATCTGTTAAAATTTAAACAAAATTAAAAGTAGCGTGATTTCTTTAATAAAGAAATCACGCTACTTTGCTTTACAATTTCGAGTTTTTACGGGTTTAATGATTTAGAAAACTCGCAACCGCAATAATTTTGACGGTATAGATTATATTCACGAGAAAGTTCGATGCTTCTTTGATAGCCACCGCGTTTTTTGAAGTCGCTTGGCAAAAACTTAACACCGTGTTTTTGCTCTAAACTTTTACCTATCACGTTTAATCTTTCCGCGTCTTTTAGCGGGCTAATGGTAAGCGTAGTTGTGAAATACTCAAAGCCCTTTTCCTTTGCTATTTGTGCGGTCTTACTAAGTCGCAAAGTGAAACATTCTGTACATCTAAGTCCGCCTTCGGGCACATCTTCAAGCCCTTTGCTCGCTTTATAGAAACTCTGTTTATCGTAGTCTTCTATAATACATTCAACGCCCATTACGGCGCACAACCTCGCTTGTTCTTCTGCGCGCTTAGTAAACTCTTCTAAACTGTCGATATTGGGGTTATAGTAATATACTGTTATTTCAAAATGGTCTTTAAGCCTTTCTATACAAGAAGACGAACAGGGCGCACAACAACTATGCAAAAGCAATGTAGGTTTTTCGCCTTGCCTTTTAAGTTCTGTTATTACCCTTTCCATTTCACGATTGTAGTTTTCCATTAAAGTTCCTTTTTTATTATATTGCCGTTCTCGTTTATCATTTCGTATGCTTTTCCACCCGACGAAATAGCGCGTGAAAAATCGCCGTTGACAAACTCTATCGCTGCGTCGTTTTCAATAGCGAACGCACGCGGAATTTGATTTATTATCATGTTTTCAGTAAAGTCTTTTTCTCTTTCATTAAAGTGCGGAGTGCAAGTGCCTTTTAGCACGCCAAGTCCCTTTATGAGCGTGTAATCAGCACTTTCCCCACGCATTATTTGGTAGTCGGTATACATGGTTTCAAACCAACAAATTGCACCTGCGGATAAACCGCAAATAATCTTGCCATCATTATATGCCTTGATTAAAAGTTCGGTAAGACCTACTTCCTTCCACTTTTCAAGCATATAAACGGTATCGCCACCGCCAATATAAATGCAGTCTGCCATATCGATTTTACTTTTAACTCGTTCTAAATCCATTTCGCCGTAAACCAAAAGGGCAACTTCGGCTTTGATGTCGAAAACCGAAGTGTAAGTTTTCCTAAAACTATTAAAGTAAGGCATACTGTCGTGCGAAGCCGTGCCAATAAACAATGCGTTAGCGCGTTTATCGCCTGCGTGTTCTTTTGCAAGGTTTGCAATATATCTATCAATTTCCAAGGTGGTTTTATTTTTGATTTCCCCACCGCCAATGGCTATAATTCTTTTGTCCATATTTTCCTTTTATATAAAGAAGGTTAGACAGCAGTCTAACCTTGAATAATCTTTTTGGCATTGTGAATAAAAACTGCGTCTGCCGTATCTTTGCCGTATTTTTTTTGCACTACTTCATATGCTCTTTGCATATAGTTTTGTCTATGTGCATGCACGTCGCTTGCAACGACGTCAACAAGTCCTAACTTAAAAAGTTTTTTAACTTTTTTCCTATCGATGCGATTGTCTTTAGCGACTATCGAGCCTGCATTTACTTGAACGACAGCGCCCATGCGTTTAATTTCTTCAACGTCATCGACGGTAATATACGAATAGCGTTCCACGTGTGCAACGACGGGAATATACCCCGTTGTTTTTACTTCGTAAACAATTTCCGTAACGTCACATTCTTCGCCGTAAGGACATTCGACAAGCAAATACTTGCCTTGATTAATCCCAAAAACGGTGCCGTTAGAAAGGTTAGTTTTAAACTCTTTGCACCAGTAAATTTCCTGACCGAGATAGAGATTTAAGTTTACGCCATGCTGTTTAACTTGTTCCTTAAACTGCTCGAAAATAGTTTTAAGTTCAATTGCCGTCTTGTTAAACCTACCACGAAAATGCGGTGTAAGAACAAGGTCGGTTACGCCCATTTCTTGGCAGTTTTTAAGCATTTCAACCGACTTTTCCAAACTGTCGCTACCATCGTCAACAAACGGAAGAACGTGCGAGTGAAGGTCTATCAAAGCGCGCTCCGTTAATAGTAATAGTTATATCCGCCGTCTTTTCTATTATACATAGAAAGCACGGTGCCGAGAATTTTAGCGTTGTTATTTCTAAGTTCCTTAACGGCTTCTGCAACCTGAGTTTTGGTGGTTACGCCGTATGCGATAAGGAAGATAACCCCGTCGGTAACCTTTGAGATGTGAATGTAGTCGGAAACGTGTAAAACGGGTGGACAGTCAACGATAACGTAATCGTATTTTTCACGAAGGTATGCGATAAGGTCTTTAAATTTATCGGACACCAAAACGAGAGATGAGTTATAGATTTCCGCACCCCTTGTAATGATATCTACGTTTTTATAATCACTCTGTTTGATAATTTGCTCTTTTGTAAGATCGCCTAAGAAGTATTCAGCAAGACCATCGTCTTTACTAATTTCAAAAACTCTATGAACTCTTGGACGACGGAAGTCAAGGTCGATAATACAAACCTTTTTGTCGGTAAGACCAAGGCTTACCGCAAGGTTACAAGCAACCGTTGTCTTTCCTTCCTTTGCAGAAGCAGACTCTATTTGAATAACTTTGTGATTGCCGTCTGCATTGATATACAAAAGGTTATCTTTCAAACGGTTGTAACCTTCTACGCCTGCGACCTTAGAAGCGCCTTCAGTTACGATAATTTTACTTTGTTCTTCATCTCTTCTCTTCTTCTTAAAAAGTGCCATAATTCTCCTTATCACCTTTTTGGTCAGAAAACATATTTTTACATGGTTATTATACATTAAAAAAATAGTAAAATCAATAGGTAAAGCTATTTTTTAATAAAAGCATATGCCAAAAAAAGCAGATAATTTAATTTTTTATCTGCTTTTTAAATTATTTAACGTAAACTTACACGCCGTATTTTGACATTATTTTAAGTAAGGACGAAAGCCCGTCATTTATTTTATTTTTGGCTTCCGCCGTGTTTTCACCACTTTCAATTCTTTTCATAGCCACTTCTAAATCTTTAACCTGCCGTTTATCAAAGGGGGTAAGTGGAAAATATGCCAGTCTTTCCAAAACGTTTTTGACGTGCGTAAAATCAGGCTTATCTTCTTTATCGCTTTGTTTTTCCTTAACCGAAAGTTTCTCCACAGGAATATTAGTTTTTGGCGGAGCTACAAATTCGTAGTCTTGCTTTCCAAGTTGTTCACTATCCCCTTGCCCGTTTTCACTCTCCGAACCTATAAGACTTTGCGCGTTTCTATCTAAGAACTCGGCAAGTTCTTTTTGTTCTTTTTTTAGTTTTCGTTTTCTCGGTGATACAAAAAATATGGGCAACGATAGAATAAAATTTACGCCAATCGTAAAAAGCACGTATGAAAAAGAATGCCCAAACATCAGCGCGTGCGCACCTTGAATAGTTGTTATTCCTGCGAAAAATATTATACACCAAAGCCTTTTACGAACACCTACATTTACTGCGCACAACCAAATGATAAGTCCTACCACCAAAGCAACAAAAGAAGCGCAAAGACATATAAAGAGCATTGTTTCCGGACTGACTTTTCCAAGAGTTTGTCGTATAAAAAAAGAAAACTTTTCTGCCATTACCTAACCTCTTAAAAATTATAAGAGAATATAACGGCAGAAAAGCATATTTGTTTGTCGATTAAGCGTTTATTTTGGCGTTTATACGTCTACCACGTCGCCCGTAAACAAATTGATAAGACAAGTGCTTTTAACTTTAATTCCCGTAGCAACGGTAAACGCGCGAGCATAAACTTGAAGTTGTTTAGAATACTTATCTTTAAGGCTTTGAGGAACCAATGACGAATACTTGTAATCGATAATATCAGCACCGTCATCGCCAACTGCAATAAGGTCAACTGCACCTTGAATAAGCACTTTTTCGTTTGAGTTACACTCTTTTATAAGGCTTGCTTCAACACCTGCGATAAAGGTTTTTTCTCTATAAAGTTTCTTGCCTACAACTCTATCGAACACCCCACTATCAAACACCTTTTGAATTTTAGAAATACTTATTTTATCGAGCGATTGTTTGTCAAGCACGCCCTTTTCCATAAGTTTTTCGCATTCCTTTTGCAGATTTAAGTTAAAACTAAAATCAAGGTTTTCTAAAAGTTTATGCGCAATTACACCGCGTTCAATATCGGTGGTATCTTCGTCTTCAAAAATATAGTGTTGAAGTGCCGTTTGTTCTTGCAAAAGCGACAGTTCTTTTGTAACAGAACTTTTAAGTGGAATAAGGCTGTCTTCACTAAACGGATAGGAATACGCCAAATTGTTTTTAATACGCTTAGTAGCATCTTCTGACGGAGAACCGAATAGCACCGCTCTCTTTTGTTTTTCTAATTTAGAAATGGCAAACTCGCTTTGATCGTGAACGGTCTGCTCGATAGTATTAGGAATGCACTCCTTAAAACTCTTTGTATCTACAAAGTTTTCGGGGTTTGTTCCTAAGTCGCCGTCAACCATAAGGTGCAACGAATAAGTCGCTCTTGTCGTAGCCACGTAGAAAAGTCGCAATTCTTCTTTAACGTCTTCTTCTCTTTGGCGCTCTTTAATAACTGCGCGCAGTAGCGTTTCCTTAGTGGAACGAGTTTGGGTATCGTAATACTTAGTTGCAAAGCCCCATTTTCTATCGGTAAAGCAAACGTTTTTATCTTCTTCCATACGCATGTTGCGTTCTAATCCACACACTATTACAACGGGGAACTCTAACCCCTTCGAAGCGTGCATGGTCATAATCTTAACGGTGTCTTCTTCTGCAATTTCCGACATAGTAAAAGTCTTTTTATCGTTTTTAATTAGTGATAAAAACTCGGATACCGAAAGTTTTTTACCGTTACGAATACTCTCAGACAAAAACTTTCTAACGCGCTTGGCCTTTAATTCGCCATGGCTATCCGCATAAATTTCCGCCATGAAGCCACAGTCCAAAATAACCTTTTGCAATATATCGTGAGCGCCTTTAAAGTCGGAAAGTTGTCTAATCTTTTTAAAGTATGCGTCAAACTCTTTTAAGCGAACGCTTAAATGGGTGTTTGCATTTTGCATATAGAATATAAAAGCATCGTAAAACCCGCCTAAACTCTTACCAAGCTCTGGTTTATAGTTGTCTTGATAGAATAAAACTATTTCTGCAAGTTGTTCTTCGGTAAACTTACCCACAGCGCTCTTTAGCGTAGAAGCGAGTGGAATATCCCCCGAATAACTATTGATAAGTTTTAATAAGTTTATAAGTATTTGAATTTCCTGTGTTTGGCAAATATCTTGCGCCACTTCGGAAACAACGGGAATGCCGTGACTTATAAGTCCGTTTACTAATTTTTGAACGTAAGCCGTTTCGCGATTTCTTGTGAGAATTGCGATGTCGCCCATTCGAACGCTTTTTTCTCTTTCTTCCTTGATGTCGTAATAAGGCTTGCCTATTTCTTTGTTGATAATCTCTGCAACTAAGCACGCCATGTCGGCATCTTGAAGCCCTTGTGGTTTAACTTTTCCAAGTTCTTGCAAGATATCGTAAACTCTTGGCTGTTCCCCTTGCGAACGCTCCTTTTTAGCATGCGTAAGCACGTGGAGTTGCGCCCTACCCTTATACTGCTCGCCGTAAAGTCCACCTGCAACGAGCATACATTTGGTGTAGTCCATACCAAACCTATCTTGCGTCATAGAGTAACAGAAAATCTTGTTTACCGTTTGAATAACTGCGTCAGCCGAACGGAAGTTATAGTTTAGTAGTAAAGTCTTTTCGCCTTTTTTAGGCATTTCTTCAAGTTTATTACTAAAAAAGTCTGCCCTACAACCCCTAAATCCGTAAATGCTTTGCTTAACGTCGCCAACCATAAACAAATTGTCGTTAGCAATCTTACCTATAATGCTTTCTTGAACGCCGTTAACGTCTTGATACTCGTCGATAAAGATATACTTATACTTTTCGCTTACGCTTTTTCTAACCGTTTCATCTTGCAAAACTTTAAGTGCAAAATGCTCTAAGTCAGAAAAGTCCAAAAGGTTTTCTTCCGTCTTTTCGTCCGAATAAACTTTGGTAAACGCTTCTATAAGTTCGCAAATTTTTTGTCCGTCATTATATAGCACGTCTATTTCGCGCTTATCCATAGCTCCTTCTAAAAGATACTTCTTAAAGGTGGGAATAATCTTTTTAAGCGAATCTCTAACCCCTGCGATTAGTTCTTTATACTCAACCGCTTCGGGGGGAAGTTTTCTATCGAAAACAAGTTTGCGCTCATACGCTGGGCTTTCCAAAATTTGCTCGATAGACATATTCTCATAAAGAGCAATATCGTCTAAAACGTCGTTGCAAAACTTTTCGCCTGCAACAAGCGAAAATCTTCTTACCCCCGATAGCGCGCTTTCCGCCTGTATTTTTAACCGCGAAAGTTTAAGTTTAAAATAGCCGAGATATTCTTGTAAAAGTTTTTCCGTGCCTTGCTCGGTATAGTTTGCAAGCGTTTCTCTTGCCTTTTCTATTGGATTTGCTTCAGCCGAGAAAAAGTCGAAAAGTTTTAGTATAAGTTCTTTTAATCCGTCGTCTCCGCGATTAGAAGAAAATTTATCGACAAGCGATAAAAACTCTTGGTCTTTTTGCCCGTAATACTTTTTGAAAACTTTGTCTATGCTTTGGTTTTTGATTAGTGAAGCGACGTTTTCGTCTGCAATGACAAAGTCAGGCGCAACGTCTACTGCAAAAAAGTATTTTCTTATAAGTTTTGCGCAAAATGCGTGAATGGTCGATATATCCGCCGTTTGGACTTCGGCAACGGCGCTTGCTAAGTGAGTGTTACCCTCCTCCGCAATGCTCTTTTTAAGCGCCTTTTTAAGTTTTTCTTTCATGTCGAGCGCAGCAGACTCGGTAAAGGTTACGGCAAGAATTTGGCTGACGCTTGCATGATTTTCTTTTATCAGCCTTATAAGCCTTTCAATCATAACGAAAGTCTTACCGCTTCCCGCAGAAGCCGATACCAAAAGGTTGCCGTCTTGATGATCTATAGCATGCGTTTGTTCTGTTTTAAGTTTGGGCATCGTCTTCTCCTTTTATCGTTTTATAGAAAGTATCGTCCGAAACGCTTTTAACCTTTCTAACGTTTTCTTCTTGAGTTTGGCACATTGAAACGTATGGACAATGTTCGCACGTTTTTTCGTATGGGGAAGCAACTATTACCCCGTCTTGCATTTGCTCCGCCGCCTTTTCGGATATTTTTAGAGCATACTCCACCATGGCATCAAGGTTTTCTTTAGAAGTAACGCCCTTATACCCTTCATTCTTTTCAGAAAATTCAACGGGAATTATATCGCTCGTTTGATTTTGATTAAGCGCCGTGTCTTGCTTATGCACGACTTCCACGTCGTCAAGCGTTTTGCCAACGACCAAGGTCTTTTGCTTTTTATCTTCCGCCTTAAAAGAGTCGTTGACGGGCAAGTAATACATTCCGGCAAGTTTTTTATCGCTGACCGCCGCCCCGTATAAATAAAGTTGAAGTTTAAGCCCTGCAAACAGTTTATCGTTTGATGCGTCGGCAGAACCCGTTTTGTAGTCGATAACTCTGCAATAATCTCCGCAGGTGTCAACCCTGTCTATTTTACCCGTAAGTTTAACCTTTCCACCGTTTAGCGAAATTGCAGGATAACTCTTAACCCCCTTTTTCTCTCTACCAAAAGAGACTTCCACGTTTTCGGGAAGAGTTTTAAACTCAGAATTTTGACTTGCTAAATAGCACTTAAAACAAAACTTCTTGCACTCTAAAAGCGCGCGAGAAATGGACGACCACTTTGCGCCGTCCCCTTCAAATCGCTTATATTCGGGACGTGCCAAAAGGCTTTCTACTAAACTGTCAAAGAGCGCGTCTGACGATTGTTTGTCGTAAACCTTAGAAATGTTTTTAAGATACTCGGCAAAAAGTTCGTGCATTAAGTTGCCGTAAGAAAGGGCGTTTACCGAACCTTCATCTTGTTCTTTTAGCCTTAGTCCATGTGATAAGAACGCACGATAGGGGCATTTATAATAGTCTTCTATGGTGGTTGGCGAAGTTACGTCTTTTATAACTGCGCGTTTGTTTTCTTCAAGCCTTATCTTTAACTCTTTACCGCTGACCATAGCAAGCCTATTTAGATTTTGGTCTTTGCAAAGGTAATAGTAAGAAGTGGCATCTTCAATATCCAAGGTTTTCCCGTCGTAAAAATCGCTACACGATTTAGCGTAACTTAAAAGACTTTGTCTATCGGTTAAAAAGCCGTCTGCTTTTGGAAATTCTTGCATATTAAATGCTTCTTCCATAAATGCAAGAACTTCACTCTTTGAGTTCTTTCCACCGTTTTTAGAAGTCAACGGGTAAGAAAGAAATAACTTTTCCGAAAATGCGCCAAGCCCTAAAACAAGGCTTTCTTTAACCCTATGGTTAACCACCCTGATTTTTGGTTCTATCATGACTTTTAAGTCGGCAAGCGCGTCAATTTCCGCGTCGGATATAAGCGCAACGTCTTCCTTGCCAGATGGGACTTCAGAGGTAAGCCCAACCGCATACAAATAACTTGCGGGGCGCAACGATACTTCCTTGTATCCACCTATAAACACCGCGTCGTTATACTGTGGAATGATTGATAGTTCGAGCGCGTTAATACCACCAAGAAGAACGTTTTTATATTCGGTATAACTTAAATTTACACCGCCTAAAAATGCGCTGATTTCGGTTAAAAGCTTTTCAACCGCACCGTAAATTTGTAAAGTGATTGCGCTTTCTTCCGCTTCTCCGCCTTCTTCTAATAAACGAGAATAATCTTCCAATTGCTCTTTTGCGTTTATTTTTTCTAAAAAGGCAATCGGATTAAACAAAGTAAACAACTCGTTTATTTTTACCCTAAACTTTTCAAACTCGGTAGTATCGCCAAACTCTTGAGCGTCAAAAGCAAATGGCGACTTAAACGCCGAATAAAAAAGATTATATTTTTTTAGATATCTTTCAAAGGCATCGGCAAACGCTTTATCCTTGCAAATAAGTGGGTTTTTAAAAAACGCGCATAGCGACTCACTTTCAAAACCTTTGCGGAAAATATCTACGTAGTTTAAAATCAATAAGACGAGCGGGTGGTGTGCCGGCTTTTTCTTTTCGTCTAAAAAATAAGGAATAGAAAGCATGTCAAAACACGCCTTAATATGTTCTCTATAAGTATCGGCATCGGCAAGCGCCACGACCGCTTGTCTATACCTTATTTCCCCATTCATTACTGCTTTTTTAATACTCTCGGCAACGCGCTCGATTTCTTCATAGGTATTTTTAGCCGTTAAATAATGCACCCGTTTAGTATCAACGGGTTTAACCACACTTTTAGGGTTAAATAAATTTTGGGTTATAACGTTACTCTCTAAAAGATAGTTTCCGTTTGATTTTTGTTTAATACAAGTAAGGTCTTCTTGCTGACAACACAGTTCAAAAGCCTTAGAAGTTTCGTTAACAAACGCAAAGTCATTTTGTCCTTCCACCAAAATGGCAGTAACGTTCTTAGCCGTTTTTATAAGCGAACGAACGGCGCTTCTCGTTTGACTTGTAAAGGAAGTAAAACCAACCACGTAAACGTTTGCTTTTGCTACCCTTTGCGAGTTTTCAAGAATTTCTGGCAAATATGAAAGCATAGAACTTTGGTCTTCGTAACCGTTTTCTAAAAGATAGTTTTCATAAGCGGTATACGCCTTAGCAATATCCGACAGTTTATTTTTTAGAACGCCGTTAGTCTTTTGCATAGCAAAGATAAGGTCGTCTGGGGTAACGTTTGCGCTCTTTAACTGAATAATAAGTTCAAAAAGAGTGGGTGCAAGCGTTGACTTATTCCCCCTAAAACAGTCGAGAGAAATAGAAGAAAGTATGCGCTGAACTACCATTGCAGAGCCTTCTTTTGAAAGAGCGTTTTCGTTTGGTTTAGAAACACGCAAAAAGTTACCGAAAGAGTAAACCTCGGTATTAAAAGAACCGCCAAACCTTTCACAAATAAGGCGCTCCACCATAAGCGAAATCTTTTCCTCGCAAAAGATAAGGTTTTCGCCGTCAAGCGAGTTCGCCGAATTGCTTAAACAGTCGTTTAGCAAGTTAAACACGTTTTGATAAGAATCTGTTGTAATAAGTTTAACCATGTTTTTATTATACCAAATAATAGTCCCATTTTCGAGACATTATTAAAATTTTTTTCTTAATTTTTAATTTATCCATAGAAAATTTTACAATTCAACTAATTTATGGTATTATGTTAAAAAGAAAATCACGTTTTTGGGTTTTCATTTGGAGATTTATATGAGAAAATTTTTAATAACTCTCGTAAGCGCACTCATTATGTGCTCCATTCTACTAAGTGGATGTGGTTGTAGTGGGTGTTCTGGAGAAATAACACTATCGTTTGAACCATTATTTTACGGCAAGGACGGAACACCGCCCATCGGCTATAAAGAAACTTGCAACTACACAGTAGACTACGAGCAAAGCTTTGGTTCGGACATAAAAAAGGATTCCAACTTAAAGGACAGCATAATTAAATACGATTATAGCGGAAGTTACGTTACGTCCTTTGAAATTCTTTCTTCACTACCAGAAAAAACCGTATCTGATTTACCGTTTGGGCAAGTGGATATAAAAACCGACCAGCGAGGTGCGCTTACAAGTCAAAACGTGCATATCTATCAGTTAATTACAAGGCTTGACGTAACGGCTACTTATCAAATCCCCGGCAAAGACGATCAAACGTTTAACGACTATATCTACACAGAAAGTTATTTTACCCCTGGCGAATCGGGATTTAATCCAATATTTACCGTAACTCAGTCTGAATACTCGGCTTTTGGTTTACAAGAAGGCAAAGCGAAAATATACAAACTTACAAGCAACAACAAAACGGCTTACAATAAAACGTCTTACACCATGACCACTTCTTACGATAAAAAGCCTGCAACTTCTGAAAGTTATGAATACAGTCAGTCAACGCTTATTGATAACAACCAACTGCTCTTTACAATGAGAAACGTTAATCTTTCAAGCAACCAGCAATATGAGATTTCAGTAGTTTCTTATCAATATGGCGAATTCAAAAACCTAATATTTACCAACGACGGCGCGGGAACGGCAAGTCAGCCTGTTGCACAAGGCGACCTAACGGTAAACGGCGAAAACTATGACCAAACGGAAATTAAACTAAAAAGATATTCCTACTGCATTTCAGAAAACAAGATGAGAGGGGTTGAACAATACGTATTCTATCAAAACGGAGAAAACGGCAATTTGGGAAACCGTTCAGTAATGTATAGATACGTTGAACCGCTATTTGCTTTCGGCAGTTACAGTTGCTTAGGCGCGTTAGTTTACACGCTTGACAGCATAACGTTTAATTAAAAGATTTACCAAATATAAAATCGCCCACCGAATTCGGTGGGCGATTATTTTTCGTTTATTCGTTAATTTACTACGCGTTATGACCAAAAAGGGTATCGGTAGCACCTGTGAACTTAGCAAGTTCTTCGGTAGTGAAAGATAACTTCTTGCATTCTAAGAAAGCATAGTCTTCAACGGCAACACTCGTTACGTTAGAAAGGTCAACGCTTGTTAATTCCCAACAGTTTTGGAATGCCGCGTAACCGATTTTAGTAATGGTTGCAGGGAGTTTAACCGTTTTAAGTTGAGAAGAAGATACTTCTGATGAAATAGTTGCAGCAAAGCATTTTTCACCGATTACTTCTAAACTTGCTGGTAAATCAATTTTAGTTAACTTGCTGTTAAAGAAACACTTTTCAGGAAGAACGGTGATTTGCGAACCACTTGCAAAAGATAAGTCTGCAATGTCGCAACCTTCAAAAGCGTTTGCGTAAACGTTTTTAACTGAACTTGGAACAACGAGTTTGTCAAGTTTAACGTTAGAAAAAGCAGAAACGCCAATTTCAGTAACTTTGTCGTTTAATACGATTTCACTTGCAATCTTGATGCCGTTGAATGCATGCATAGGCAATTTGTAGTCTTTAGCAGGTGCAATAGTTATTGTTTCTAACGTGGTTGGAAGATAATAGGTTTTGCCGTTACCTGCCGTTTGAGCGCCACCGTCGTAAACAACGTCGCCAAACAAGTAGTCAAGCGTTCTTTCAGCGCCTACTGCCTTGACATTGCTATAATCCATTCCGTCGGGTTCAGCATAGCCGTCAGCCGTTTGGTTTGCATAAGCGTCTGCGTTAAAATACTTGCCAACGAATGGAAGAGTAAGACTCTTTAACTTAGGCATGTTAGCAAAAGCGCCTTCGCCAATTTCTTCAATAGAAGTAGGAACTTTTATTGAAACGAGCTTACTTCCGTCAAAAGCTTCGGAAGCAATGCGAACAACGGGATATCCGTCTTTTTCTGCAGGGATTTCTAAATCGGTAGTGCCGTCGTCAACAAAGTTTTGCACCGTCCAAAAATCGTCCCCGTTATATTTTTTTAAGATTAAGCCCTTTTCACCTACTTCATCGTTGTCACCGCATGCAAATAAAGAAATAGCGGAAACACAAAGCAAGCATAAAGCCAAAACCGTCCTGAAAATCTTTTTCATACAGGCTCCTTAATAAAAAGTTATTCGTATACCTAATTAGTTTAACATTAAATCACGGCTTTGTCAATAAATAATATTTATTCCTTTAGTTTTTTTAGTCGATTTTAAAAATATTTCCGCCCGTCTTTGGTTTAAGACGGGCGGAGAGTTGGTCAATTTTTTAATATACTCTAAATAATAGCCTTTCCGCTATAGAAACTTTCAAAAAAACCGTTAGTGCCTAAGCCGAGTTTTTCGTAAATTCCAACTATATCGTAAGGTCCTGCGTTAGTAAACGCATATTGGCTATAATACTTTTTTAATCCCTTAAAAAAGTTTTCGTCGCCTATCGTAGTTCTAAGATAGTCATACATAACGCAAGTTTTAAGATAGGCAATATTGACGTATTCGTATTCGGTGGAAAACTCGCCTAAACTCCTTAGCATTTCAGTATTAACCTTGCCTTCTAACCTATCCACAACCGAGCAAAAAACCCTATAAGTTTGCTCTGCGCTATTTATTAAAGACTTTCTCGTATAGCCGTGCTCGGGGAAATTTTCAAAATACCACACCACCGAATACTCTGCAAGACCTTCGTCTAAAAAGCCGTATTCCACTTCGTTGTTCCCCACCACCGTTTGCCACCATTGATGCGCCGTTTCGTGAACGATAACTTCCCCGTAAGCCGTGCCTTCAATATTATCGCTTATAAAGGTTATTGTAGGGAATTCCATTCCCCCTTGCACGAACTTTGTCTGCACTACCGAATAAGTAGAATATGGATAAGCGCCAAATGTATTGTTAAAAAGTTGCATTGAAGTTTTGGCAAAATTTAGCGATTTATCAGGGCTTTCATCGTCGTAGTAATAATATGTAATTTTAGTGTTGCCGACGTTAGCTGAAATCGTTTGGAATTTACTACTTAAAACCATTGCAAACGAGCGCGCGTTTGAAAGGGAAAATTCAGTTGTTTTTTTGCCTTTATTCTTGCTTTCAGAAGTAATTTTTCCACCGCCAGCAACAACCAAGTTTTCGTCAGCCGTTACCTTTACAACATAGTCGGCACAGTCGCTAAAATAGGGATCGCCTATCCCGTAGTAAACGCATTCGTAAAAGCCGTTGTCATAACCGCATAAAATGGGATAAAAATTGGCAAGGTTTATGGTGTCGGCATTTATGCCCGTTCTCGCAACAACGTCGGCAAGCTTTACCGTCCACGCCATATTTATAGTAACGCTCTCGTCGGGAAAAACTTCTTCTTTAAGGTCGACTATAAGCACGTTGCAGTCTTCCCCACCAATAGAAAACCCTAAAGCCGAGCCGTCTTGTGAAACGCTTTTAACAGTCATTTCGCCGTAGTTTATGCCGTTCGGATAAGCAAGAGAGATATGTTGCGACAAAATGGGCGAATACTTAGCGTCTTTTCTAAATGCGTTTGCAAAAAGGTTAAACTTTAACTGTTTAACTGAGTTTTCAAAGTTGTTATAAAAGGTAAACTGCTGGGTGCATTCAAGAGTATCGCCCGACAGTTCGCACTCTATCTCGTAAAGCGACCTATTAGAATCTTGTCCACAACCGCAAGAAGAACACGAACACCCCACCGCAAAAACCGTGCTTAAACATACGGCTATTGCAATAATAAAACCTAAAAATCTTTTCATTAAAAAACCCCGAAAGTATACTTTTTTATATACTTATTCGGGGTTTTGTTAAGTTATGCTCACAATTTATTTTTCATTGAGAACGAGATACTTAACGGGGTCGATTACTTCACCGTTTTCTTCAACAGAAAAATGAAGGTGTGGTCCGTCCTTGTATTCTTGGCGGTTAGTTGCTGAAACTTCGCCAATCACGTCGCCTTGATTAACCTTTTGACCTACCGTTACGCTTTCGCCGTCAGCGAGAGAGTTGTAAATACTCTTTAAGCCGTCGCCATGGTTGATAACGATTGTCGTGCCTTGTAATAACGTGCTTGTAACGCTTTCAACCGTGCCTTCGTAAACAGCAAGAACAGGTGCGCCTTCTTCGGCATAGAAATCCATTGCCATGTGGCTTTGGTATCTGCCGAGCGTTTGGTTAAAGACCATGGTTGCTGAGTAGTCGCCTATTTCCGTAGGGTTTTCAACGGGCATTATAAAAGAAATAACCTTTATAACGGGTTCAGGATCGGGAGTTTGTCCTTCTTGGTCCTTATCGTCACCGCCGTCATCGGGGGTTTGGTTATCCCCTGCGTCTAAGTCTTCATCAAGACTTGAAGAAAAATCGCTTATTTTATTATCTCTGTTAACAAGCATTAAGGTTACCGAAAGACCTATTGCAAGAATGCAAAAACTCAAAATAAAATAAACTGCATTTCTTCTTAAAAAAGTAAGTATTTTGTTATTGGATTTTTTCATCTAAATATCCTCCTGTTTTTTGTGATTATTCCCCAATAAAATTTTTATATACACGTTTTTAATAACTTCCGTAAATAATTGGCGAAGCCACTTTTACGTTGTTTTTACCCACAAACACGTGAAGATTTATCTTTTCCCCGTTTATTTTCTTGCTATACTTAATTTTCGGAGAGTAAGCATAGTAACTTGTCCCGTGAGAAAGAGTTTCCGTAAATATCAAGTTAGCGTCAAAATGCGATAGAAACTCTGTTAAGCAAAAGTCTTTGCCGTCAACAAAACACGCTTCACCGTATTTGTTAGTCAAAAACTTATACTCTAAATCACTAACAAGGATTATTTGCGCGTTTGAAGAATTGCTTTTTTGGTATATCTCTATCTTTCCAACGTTTAACCCTGTAAACACACCTTTGGAATTTACCCACCAACATGCGATTAAAGTCAGCGCGCATAAAAGTAAAACTGAAACTCTTTTAAGCATAAAAAAATACTCTCTGCATTTATGCAAAGAGTATTGCCAACAAAAAATTATTTTATACCTATTAAATTATTTCGGTTATTCCGCTATCTCTCGTGAGAGTCATTCCGTTAACGTTTAAGTCCCCCGAATGTTTAATAAAAGGCGCTAATTTTTCTGGACTGCACGAAAACTCACCGCCGAGCGCGTGAAAAGCGTTTTTCATAAAGGAATAGCAACCAATAAACGAATTAAGGTCTTTAATTAGTTTTGCTATCATGTTTTTAATTTTTCCGTCTTTAACAAAAAAGTTTTCTTGATTAACTATTGTTTGCAAAACTTCTTGTTCGGACACGTTTAGCGCCTTGCTTATAAACTCTGCTCGTTGGTTAAAGTCGGGAGCATGTAAAAGGCTATCAAACTTACCAGAAAAGTAAAGCGCATAAACTTTTGCCGTAAGGAACGCACAAATAAGTGCATCCGCTCCAACGTTTTTACTGTTAAAAGCGTTTACCGACCACAAGTGAGCATAATTTTTGTAAAGATTTCCATAAGAAATGGCGTTTGCAAGTTCAACCCTAAAAAATCCGTCTACTAAAATTAACGATTGTTCCTTTTTATTAAAAGAAAAGATAGGATAGGTTTTTACAACTGCGTTACTTACCGTTTGGTAAACGGCTTTATTTATGGTTTTATTAGTTAAAAACGCATTTATCCTATAATCGATAAGACCTAAGGAATTAGAACAAACAAAAGCGTATGCACTTGCTAAGCCTTGTTTATCGTTTAAGATATTAGCATCAAGTAAAAGGTGTATTCCCCCTTCAAAACTAATGCTATCAAACTTATTGCCATTCTTAAAGACAACGTTTGGGGAAAGACAACCGACAGCACTAAGAGAACTAAGCAAGAATGCGCAGTCGATTTTGCGAACGTTTGCAAAATACTTTGTTGCATTTATCAAACGATTGTCCAAACATACTATAAGCCTTGTATCTTCGGCAAGGTTAAAGAGATGACTGTAATTCTCAACGGTATCTGAAAAGCTCGCAGGCAAGACAACGTGCGTTACCTTGTTTTTGTTTGATTTTAAGGCGGTTGCTAAACGGCTTCCCAAAAGGTCGTATTGGTTTTTAAAGTATAAAAGAGCGACTTTGCCAAAAGGCGCGCATTTTTTAGCAATTTCGGTTATTAAAGAAAGGCTTTCCCCAACCGAAAAATCGATAGAAAAAGGCGCTTTTACACCACTTCTACACGCATTTTGAGCAAGAATATTAAGTTCGTTAACAACTGAATACTCGGTCATTTTTTCTCCTTTACTGTTTTAATAGTATAATAAACGGATAAAAAAGTCAAGCAAAAGAGAAAAATGGCAAAAAAATGGCATTTTTTTGTAAAAAAAGGCTAAAAATCAACAAAAATTTTAAATTACCCCTTGAAAAAGTTCTCTATTGTGGTATAATAATAACAGAAAACTTTGGAGGGTTTTAATATGAATAAGAATGAATTGGTAAGGGCTATTGCGAACAAACTTGGAATTACTTTGAAAGATGCTGCTGAAAACCTTGATGGCGTTATCGCTGCTATCACCGAAGGCTTAAAGGCTGGCGAAAAGATTCAAATTTCTGGTTTCGGAACATTCTCCCTTAAAGAAAAGGAAGCAAGAGAAGGCGTTAACCCTAAGACAGGCGAAAAGATTAAGATTGCCGCTTCTAAAATTCCTACGTTCAAATTCGGTAAGGCATACAAAGATTCTTTCTAAGATTTATCCTTACCAAGTTGTTACTAGATTTTATTGCTAAAAAAGGCGTGTCTTTAACACGCCTTTTAAATTTTAAATAATAAAAATATTTAAAACAAAAATCACCAGAATAATCTGGTGATTTTTTAATCTTTAATCAGTTAATTACTTAATGATTTTAGAAACAACGCCGGAACCTACGGTTCTGCCACCTTCACGGATAGCGAAACGGAGACCTTCTTCCATAGCGATAGGAGTAATGAGTTCTACGCTGATGGTGATGTTGTCACCAGGCATAACCATTTCTACGCCTTCAGGAAGTTTGATTGAACCGGTAACGTCGGTAGTTCTGAAATAGAATTGAGGACGATAGTTGTTGAAGAATGGAGTGTGACGTCCACCTTCTTCTTTGTTAAGAACGTAAACTTGACCTTCGAATGCGGTGTGAGGTTTTACAGAACCGGGTTTTGCAATAACTTGTCCACGTTCGATGTCTTTCTTATCGATACCACGAAGTAATACACCTACGTTGTCACCAGCTTGAGCTTCGTCAAGTAACTTTCTGAACATTTCGATACCGGTAATAACGGTAGTCTTAGATTCATCAGAAAGACCAACGATTTCAGCAGGATCGTTAACGTGTGCTACACCACGTTCTACTCTACCAGTAGCAACGGTTCCACGACCAGAAATGGTGAATACGTCTTCTACAGGGAGTAAGAAAGGTTTAGCATCGTCTCTTTCAGGAGTAGGAATGTAGCTGTCTACAGCATCCATTAATTCGAAAATAGGTTTGCATTCAGCAGAAGCTTTGATAGCGTCAGCAGAAGCTTCACCTTGAGCGAATTCGAGAGCTTTAAGAGCAGAACCCTTGATGATTGGGGTGTCGTCTCCTGGGAAGCCGTATTCGCTTAATAAGTCTCTGATTTCCATTTCAACGAGTTCGAGAAGTTCTGGATCGTCGAGTTGGTCACACTTGTTCATGAATACGATGATGTAAGGAACGCCTACTTGACGAGCAAGAAGAATGTGTTCTCTCGTTTGTGGCATTGGACCGTCGGTAGCAGCAACAACTAAGATTGCGCCGTCCATTTGAGCAGCACCGGTGATCATGTTTTTAACATAGTCAGCGTGTCCGGGGCAGTCAACGTGAGCGTAGTGACGTTTTTCAGTTTGGTATTCAACGTGTGAGGTGTTGATTGTGATACCACGTGCCTTTTCTTCTGGTGCCTTATCGATTTCATCGTATCTCATTTTTTGAGCGTTACCGATAGAAGATAAGGTCATAGTGATAGCAGCGGTAAGGGTGGTTTTACCATGGTCAACGTGACCGATGGTGCCGATGTTAATGTGTGGCTTACTTCTGTCAAATTTTGCCTTTGCCATTATTAATTTCCTCCAAATTTTCTAATGATATTATTTTTTTAAATTTGTTTTTTTATTAGATTAATGATATTTTACAATAATTTTATGCTATTGTCAACATTTATTACGCTTTTTTACCCATTATCTTTTCGCCAACAGACTTTGGAACTTCTGCATAGTGGCTAAATTGCATGGTGTAGTTACCACGGCCTTGGGTTCTTGAACGTAAGTCGGTTGCGTAACCGAACATTTCAGCAAGTGGAATGTGAGCGTCGATAACTTTTACGCCGTTACGATCTTCGGTGCCTTGGATGATACCACGACGAGCGGTAACGTTACCCATAAGGTCGCCAAAGTATGCGTCTGGAGTTACGATTTCAACTTTCATAACTGGTTCTAAAAGAACTGATTTTGCTTTTGCAAGACCGTCTTTAAGAGCCATGCTACCTGCGATTTTGAACGCCATTTCTGATGAGTCAACGTCGTGATAGCTACCGTCGTAAACGGTTACCTTGAAGTCAACAACTTCGTAACCAGCTAAGATACCGTTTCTTGCAGCTTCTTGAATACCCTTGTTGATAGGTTGAATAAATTCCTTAGGAATTGAACCACCAACTGTTTCATCGATAAATTCGTATCCCTTGCCTGCTTCTTGTGGTTCTAAGCGGATTTTACAATGACCGTATTGACCGTGACCACCCGTTTGACGTTTGAACATACCTTCAGCTTCAACAGCTTGACGGATAGTTTCCTTGTAAGCAACTTGTGGTTGACCAACGTTTGCTTCTACACGGAATTCACGGAGCAATCTGTCTACGATAATTTCAAGGTGAAGTTCGCCCATACCAGCGATAATGGTTTGACCAGTTTCGGTATCGGTGTAGGTTTTGAAGGTTGGGTCTTCTTCAGCAAGTTTTGCCAAAGCAAAGCCCATTTTTTCTTGACCTTGTTTGGTCTTAGGTTCAATCGCTACGTTGATAACTGGATCTGGGAATTCCATTTGTTCTAAAACGATTGGATGTGCTTCGTCACAGAGAGTATCACCTGTGGTGGTATCCTTTAAGCCAACGATAGCGCAGATTTCACCTGCGTGAATAGCTTCAACTTCTTCACGGTGGTTAGCGTGCATACGAAGTATACGGCCAACTCTTTCCTTTTTGCCCTTAACGCTGTTGAACACGTAAGAACCGGTTTTTAATACACCTGAATATGCGCGGAAGAATGCGAGTTTACCAACGAAGGGGTCGGTAGCAATCTTGAACGCCAAACCACAGAATGGAGCGTCTTCAGAAGGTTCTCTGCTTTCTTCTTTGTCGGTGTTGGGGTTGATACCACCCATAGCACCAACGTCTAATGGGCTTGGTAAATAATCAACGATAGCGTCTAAGAGGTTTTGAACGCCCTTGTTCTTGTAAGATGAACCGCAAAGAACGGGGGTAACCTTCATAGCGAGAGTTGCTACACGCAAACCCTTTTTGATTTCTTCGATAGAAAGGTCGCCTTCTTCGAAGTATTTTTCCATAAGCGCATCGTCTTGCTCAGCAGCAAGTTCAACGATTTGCGATCTGTAGTCTTCTACCATATCTGCCATGTCAGCAGGAACGTCTTTAATGTCAATTTCCTTGCCAAGGTCATCAAGATAGATGTAAGCCTTGCGAGTAATTACGTCAACGATACCCTTGAAAGTATCTTCCTTGCCGATTGGAACTACTATTGGCATAGCATTGGTATGAAGTCTTTCCTTCATCATCTGTATAGCGTTGTCGAAATTAGCACCGTTGATGTCCATTTTGTTAACGTATGCGATTCTTGGAACCTTATACTTATCAGCTTGACGCCAAACGGTTTCACTTTGAGGTTCTACGCCGCCCTTTGCACAGAAAGTAGCAACAGCGCCGTCGAGAACACGGAGTGAACGTTCAACTTCTACGGTGAAGTCAACGTGTCCGGGAGTATCGATAATGTTAATACGATGGTCTTTCCAGAAGCAGGTAGTAGCAGCAGACGTAATGGTAATACCACGTTCTTGCTCTTGAACCATCCAGTCCATGGTAGCAGCACCTTCGTGAGTTTCGCCTAACTTGTGGGTTTTACCCGTGTAGAACAAAATTCTTTCGGTGGTGGTGGTTTTACCAGCGTCGATGTGCGCCATAATACCAATATTTCTGGTTATACCTAATTCACTTTTAGTAGCCATTAGTTAAACCCCCGATTAAAATCTGTAATGAGCGAATGCCTTGTTTGCTTCCGCCATTCTATGAGTATCTTCTTTCTTCTTAACAGCAGCGCCTGTGTTGTTGAATGCGTCAACTAATTCGCCAGCTAAACGAGCAGCCATTTCTCTTTCGCCTCTCTTTCTAGCAGCTGCAACAAGCCAACGGATTGCAAGCGTCTGTCTTCTTTCAGCTCTGATTTCAATAGGTACTTGATAGTTAGCACCACCTACTCTCCTTGCTTTTACTTCAACCATAGGCATGATGTTGCCTAATGCTTGAGCGAACATTTCTTTAGCGTCTTGACCAACTTTTTCAGCAGCTTGAGCAAAAGCATCGTAAACAATACCTTGTGCAATGCCCTTCTTGCCGTCTAACATAACTTGGTTAACGAGTTTAGTTACAACCTTGTCGTTATACATAGGATCTGGCAAAACGTCTCTCTTTGCAATATTGCCTCTTCTTGGCATAATTATAATCCTCCTTTAAATATTTGCGCTTTTTAAGCGCTTTTTTAAGGGTAAACCCTTATTGCTACGGCTATCACTTGCCCAAAAAATTTGGGTAGCGAACCTTCTGCCTTTCGGCATACTGCCTACCAATCATCGGGTTAATTTTCCGAATTCCGATTTTTAAGTAGGTGTTTTGTTTAATTACTTAAATGGTTGTGAATGACTATTTAGGTCTCTTAGCGCCGTATTTAGAACGAGACTGCTTACGTTTTGCAACGCCGGCAGTATCAAGCGCGCCACGAACGATGTGATATCTTACACCAGGTAAGTCTTTAACTCTTCCGCCACGGATAAGAACAGAGCTGTGTTCTTGAAGGTTGTGACCTTCACCGGGAATGTAAACGATACCTTCTGCTTTGTTAGTCAATCTTACTCTGGCAATTTTACGTAATGCAGAGTTAGGTTTTTTAGGGGTTGTAGTAGTTACTGATAAGCAAACACCACGCTTTTGTGGACATTCATCTAAGATTGGAGACTTAGACTTAAAAGTAATCTTCTTTCTTCCCTGTCTGATTAACTGTTGAATTGTAGGCATTTACGCACCTCCTTAATTTTTTCGATATTCGGAAAACGGATTCGGAACTTCCGTTTCGGAAAACAGTTTTTGTATCCGTCGGGCGCAAAAGCCCGACGGATTAAATTTTACCAAAATCGCTATATAAAGTCAAACAAAAACGCCTGAATTTACATACATTTTAAATTTTGAAGATTATTCTTCAACGTTTCTTTGAACAACTGTTTGTGGAGAAACGTTTTTGTAATCTTTGATACCCGTTCCCGCAGGAATGAGTTTACCAATGATAACGTTTTCTTTAAGACCAACGAGTGGGTCAATCTTGTTTTTGATAGCAGCTTCAGTAAGAACTCTTGCCGTTTCTTGGAAGGATGCAGCAGAAAGGAAGCTTTCCTTAGCAAGTGCAGCTTTGGTAATACCGAGAAGAATTCTCTTACCAACAGGAGGTCTTAAACCTGCTTCTAACGCCTTCATGGTTTCTTCTTCAAACCTATGGAGATCGAGTTTTTCGCCAGGAAGAATATCAGCATCGCCTGGATTTTCTACCTGAACTTTCTTCATCATTTGACGAACGATGATTTCTACGTGCTTATCGTTGATATCAACGCCTTGTGAACGGTAAACACTTTGAATTTCTCTCAAGATATAATCTTGAACGCCCTTGATACCCTTAGTCTTTAAGATGTCTTGTGGGTATACCGAACCGTTAGTTAATACCGTTCCAGGTTCTACAACGTCGCCCGTCTTAACGGTAACGCTCGTTCCGAAAGGAATAACGTAGTCTTTTTCACCGTCTTCGGCATCAACGATAACGTGTATAATCTTATCCTTTTCTTCAACGGATACTTTACCGCTGTGGATACAAACGATTGCAGCGTGCTTTGGCTTTCTTGCTTCAAATAGTTCTTCAACTCTTGGAAGACCTTGCGTTATGTCGCCCGTAGATGCTATACCACCGGTGTGGAAGGTTCTCATGGTAAGCTGTGTACCAGGTTCACCGATTGATTGAGCAGCGATGATGCCAACTGCTTCACCGATTTGAACGGGGTTGTTGTTAGACATGTTCTTGCCGTAACACTTAGCACAAACGCCCGTCTTAGACTTACAGGTGAATACGCTTCTGATTTCAACTTCTTCGATACCCGCTTTAACGATTTCGTCAGCCATATCTTCTGAAATCATTTCGTTAGCTTTAACCATGATTTCGCCCGTAGTTGGGTTAACAACGTCAACGGTAACGAATCTACCTGCGATTCTATCACGTAATCCTTCGATAATCTCGCCCTTGCTACCCTTGATAGCGGTAACTTTAACACCCTTAGGTTTTTCGCCGAGATTTGCAAAACAGTCGTCTTCTTTAATGATAACTTCTTGAGAAACGTCAACAAGTCTTCTGGTTAAGTAACCTGAGTCAGCCGTTTTAAGAGCGGTATCCGCCAAACCTTTACGACCACCGTGAGAAGAAATGAAGTATTCGAGAACTGACAAGCCTTCACGGAAGCAAGATTTAACAGGGATTTCAATAGTTTTACCGTTAGGATCGGTCATAAGACCACGCATGCCGGCGAGCTGTTTGATTTGGTCGATAGAACCACGCGCACCAGAGTTAGCCATCATAAGGATTGGGTTGAACTCATCGAGCGTTGCCTTTAACTTTTCAGTAACGTCGTCAGTTGCTTGTTTCCAAATAGAAACGACTTTCTTATATCTTTCGTCGTCGGTAATAAAGCCTTTCTTGTAAAGGTTTTCTACTTTAAGAACGTGTTCTTCAGCAGCCTTTAAGATAACAGGCTTATCTTTTGGCATGTGCATATCGAATACGCTGGTGGTGATAGCGCCAACGGTTGAATACTTAAATCCGAGCGCCTTTACCTTATCGAGCACGTCTGCTGCACAGCTTGCACCGTGACGCTTAAAGCATGCGCCAACGATTTTTTGCAAGTCTTTCTTGCCAACGAGTTTGTCTATTTCATATTTTAATATGTCTTGTTTTGTTTCTCTCTTGGTAAAGCCTAAATCTTGAGGAATTGCTTCGTTAAATATGATTTTACCAACGGAAGTGCGAACTCTACCAGAGATAGTTTCGCCGTCAACAACCATTTCTCTACGAACGATAATTTCGTCTTGCAACTTAATCTTGCCTGTTTGGTAAGCCATGATAGCTTCTTCTGGGCAAGCGTAAGAAACGGTGTATTCGGGAACGCCGTAAAGAACGCCGTTAGCATCCTTTCTACCCTTCTCGTTATATCTTTCGCCAATTTGACGACGGATAAGAGTTAAGTAGTATGAACCCATGACCATATCTTGGGTAGGACTCATAACAGGTTTACCGTCAGAGAGCTTTAAGATGTTGTTTGATGCAAGCATCAAGAATCTTGCTTCAGCCTGAGCTTCTACTGAAAGTGGAACGTGAACTGCCATTTGGTCACCGTCGAAGTCGGCGTTGAATGCGCCACAAACTAATGGGTGAAGTTTAATAGCACGACCTTCAATAAGAACAGGTTCGAAAGCTTGAATAGATAATCTGTGAAGCGTAGGAGCACGGTTTAAGAATACTGGGTGGTCTTTAATAACCTCTTCCAATACGTCCCATACAACCGTCTTAGCGCGTTCTACAGTTCTCTTTGCGTTTTTAATGTTGTGGCAAATGTTGTTTTCAACAAGCTTTTTCATAACGAAAGGCTTGAAGAGTTCGATTGCCATTTCCTTAGGTAAACCGCATTGATAAAGTTTAAGTTCAGGACCTACTACGATAACTGAACGGCCAGAGTAGTCAACACGTTTACCGAGAAGGTTTTGACGGAAACGGCCTTGCTTACCACGGAGCATGCCAGAGAGAGATTTAAGTTCTCTGTTGCCTGCGCCAGAGATAGCCTTGCCACGTCTACCGTTGTCGATAAGCGCGTCAACGCCTTCTTGAAGCATTCTCTTTTCGTTTCTGATGATAATTTCGGGAGCGCCGAGTTCCATCAATTTTTTAAGTCTGTTATTTCTGTTAATAACACGACGATATAAGTCGTTTAAGTCGCTGG
>JAFVWA010000223.1 GCA_017501885.1 Clostridia bacterium | reverse complement strand
TACGTCCCGTTTTCCGTCAACTGTGTTCCACTTGTATAGGTCGTATAGCTACTTGCATTAGGTTTTTTTACGTAAACAGTTTTAATACCCGAAGAAGCATCCGATGCAACATATTTAATGTAACTTGCCGTTGATTTTGTCCCCGAACTTACAGCAGATGCGCCACTATATAACACGCCAACGGGAGCCACCGAATCGAGAAAAATAGTCGTAACGTCTGAAATATTATTTGCTTTGTCCACCGCCCTGAACTGATATTTTCCGTTCGCTGCACTTGCCGCTATTTGCGTACCCGAAGTATAGGTCGCCCAACTTGTAGAACTCGGTGTCATATATTGCAAATAACTAATTCCGCTACCACCATCACTTGCCGAATAGGAAAATGCCCCACTCGTATAAGACGACGTTAAAGTCGTTCCACTTGCATTTTTTACCACACCTGTCGGTTTACTATCATCGTAAAAAACGTAATATGTAGATGTCTGATTTTGGGCATTGTCCTTAGCATAAAATGAGTACAAACCGTTCGTGCTTCCTGCCGAAAAAGTCTTAGAAGATGCTACCGAAGAATAGGACGAAGAATCGGGCGTTTTGTAATATAATGCCGCAAGACCACTACCGCCACTATCACTTGCACTTACCGTAAATGCTGCATTTGTATATTTACCCGTAGTTGACGTAGATGCGCCACTAATTGTTGGCGTTGTAGCATCTACCGAAAACGTAAACGATGCCGTGAAACCTGCTTGGTCGTACTGACGGTTATTAACGAGCCAACCTGCACTATCGCCAAATGTTCCCGTATATGTACCGTTTGCCAAACCTGAAATAGAGAACGTTCCCGTTCCACTTCCTACCGTTGTCCCTGAACTATTCGTTACCGTAATTTTGGGAGACCCCGAAGATGCAGATAACGAAAGTGTTACTGTACTACTGTTTATATATCCGTTCCAAGTACCCGTTCCCGATGCACTTGAACCGTAAATACTTAAAGAGTAGGTTCTATATGAACCCGAACCAACTCTCGCAGTAAAACTCGTTGCTGTTCCCGAACCCGTATTAGATGTAGAAGTATTGCTCTTGTAGTAGCAAGAATATGTCATAGGTACTGCATATTTAGGGGTTGTTACTGCTGCGGCGTGTGCCGTAGTTGTACCAAAACCACCAAAAAACAAACCAAAGCTCATACAAAACACGAAAAGTGCGGAAAGAATAAGCAACTTTCTTGATTTAGTTGTTTTAGTTTTCATTTAATTCCTCCTTTTGTTTTTGCTCGTTAAAGAGCGTTTGAGCGTAATCTCCTGAAATTATTTTTACGCTCGTTCTTAGTTCCGTTGAGCCGATAAAGAAAGCCTGTCCCGTTATTGCCGAGATTATCATTCTTTGTTCATCGTCATTGAAACTCTCTCCGACCTTATATACGTCTAAAACGTCTTTCATATCGGGTGCGGAAAGTTTGAAAATAAAAGTGTATTGACTATTTTTGATTATTGCACTCGTCTTTCCCCTTAACTCTTCATTTGCGTTCCAATCGGCAATATTCTGAGTGGCAGGGATAAAACTACCACCGTATTTTCTAATACGCTTACTCATCGAGAAGAAAAAGTCCAACGCTATCGGGAACTTTGCATCAATGAAAAGGTGCGCCTCGTCACAAACAATCATTGTACGAAGATTTTTACCATTTTTATTGAGTTCTCTTGCATTGATAACTTCTTGTTCTATAAATCTAAATACGAGAAGCATCTGCGCATTAGCGACGGTATTATTCTTATTTGCAAAGAGTGATTGAAAGTTAAAGTCGATAAGGTCGGCATCCACTTCCAATGTGGACGGTGCGTTCCAAATATCTGAATAACGTCCTTTCACAAACTTTTGCAAATAAAGTTCTGCTGTACGCATATCTCTAAGCGTAAGCGCATCCATTGTTTCCCTATCTTTTAGCATAAGTGTTTCGTACATATCGCTAAAAGTCGGGAACTGTTCAGGGGTAAATTCGGTACAGTCCGTTGCTTCCGAAATACCCTTTCGTTCATACGTTTCAACTGCCAAATTATTGATAAGTTCGATAACGTCCGAAGAAGCACCAACAAACACTATCTTAAAGAAAGATTCAAGCATTTTAAGATGCGTATTGAACGTTACAACGGGGTCTGCCGTATTCCCATCTTCGGTCAACACCTTGTAGATATGGAAAGGGTTAATTCTACCCTCTTTTGCATTACCAACGTCAATAATATTGCCTGAGAGATTTCGGGTTACGTTCAAATACTCGGCTTCGGGGTCAAGTACGATAATTCTTGTGTCATTAGCCCACTCATTAAGAATAAGGTTTTTCAAGAAATATGACTTACCTGAACCTGACTTACCAATTACAAAACCGTTAGAGTTTTGATAAAGATTGCCACGTTTCCAAAGGTTAAAGATAAAGGGATAATGGTTGCTCTTATTCTCGCCAAGCATATAGCCGCCCTTATCCATTACAAACGTCCTTACAAACGGGAAAACCGCCGCCAACGACGAACTGTTGATACCACGTTCATAGTTGCTAAGCGTTGACGTGGGTGAAATGTTTGCACTCTTAAAGGCTTCTACTTGCATACCGTAAAGCATAGACGGTTTGAAATTTCCCGTTAGCATAGAACGACGTACTTTCTTTTTATAGTTCGTATCGTCTAAGTAGTTGTATGCCGTTACCGTGAGCGTTACATCCAAGAGTGATTCGTTCTCAGTTTGGAGACTATCCAAAAGAGCGTGCATTGTTTCTCTATGCGTTTCGGCGCTGTTCGCTTCACTTGCCTTTTCAGATAAGATTTGCTTTGTTTCCATTTCGCCAATAACCTTATCAATGCGTTTTATTGCTTTGTATTTGTCTACGGGTTTTATGTGCATAACTACCTTTGTATTAGGTATATTGAAAAGGTCTGCACCCCAAGCATTTTTAACTCTTAACGGATAATCTGCAATAGATAATACTGCCGCTTCCGTACCGTCAATCGTATAACGGTTGGACTTGAACTCAACTTCCTTAGGCTTTACCCAATCAAGTAAATCTTCGTCCTTTATACTCTTTACTTCCCTTTCATCAAAGTTACGAGAAAAACTGTACTTTAAGAAAATTGCTGTTTCTCTACGACCTAAAATCTTCGTTTCAATACCGCATTTATTGATTTCTGATGCGATATTTACCGTATTGTTTTCAAGGTCGATTTCATTTCTTCCGTACACAACCACGTAATAGTCTGAAATGTACTGTTTACGGATATTGTTCAGTTTGTCAATTCTATCAATTCTCTCTTGTAAAAGATTAGTCTTAATCTTCTTAATTTCTTCCGAGTCAAAACCATCTTTTACTGCCGAAAGTCTTTCAAACACTTCTCC
>JAFVWA010000222.1 GCA_017501885.1 Clostridia bacterium | reverse complement strand
GCGAGATGTCGCTTTTACTTAAGTACATTTCTGAATTTGCTCTGTCCATTCTGTCCATTCTGTCCATACCGCCCATAAAGGAACGTCTGTCCATCCTGTCCATAGAACGGCTGTCCATTCTATCCATAGAATCTCTGTCCATTCTGTCAGAACGCATTCTACCCATACCCCTTACGCCCCGTCGCGCATCTGCGTACCCATCCATATAGCCGTCGTCATAGTCCGAATGGTCTACATCGTGTTCCATTGGTGAGCGCATTCTGTCTGCTAACATTCGCTTTACAAACTCGTTCATACACTACCCCCTTATGGAACTGCCGTTTCCACTACAGGTAATCCCGGCACGTTATTGGCAGGGCTACATCTTAATGGACTTAATACACGGAAAGAACCGCCGTCTGGTGTAGTTATTACTCTAACTTTGTAACGCCTATTAGCGGAAATCATACTTGCCGTAACAGGTGTGCAGTTACAGGTTAATAAAGGATACTGCGTTGTACCTGTACCGATTGTTACAACTACAGGCATAAATACTGTAGCCGTGTCCGGTAAAGGTTGGGTAACAAAAATGCAGTAGTCACAGCCGTCGTAGTACAACGTTAAAGGAGTGGGAATATTGATAACCAATGTGTCATCTACAACTGTAACAGATGTACTCACCACCAACTTGTTACAAATATTACATTGATTTATGCAATTCATAGTTTACCCCCTTTACCGATTGTTAGCAACAACCGCCGCAACTTCTGTTACCACCGTACCCGTAGTTATAGCCGTAACCATAGCCATAATATGGGTTAGGTACCGGATATGATGGGACCGGTGGTGGTTGGAGTCTGTTGACAATGTCGCTGCCAACTTGTGTAATGAACTGATTTTGCGCTACTTGCGAAGCATTGAATCTTAAAACTTGGTTTTCAAGTCTTAAAGCGTCAATCTTGTCGCCCGTATAGATGTCGATAAGCCTTTGATTGCCGTCTTTAATAGCGTGGATAATATCGCAAGTATTTCTTTCATTTGCGTATTTCACGTCAGCAATTGCGGCTTGAGTACGACAGCAGCAGTCGCTAATACTTGCTTGTAAGCCGTTAAAGCCTTGACAGAGTGTTCTTTCTAAACCTGCTTGACCTAATTGTAAATCACGCTGATTAGACATAATCGCACTTGTTGAAAAACCGCTTGCTACATCATTCGTTGTAGCCAATTTACCAATATCGTACGACATTTGACCACCACCTCCGTTTTCGCCGTTACGACCCCAGCCGAGTAATGCAAAGATAACAAGAATCCAAATCCAAGACCCATTGTCACCAAAACCACTATTGCCATTAGATTGACCAACTGCAAAGCCTTCTGCAAATTCGCTCATAGAATTTACCTCCAAAGATTATATTTATATCAAACTATTCAGCCGTACGCTCTGAATGGTAGATATCACTTGTTAACTAATTCTATAATTTTTGATGGGTCAATGCCTGATTGTTGTGCCATTGTCATAGCCACTTGTTGTGGGTCTTGACCGCCCATCATAGACATTAACTGATTTGCAAGTTGTGGATTTTGTCTTAACATTTGTTGCACAAACGCTTGCGGATTACCGCTTCTTCGCGCTTGTGTCAACATATTTTGCATTTGTGCAAGTTGTGGATTGCTTTTAATGGCATCATTTACGACGCCATTAATTGCACCATTTACTAAACTATTTATTAGGTTCGGCATTTGTTGCACCTCTCTTTACAAGTTCTTCAACCTGTTTTGCTAACGCTTCAAAATCTGCTTTTGGAACGTATTCTACAGGTGGTTGTTCTTCGTGCTTTGTGATAGCAAGTGTAAGATGAGTCTTCTTACCCGTAGCATCTGTATTGACCACATATAGCAAGTCTTTGTCTTGATGAAAATAGACAAACTCGCTATTAGGTGGTACGTTTCTCGCAAGAGCGTCTTCCAACCCTGTAACAAGTAATTTATTACTTATTATTTGCGGTTGGTAAGACTGTGGTTGATAAAGTGGGACTGATTGCCGTTGTTCATACCACATCGGCATTCGGTAACCCATATCAAATTGATTGCCACTCATACTGATACCTCCTTATATTTATATAATATTCAATTTTTATAAAAATATTACTCATATTTATAAATATTTTTGTTATTTTTCAACTTTTAATCCGCATTCTGTTCTCCTACTTTCTTTATAAGATTGATACGCCCCATCCCGCTGTGATTGTGTCAGCGTAAACGAGCCGTTGTATAAGTATGCGTTGTAAATAATTTCTTCGTACTTGTGCTTGTCATCGAGCCTGTCGATAAGCACTTGTAACTTTGGCAAATCGTTGATTGTAAACCCTATTTCTTGGCAAAATTCAGGAACAAGGAATTTGCCCACAACCATACCGATTTTGGACTTTACCGCCCAATCAATGTACTCTTGCGTGCGTGCGTGTCGCTTCAGTTGAAACAAACACCTTCCTTGCCCTGTTATTTGACGGACTTGACTGAATTCTGCTGTGTCTATAAGTTCAAGCTCGTCAATGTCTTTGCCGTTGAAATCTTCGTAACAATCAAAGAAATACCTTGAGCCGATTAATATCTTCATCTGCGTGCCTTTTCTTCTTCTTTGTACTCTACCAATTCGCCAAAGGTATAAACATACTCAACGCCGTCTGCGATATAGTGACCGCCTTCTACAGGTACGATTGTGTTCCAATCAGGTCTTGGCTTTGGTAACATACCTAAATCTTGTTTAAGGATTGTTAGGTTTAATGCGCTGTCTAAAATCTTATGTTTCATATTGCACCTCGATTGTTTCTTTGTTTATAGAAACGACTTCTGTTTCAAAATCGTTGTTTCGGTCAACATTTAAGACTAATGGATTAGCGGTTGATGAGCCGTGTACAGATAGTCTTACTTTTACATTTTGTACGTAGTAAGAATAGTCGCCTGCTGTATCCGTTTCTAAACGAATATATGTTACCCCGTTTTCTAAAATGATATATCTGCAATAGTCGCTAAAAGTGTTGTAATCGCAATGGTTGCCGAAAGTACTTGATTGGTACCCGCTACTGAAAGTGTTGTAACGACAAGCGTCGCCAAAAGTATTGGAATTGCAATAGTTATCAAAAGTGTTGTCTTGGCAACCGTTACCAAAAGTGTTGTAATTGCATTCGGCACCAAAAGCGTTGGAATGGCACTCGTTGCCGAAAGTGTTGTAATCACAACCGCTATTAAAAGTATTGGAATAGCAAGTGTCGCCAAAAGTGTTGGAACGACAAGTCTTGCTAAAAGTGTTGGAATAGCAATAGTTACCAAAAGCGTTGGAATTACATTCTTTACTGAAAGTGTTGTTTCTGCACCCGCTACTGAAAGTGTTGTAACGACAAGTGTCGCCAAAAGTATTGGAATTGCAACCGTTACCAAAAGCGTTGTAATCACAACCGTTGCCGAAAGTATTGGAATAGGCCTCGTTACCAAAAGTGTTGTAATTGCACTCGTTGCCGAAAGTGTTAGAATTGTAATTGTCGCCAAAAGTATTGGAATTGCAATAGTTGCCAAAAATATTGGAATTGCAACCGTTACCAAAAGCGTTGTAATCACAACCGTTGCCGAAAGTGTTGAAAGCGCAACCGTTGCCGAAAGTGTTGAAAGAGCAATAGTTGCCGAAAGTGTTGAAAGCACAACCGTTGCCGAAAGTGTTGGAAGAGCAACCGTTATATGAACCCATATCGGCATAATGATAAAACGAGTTTACAATTATGTTGTTAGATAATGCTAAAACACTATTTTCTCCTCCTTCAATGTAAATATCATATGTAGTAGTTAAATCCATTTTATTTGCGGATACGCCACTAATAAAACTTTCATCGTTTTTTAAGGTGTTGCCGATAAGTGTTAGGTCTTGTATATCATCGTTTTCATTTACCCAAGTAAAGGTATAAAACCACATATCTTCTTCAGGAACATAACCCAAGACATTGTTACACCAATCTTCGTGTTCGGCAAACCAATCTGCGGTTCTCACAAACTGAATATTCTTAAAATCATACGGGCATTCGTTATCCCACTCATCTTTCATATAGTAGATAACGCCTTTGCCGCCTTCTTCCCCGTAATCGTCAAAACTGTCGCCATCTTCTTCAAACGAAATCGCTGTTTCGCCGTCATAATAATATACTTCTTGTGCTGATGTTGGATTTGCAACAATAGACAGAATGTTCGAATGTGTGGTTTTAAAATATTCTTGTCCGTCAACTGTTATTGTTTCACTTAAAATATATACTTTTTCTGTTGCTAAATCTGTAGTAAACCAATAAACTGTTTTTGCCCAATAAAACCTTGTCGCATCATTATCTAACGAATACTTAATTTTCCAAGCAGAAAGTTTTGCGTTATCAAAATGTGTTTGGGTAATTTCTATGAAGCTATTGTCAACAATGATATTGGTTAAAGCGTAAACTTTGCTTGCGCTATCCCAAGTTAGTGCGCCTTCTCCGCTACTTTCAATCTTGCGCCATCTGTCATAGGTTTCGCCATTATATTCGTATCTTCCTACATAAAAATATGTATCCGCGTAGTCTGCGCCTTCTTCCATCATCTCTACATCGGTCTTATATAACACAGGTACGGTTACACCAAGATTGTTTTCGGCATAGCCATATTCAACAAAAATATCGCCTGCTTTATAATCTGTATTTTTATCTTCGCCAAAATCTTCGTAAATATCAAAATATTTTGTAACAGCGCCTTCCACTAACGCTTTATCGCCGTCAATGACTTCGGTCTTTAAAGTACCTGTTGGGACTTCAACAACTTCACCACCACCTTCGTGCTGTATTGCCCTTGCGTTTTCGTTTAAAACGCTTTCGCTATCTGCAGTTACAATAATGTCGAAAGGGTGTCCTGCGCTTCGTGTGTTTTCTTGCGTAGTGGTTGTCACATAGTCGGTAATGCGGTACTGTCTGCCTGCTACTAACTGCCCGTTGTCGCGCAAGGCTTTTAGTTCTGCGTAAGTGACGGATTGCATACCGCCACCGCCCGTGGGCGATAAATCGGTTGATAAAAGGTTTCCGTTGCGTGAAACAAGTTTATTATTGACCATTAATAATTTCATAGGCTACCTCTC
>JAFVWA010000005.1 GCA_017501885.1 Clostridia bacterium | reverse complement strand
TTTTGCGCAAAGCGGAAAGTTCTTTTCCAACGTTTACGTTATCGTAAGCGCGCTTTGCTTTATCTATTTCCAATCCGGATAAAACGGCAAGTTTGCAAACGTCGTTATAAATATCCAAGATTTTCTCGTTCGGCGCGCCGCCGTGCATTTCGTTCCAAATGATACTGTTTAACTTTTGCGAAAGGTTTACAATCTCGCCTATTTTATTTTCGCTCGTATCGTGGTCAAGTTCGGCAAGTGTTTGCCCCTTTTTACTCATTGACGGAATACCACAAACAGGCACTTTGAAATTCTCTTTATGCTTCTCGGCGATTTCCACCAATAACTTATCGTCGGTTATAAGCATAACATCCGAATCGTAATCGCAACCATTTAGGCGCTGTTGAATATTCTCGCCAATAGCGTTTACGCATACAATATTTTTACCTAAATCAAAGTAATTCCAAATATCGCTGCCACGATTGTTTTCCACGCAATAAAGATTGCCCATCGTTATATGCGGTGAGCGCGCACAAAGAAGTTTTACACCATTTGCAAAACGCTTAGAGTATATTTCCCCTTTCTTTAATTCGCTTGTTATCTTTTCGCCGGCTATGTACTTTAATAGTTCGGGACCGTTACCGAACAATGTTGCGTTCATGCCGTTAAGTAAAATATGTCCACGGCGCAAATTACTTTTAAGTCCGCTTACTACGTCGTCGCGGAAATTCGCATACAATGCAGTACAGTTAAAATACGGACAACTAAACAACAATCTAAAAATTACTTCCGCGCGTTCAGCAAGCCCGTCGGGAGTTTTCTTTTCTTCCCCGTCCTTTTCTCTTTCATAAGCATCAGTAAAGTGATAGCGCATAAACTCTACGTCGTTACGAACAAGTGAGATATAATCAAAACTCGGCTTTAACAGTTCTTCCACTTGCGCTCCATCAATCCCCAACGTATTGAGAAGTTGATAACTGCTTTGCACCATATCACCGTGAAAAAATCTCGTGCCTTTATCCCATTTCACCACACCGAAAGAGTTGTCCACGTTTTCTATCCACTTGCGAATATTCTTTTCAGTAAGCCCACCTGCAAATTTAAGATATTTCAAACTGTTCGGTGTCGTTACCATTACAATTTGACTAATATCGGTTGCAAGCGTAAATCCCCTTATTTTCAAATCGTCAAGCGTAATATTTTTATCTTTTATCCACTTTTGGAGTTTCGTTCTAAATGCGCAAGACTTAAAAAACTTGTTACGAAGAAGTAACATATGCTTGTCCGCATATCCGCTTTCAAACACGCTTTCGTCTAAAAGACTTTCGCCGTCCCAAATATCGTTTGTGATTTCCGTTTGCTTTTGCTCGGCTACAAGTTTTCCGTCTTTAAGTTCTACGGAAATTACTTCTTCCGTGAATGTGCTTTTATAATCGGGAACAAATAAAATCCCGTCAAGTGGAATATCCACCGTTCCTTTGATACTACTGAGCGATAACGCCTTATACGATTCCCACGAAGCTAGGTCAGTTTGTGCTTTCAAACCACAACTGCTCCACTTGTCCATTGCTTTATACAAACGCTCATCAATAAAAAGGCATTTACCCTCTCTTGAACTGCCCGCGCTACGCTTATATCTTACGTAGTGAACGCCGTCTAAATAAAAGCCATTTTCGTAAAAATGCGTACGCATGTCTTTTATTTTTATAGGCTTTCCGTTTTCGGGCTTGTACATATAATTAAACTTTAAGTTTATT
>JAFVWA010000221.1 GCA_017501885.1 Clostridia bacterium | reverse complement strand
TTACCGAGTCCCTACAAGGGATTTTTTCGGGAAGGCTGTCCTTTTTAAGAGTCAGGCGTGGCGTGATGCCACGCCTTTTCTCGTGCTATTTAATTTTCTTCATCTAATAAATCACCAAAATCGGGTAAATCTATTGCTCCAACTAAATTGTAGATGATTTCTACGGTATGAGTATAATGTCCGTCAACTTTTTGCTTTTCATAGATATAAACCTTGTCTATGTAAGCACGTAAGATTTCAGGTGTTAGTTCGTCAAAATCACTATACTTTTTAACGATAGCCATAAACCTTTGTATGTTATCATACGTGGTTTTGGCTTTTTCTATTTCCGCCTTTATGCGACTTAACTTTTCATTTAAGGCTTTTTGTTCGGCTTCGTAGTTATCGCTCATTTTCATATAGCGTTCTTCAGATAATTTTCCTGCAACCTTATCTTCATAAAGACTTTGAATTATCTTATCAAGTGCGGTTATACGATTTTCCGCTTCGTCTTTTTCTTCGATAGCAGAAGTCATTTCCCGTTTAGTCCTTATGTCAGTACAACGTTTAAGAATATTGAAAAACTCGTCCCTATATTTCTTTGCAAACCTAATCGTATATTGTATATCATTTTGGATTAGAGCCAAAGCGGCGTGCGCCGTTATTTGGTGTGACGTACAATATTTCTTCTTTTTCTTGCGATAGGTTGAGCAATTAAAATACTCTTTTTGATTCATTGTTGTACAACGGCAAAGATACATTTTTTCACCACAGTCGGCACAATAGAGCAATCCCGATAGCATATGTGGTGTACCCATATCGGTTAAACTCCTTCGTCCTGCACGGACTTGTTGAACAATATCAAAAGTGTTTTGGTCTATTATTGCTTCTTGCGTGTTTTCTACGATAACCCAATTTTCTCTTGGATTGTCGTAAGATTTTTTGGACTTGTACGATTTCTTATACGTCTTGAAGTTTACCGTATGACCAAGATACTCTTCATTTTCAAGAATATGTACTATCGTAGTATAATCCCACACGTCTGAATCTTGTTTTATCTTTACTGAACAAGGCAATTTCTTCCTATGTAGGTAAAGCGATGGTGTTTCTATTCCACGTTCGGTTAAAATTCTTGCAATTTGTTTTGGTCCGTAACCTTTAACACAAAGGTTAAAGATTTCTTTTACGATTAAAGCACCTTCTTCGTCAACAATCCATTTTTCCTTATCTTCAGGGTCTTTCATATATCCCAAAGGTGGAATAGTTGTAAGATGCTTGCCCGAATTGCCTTTGGCTTTCACAACGGCTTTAATCTTACGGCTACAATCTTTTGCATACATTTCGTTTAGGATATTCTTAAACGGGATAATATCGTCGTCGGGGTTAGTTTCCGTATCCATTTGGTCGAAGATTGCTATAAACCTTACGTCCGCATCGGGGAAATAATACTTGGTATAATATCCCACGAGAATATGGTCACGTCCAAATCTTGACATATCTTTTACGATTACGGTAGATATTTCGCCGTTTTCCACATCGTTAAGTAAATGCTTAAACGCAGGACGTTCAAAATTACTACCGCTAAATCCGTCGTCTATGTAAAAACGGATATTCCTAAACTTGTTTTCTTTCGCATAGTCCGAAAGCAATAACTTTTGGTTTTTGTTACTGTTGCTATCGCCCTCTAAATCGTCGTCTGAACTCAAACGAGTGTAAAGAGCGGTGTATTGTTG
>JAFVWA010000220.1 GCA_017501885.1 Clostridia bacterium | reverse complement strand
CAAAAAGTTTTCAATTCTCGTTAAATTACCGCTTGCGCTTTGACCTATATCAACGTTGTATTGCCCGTTGCCGGAAAGACAAATAGTTCGCTCTGCCGTCAGTAAAACAAGTGGATTCATACTTATTTTGAACCCTGCATATTCTGCTACAACAGTTTCGGGTTTGCTCGAATATAAAGCATCCGTTAAGGCTCTTGCGCCCTCTTTCTTATCGGTATAAACAACACCGTTTACATTGATAGAAAAGTTTTCAGGGTTGTAGTTTTCTTCAACAACCTTTATGTCTGCCCTTGTCCTTTCGATTAACATTTCTTGTCTGCGAATATCCTCAGGGAAAGTCTTACGTAATTTATCTTGTAAGCCATACAAATTCTTCTTGTATTGCCCCTCCAAAACACGCAATCTTGCTACTTCGGTATCTACTTCCATTTTTCGTTTTATCTTAGGGTTAGCGGCAGTTATTGCCTTAATTTCGGCATACGTTAGTGTTGTTTCGTCAATATCTTCTGCTTCTCTTACCGTTAAGTCACCCCTATCTATTTGAGATATAAAGCGTTGCTTGTTTTCAAGAATTTGGTAGGAATAGCTATCAAAGGTTCGTTCCGTTACGTAGGTAAATATCTTTACTCTTTCGTTCGTATTGCCCTGTCTAACTATTCTTCCCTCTCTTTGTTGCATATCCGATGGACGATACGGTGTATCTAAGTGGTGTAATGCTACAAGCCTCGTTTGTACGTTCGTTCCTGCTCCGCATTTTTCCGTGCTTCCGAGAAGGACTCTGACTTTTCCGCCATTTACATTGTCAAATAAGGCTTGCTTTTGATTATCCGTGTTCGCTTCGTGTATAAACGCTATCTCGTGTGCAGGTATTCCCTTTTGAACGAGTTTGTATTTCAAATCGTTATATACGTCAAAGTCAACACCGTATTCGTAATCTTCAAATGCTTTCTTTGGTGTGGATAAATCACAAAAGATAATTTGCGTTCCTTTGATGTCGTGAGTTGAGTTCCACACTTCGTAAACCCTTTCAGCACACTCATTAAGTTTGCTTACAGGTTCATCAGTAGACGTCGGTTCAAAACATCTTGGGTCTAACGCCAACTTCTTACCGTCGCTTGTGATTTTAAGCATATTATCCATTTCGGGTGGCACGCCACCTTTACTGATTGCTTCTGCTCTATCTGCGATTTCTTCGGCAAGGTCAATAACCGTATCCGACGGTTTAAGCGTTATGACTGCCCTATCCACTTCGGGGACAGCAAGTTTTACCATATCCGCAGTCTGAACGTCTGCAAATGAACGGTAAAGTGTTAATAGTTCGGGCAAGTTAGTGAACTTAGCAAATCTTGTTTTTGCTTTGTATCCTTGCCCCGACGGAGCCATTTCCAAAGACGTTACCGTCTCGCCAAAGTCTGCCGCCCAAGCATCAAAATAATTGATGCCGATTTCCTTTAAGGTCTCAGAACCAAGATATGTTTGCATCGTATACATTTCCGTCATTGAGTTGGAAATTGGCGTACCCGTTGCAAAAACAACACCCTTGTCTCCACCGTGCAATTCGTTGATATACTCACACTTTAATTTAAGGTCAGTTGCTCTTTGACTTGCAGCGGTAGAAATACCTGCTACGTTATTCATTTTCGTGAATAAGAACAAGTTTTTATAGTTGTGTGCTTCATCAACAAATAGGAAGTCAACACCCAAACTTTCAAAGGTTAATACGTCGTCTTTCTTCGTATCGTCCATAAGTTTTTTCAGTTGCGCTTCTCTATTTTTCTTGATACGTTCAAGGTTCTTGACCGCACCTCTCGGATGACTGTTATTCTCCCATTGCGCTACAATCGTTTCTTCGATTCTGCCTATCTCTTCTCTAAGTTTTTTGATTTGACGTTCTGCCGAAATAGGTATCTTTGCAAATGAGCTTTGAGCGATAATAATACCATCCCAATCTCCAAGTGCTACCTTAGATACAAACTTTTTACGGTTTTCCTTTTCAAAATCTTCCTTAGATGCAACAAGCAGTTTTGCATTAGGGAGCAAGTTTCTTAAATCGTTTGCCCATTGCTGAACAATATGATTAGGAACGACAAACATACACTTTCTTGCAATTCCGTGCTGTCTTAACTTCCACATTGTTGCGCCCATCGTATAGGTTTTACCTGAACCTACAACGTGGTGTAAAAGCGTGTTATCACCTGTCATACTTATTCTCGCAACGGCATCTTTTTGATGTGGACGTAATTCGATATTCGGGTTCATTTCGGGGAACTTCAAATAGCTTCCGTCATACGACGGCAACCTAATTTGATTGAATAGGTCGTTATATCTATCTACCAATTCATCTCTTCTATCAGGGTCTGAGAATATCCAATCTTTGAACTCTTCCCTTATCTTGTTTTGCTTTTCCCGTGCCGCTATTGTCTCGGCTTGATTAAGTACCCTTTTCTCTTTTCCGTCCTCTTCTATGGTGTCGTAAATTTTGGTGTCCCTAAGATTTAAGCAATCTTCAAACAAACGATATGCGCTTGCTCTTCCCGTGCCGTAAACCTCGTGAACTTTCATCCAAGCGTGATTTCTAAGATATTGCGATTTATCAATTCGCCAACTGCTATCGTGGGGGTTAAAGTAGATTGAAACACCGTCGTCGTAGTAGTAAGGTATATCCAAAATCTTCATTAAGAATTTTTTGTAATACTTTGTGTCTACCCAACTTGCACCGATTCGCACGGAGATTTCACTCGCCGTAAGCGGTTCGGGTTGTACTTTTTCCAATGCTTCAATGTTTCTTTCAAACCCTTTATTCGGGAACGCATTTGCTATCTTCTGCGCTGCAATAAGTTTTCTTTTTACGTTGCCCGATAAATAGCGTTCTGCAATCTCAAAACCTGAATATTTATCTTCGATATTGACTTCTGCGGGGTCTCTATATACGGCATCTCCAAGTTCGGAAATAACGGTATCGTAATCCTTTTTCGTCAACTCTTCGATATAGGCAATATCTACTTTGCCACGCTCGTTCATTGAAATATGTAATGCTTCGTAGCAGTCGTCGGTTTGTGTTGGAACAACGTAGGCTTTTATCGTTCTCTTAGAGAAAATATCTGCCTTTGTTGCCGTTTTCTTATCTTCTGATACGTTTTCACAAGCAAACAACAACGCACTATCCGCATCTTCTCTGAACAACTTAGTATTTGTTTGGCTATTAAGTATTCCGTACTTATTTACAAAACGGTCATATCTTTCGTTTAATTCCCATTGAGCAATTTTCAACTGCTCATCAGAACACCCTGCAATCTGCATATCAAGAATTTCACGGATATTCTTACGAAGTCCTATCATTCCCTTAATACGTTGAAAGGCATCTTGTGGACGTTTGGGTATTTCCCTTTCTTCCATAGTGTCGCCTACACGCATATACAGCTTGTCGTTGATGACCTTATAGCAAAGTGATTTGATGTCGTAATCTACTTCAATTTCGCTCTTCGTATCGGTTATTGTCGAACTTTCGGGGTTAATGTAGAAATTTGCAGGTAGTTTCTCTATTGCTTCATTCAAGGCAACGGATAATTCTCTACCATCAGGCTGAACTGTTACGTCCAAAGCACCATACATACCGTGTTCTTTGACAAACTTACCCAACACCATTTCGGGATGTTGAAGAAAGTAGTTGTTTATTTCATATCCCTCTTCCGTTTTGCCCGTTGCTAACCACTCCGTATTACTTGTATCGGCGTTTATCTGTTCTTCACGTTTACGGAAAAACAAGATGTCGGCAACAACTTCCGTATTTGCGGTAGTCTTAAAAGCATTATTCGGTAGTCTTATAGCACCAACGAGTTCTGCCCTGTCCGCAAAATATTTTCTTACGGTTGGGTTCAGTTTATCCATTGTGCCTTTACTCGTTATTACTGCCATTAGACCGTTCGGTTTCAACTTGTCAATGGACTTAGCAATAAAGTAGTCGTGGATATAAAAATTATTTTTTGCGTATTCGCTATCGAACACGCTGTACGCACCAAACGGCACGTTAGATACAACTAAATCAAAACTATCGTTGGTAAATGACGTTTGCTCATAACCCTTAATCTGAATATTTGCGTTTGGGTAGAGTTTACTTGCAATTTTGCCCGTCAACGTGTCAAGTTCAACACCGTATAACCTTGCATTTTCGCTTATTTCTTTCGGCATAAAACCAAAGAAATTACCCGTTCCAAGCGCAGGTTCAAGTATTCGGTTATTTGCTCCCACACCAAATCTTTTTAGTGCAGAATACATACCGTCTATGACTTCTTTTGATGTGTAATGGGCGTTGAGTACGCTTCCTTTTGCGCCACTATACTCTTCTTCGGTTAGTAATCCTTTTAAGATTTCATACTCGTTTTGCCAATTTTCATCAAGTTCGTCAAAGGCTTTCGCAAGACCGCCCCAACCTACATACTTTGCAAGAATTTTTCGTTCTTCGGGCGTTGCTTCCCTATTCTCACGATAGAGCTTTTTCATTGTTTCTATCGCTTCAACGTTAGACTGAAAACGTGCTTTCGCTCCACCAAGCTCGCCTTGACTAAACCCTATTTCGTTTAAGTCGGTATTCTCTATTTGCTGCTGTGTATCTACCCTTTCAATAGGCTTTAATACACCGCTTTCGATTAGTTTTTCCCAATCTTCGTCCTCTTCGGCATCTAAATCAACTGCACTTTCGTCCGTTTTCTCTTCTGCCTTAGGCTCTTCGATTTCATGTTTACAGTATTCCTTATTGAAATAAACCGTAAAGTCTGCGCCGTTGGTGATTACTCTTTCTACTTCCTTTCTTGCTTCAAGTTCCTGTTTCAGTTCGTCTGAGTGTTCTAAAACAAATTTGTAAATATTTCCGAACGACCAATAGTTATATGCACCGTTCCAAGTGTATCTCGTACCACGCTTTACCATTGAATCGGCAATAGCCGTAATACGGCTTTCATCCGTTCCATAGCGTTGCGCTCGATAACTTTCATACTCTTCTTTTTCCGATGCAGTCAAATACTTGTCGTCGTCGATTAAGTCAGCTATCCATACTGCGACCTGCGACCATTTGAGTTTTGCTTCTGCAATAGTTTCTTTGGTTTCGGAGTTTTTCCAAACCATACTAATACCACGTGCATCGTGGCTTGTACTGTATTCTCCGTCGCCACTACCGCCTATGCCGTATTCTTTCTTCAAGAAGTCTGCAAAGTCTCTTTCAGTAGGATTTTGGGAATACGTATCACAAATACGCATTTTCCCGTTCTCGAACCCACTACCACGTTTCAAGATTTTTTCAATCAGTTTGTCAACGTTTTCTTTATAATCTTCTCCGTCCTTAGGCTTGTTTTCGTCCATAAGGTCAAACAAAGAAAATTGCTGTTGCGGGTTCTTACGTTTTCTTTCTTTTATAGGTTTCCCTTTGGGTTTTTCTTGTGGCTCTTCATCTATGATTTCCTCTAACTCGTCAAGGTCAATATCTTCATAATCTTCTTCATCGTCCTCTTCGTCGTCAGGTTCATCATCTCTTACATACTCACGGCTCTGCCACTCTGCCGCTTTTTCGTTTTCGTCTTGTTCTTCTTCTAATTCTTCATCGCTCTTTACTTCTCCATCAAAAAGTTCTTTAATAGACGGTTTCCATATCAACTCATCATCTT
>JAFVWA010000219.1 GCA_017501885.1 Clostridia bacterium | reverse complement strand
ATAGCTCATTGTTTTTAATGAATTAGGCAATGTTATTTCTTCTATAGACGTATTCTTAATAACCCACATTTTTATTTCTTCTAATCCCTCTTGTAGATTTAGCCTTTGTAGTTTCCTACAATTATTAAATATACAGGTTTCTAACACCTTCACCCCACTTGGAATTGTTATCTCTTCAAGGTTTTGACAAAACTCAAAAGCACAATCACCTATTTTTTCCACGCTTTCAGGTAATTCTATTGTTTTGCCCATATATCCTACAAAGCAAGCGTCTCCTATTTCCTTGAGTCCTTTAGGAAGTATTATTTCCGTTAAATCCGTTGTATAATAAAAATCATCTTCTATCTTGATCGTTCCATTTGGTACTATTTGGGGAAAATTTCTATTCATCTTTTTTAACTTTCCATCAACAATTTCCCTTTCTTCACAACTTCTCCCTACTCCCTCATAATCATTTTTAGGCTTTTTTCGCAAAGGATATCTATTAAATAACACCTGGTATCTTACGATCATTTCCCTTGGTTGCCCGTATAAAATTACATTATCCCATTCTTCTTTAGTACCAGCATATAAAATATAAAATTCAGTACGCTTAGGAAAGGCTTTTTGACTAATCTTTTTTATACTTTTAGGAAGAAAAAGGTGGCGCAAATTAGTTGTTCCCTCAAATGCAAAATCTTCTATTTCTTCAACACCTTCTTCAAGAATTATGGTTTCTAATTGTTCACATCCACAAAATAAGAATCGACGCACGTTTCTTACGCTACCTGGAATTGTAAAATGTGTAATATACTCGTTTTCGGCAAAAGCGCCTTCTCCTATTTCTTTAATAGTGGATGGCAATTCTATCGTGCCATGTATGGAAGCACCCACGAAAGCGTTTCTCCCTATTCTTTCCAAGCCGTTTGGTATTATGACGCCTTCCATTTCTTTTTCAAAATAAAAGCACCTACTTTCTATTTCCCTAACACCTGCAGGTATTTGATAAATACCTTTAACCTTCTCTCTACAAAGTTCCCCTTTTTCGGTTAGATAATAATTCTTCATATATATCTCCTTGTTATTTAATAATTAAATGATATACAATGCGATGCGACTTTTTTGTCACATTGGGTATTGTAATGTATAAGTACATAGTGTATAATATATTCATAAAGGAGAAAAGAAAAATGAGCGATACTCCTAAAAATCTACTCCCATTACAAATATTGGAAATATTAAGAACTTATAGTGACGTAAGTCATACGCTTAAAGTTGTGGATATAAAACACTTGCTTGAAAGCAAGTATGACGTTGTTGTTGACCGTAAAGCGATTAGGCGCACCCTTGACAACCTTTTGAATATGGGGTACAATTTGGAGTACAAAAAGGTAACAAGGGTAAATAAAACCGGCGAAGAAGAAATTTTAACCGATTGGTATTTGGAGCATGAATTCGATGACACAGAATTAAGACTGCTTATCGATAGTCTACTCTTTTCCAACCTACTCTCTAACGACCTTGCCAAAGATATAATTGAAAAGCTTAAAAATCAATCTAATATTTACTTCCGCGAAAAAGTTAAACACGCTATCTATTTACCCAACAATCAATATAAAAACAAAGACGTGCTATTAAACGTGGAAATATTGGAAGATGCGATACAGAAAAACCAAAAGGTAAAATTTAACGTTTGCTCTTTTGAAAAGGATAAAAAACTGCACGAAAGAAAGTGGGATAACGGCACGTTGAAAGAGTACGTTGTAAATCCCTATCAACTCGTTGTTGCAAACGGCAAGTATTACCTTATTGGCAACATCGACAAGTTTAACAACGTTGCGCACTTTAGAATTGATAGGCTTAAAAATATTGAAACTGTTGAAAACAGCGTACGTAAACAACAAAGTGAAATCCCGGAAATTAAATATGGCTTACCGCTAGGAAAACATATGGCAGAACATATCTATATGTTTAGTGGGAAAAGTGAAAAAGTAACTTTTAAGGCAAAAACCTATCTTTATAACGACTTAATGGACTGGTTTGGAAGTGATATACGATTTATAAAAGAAGAAAACGATGAAGT
>JAFVWA010000218.1 GCA_017501885.1 Clostridia bacterium | reverse complement strand
GATAACAGCGCAGTTAATACAGTAAAAAGAATATCAACTGATAGAGATACCATAAAATGAGGTAGTCGTTATCGTTTAGGAGAAACTGTTAATAATACCGCTAATAGAACTTGAACGCCCGCAATGAGAGGAGTGGCGGGGACTTCGTCAGCAACAAGTTCAAAAAGTTCAAACGTTAATTGGGGGTATGACGACACACAAAGAGCGTCATTAAATACAACAGCTATTACAACTAAAAACGTTGGAGCACATACCCGTAATATTACAACAACAGGAACCAGAACAGGTAGCGCTAATGTAGCAGGAGTATTTGGAGGCCTTATTAACAATACTATTGGAGCAGGTTTACAATTTGCTACTAACTTCTTAGAAAGAAAAGCGTTTTTTACCGACCTAAGAAACTCAACAGTCGTTCAAAATACAACAAACAGTGCGGCGTTTTTATCTTATGTTTGTTTATTATCAAAATTAAGAACAGGAGGAGAAATTACTTCAAGTTATGATTGAATTACTACTATTGGGTTTTTAGACGGAATAGAACTTGACGTAAACCAAAGTTGATATAACTTATATGGTTATGAAACTAACACTTATGAAAGTCCTTTAAAGATAAGAGAAATTGGTTCTAATACTAAACCTCAAATATTTACATTAAGATTACCAGATACTTTAAAACCTTCATTTACTTTTAAATATTCCGCTACACTTTCACCATTAATTAGAGAATTAATATGAACCTTGTTAAATCAAGGAGTAATTATTGTATCTAAAACAAAATTACAAGAAATCGAGGGAGCTAATGAATTATTCAATACCTAAAAAACCAAGAGAATATTTTAATATTGAGGAGTATAGAGAATGTGGCTTACAAAAGCCAGGCGGTATTACTATCATTAATGGAGGTAGGGACATTGGTAAAACAACTGGGACCTTATTAAATGACTTACAAAAAACAGACGGAAAAAATCAGTTATTTTTTGTTCGTAATACTGAAAAAGAATTAAAGGCGTATGCTAAATCATTTAACGCAAACTACGGTACTCAATTTTGAATGAGTGAAACAACAATATATAGGGTAGCGAAAAAAGAATGAATAGAAAAGAAAACAAAGGAGCAGAAAACAACATACGCTAAAACGGAAATAGTCGGCTTTTGTGGAGCCTTAAACGGGGTAGATAGTTGACGTTCAGCAAACTTTGATAATGTTAAATATGTTTATGTTGACGAATATAACCAGATAGGTAATTCCCTAAACGCAGAAAAGTTTTTAACTTTATGGACTTCAATTTTGCGTACTCGCCAAGACGTTTATACAACGATAGTAGGAAACCGGGACGACGTAGCCGCTGACCTTCTAATAGAATTAGGAATAGAGATATTAGTTCCCGACGACTTTGAAGGCGATTGAGTAGTACCTTTATTACCTAATGATAAGGACTTTGCCGACAAAGCATTTTTCATTGACTTAGACGACAGCCGTTTTACCAACAATGCTAAACCGACAATATGAAAAGCATTAGGTAGAAAAATGGAAGTAATGGGTAAATACTATGACCGTGGTTATAAATCTTACGACAACGCCGATTGTAAAAAATTATCACCTGACGTAATGGAAAAAATCGATTGAAAATTTGCCTTTCATATGGAGGACGTTAAACTTGTTTTCGGGGAAATCAACGGAGTTTGAGTAGCGCATTGAGATAAAGAAAAAGAAATAATCGTTGATAAAAATTACGCACCTCATTTATTAACATTGAGAAATAAAGGACTAATTAATATTACAAACAATGAGGACTGACCTTATGCTAAATTATCACAAGCAATGAAAAATACTCAAATTTTATATACTTCAATTTTAGCCAAAGAGGAAACAATTTTATTTGTTGACGACTTAGCATTTGCCTTAGAAAAAAAAGACGGCTTCCGCCTTTAATTATTTCTTTGGTAGTTTTCTAAAATTTTCATATTTGTTGGTATATACCTTAATTTGGGTATCTTTTTCTTTTTCAATTTTTTCTGCTATTGTTCTTAATGATTTTAATATTTTTGGGTTAAACCTAAAACTAACCGCGCGGTATGTTTCCCCAGTGTCAACTTCCTCAATATCGGTAATGATATTTAATCTATGCCCGGCCATATTTTCGTAAATACTAACTAAGGCCAATATATACGGGCTAACAAAATCAGCAATTCCTGTTTTTAAATCAACGTCCTCACCATTTTCAACTAATGTTTTATATAATTTTCAAGCAGCTACTTTTTCGTTATGACTTGCTATTCTTTCGTGGCTTGTTCTACCTTGTCTTTTTCTTTTTTTATAATTACCTGTTCTTGTATAAACACTATTACTTATATTAACATAAGTTCTACCTTTGGCCGTGTTGACTGACGCCCTCCTAATATTCTCACCGAAAAGCTCACTTATATCATTACTAACAAAATTACGTCATTTATTAGTTAAAGCGTTTGCTTTTTCTCAATTAGCCTCACTAATTTTTGTACCTTTTATATCTTTATATATTTTCTCAAAGTCCTCAATATCACCTCTTGTACCTTGTGCTCTTGATATACGTTTATCTAAGAAATTGATACCGGCTTTTAACGCTCTTGTATATTCTTTTGCGTCATTTTTAAATTGTATACTTACTCTTTCATTTCAATCATTATTAATATCATTTCCTGCGTCTCATAAATCTAAAACCTTAAACGTTTTCTTTTTCTTTTTCATTGAATTCCTTTCATTTTATTAACTTAGTATTTTTATAATTAATCGGAATTAGTATTGGAAATCAATTATATTCTTTATCAATTATTGTTCTTAATTGGGCTTCCTCAACTATATTTTCATTTAACAAATTATACATATTTTCAAATTCTTTACTGTGTTTTATATCAGAAACTCCGGCAAAACCAGTTTTTAAAACTTCGTTATCTTGACCGACAACATACCTTTTAGCCCCTTGTATATAAATAGTATTAATATTTTCTTTTTCAACTTCTCAACAACCAAGTTCTTTACCTAATTTAACTTTTTCAAGCGGAAAATCATTTAAAATCAACATACTATCAGTATCACAATAAAGGACGCTATCAGGTTTGTACGCGATATGTCTTAGTAGTTCATAACGACCGTATGAAGTAATTGACGCCGCAATTCAAATATTTCAACATTTATCAGAATTTAACAAATCATAATCACATTCAATTTCAGTTAGACCTTTGAAAAACTGTCTTGCTTTGATACTATAACGGTAATAATATTTTTTATTAGTTGAAATTTGTTTTAAATTTGGTATTTCATTTTCATTAACAAAATATGTATCAGGGTAATTAGCTTTCATACCACAACTACCATACAAAGAATTTAATAACAATTTTCAAACCATTTTAGTATCAGAATTTTCTTTTAGATAATAGAATTTATCAATAACTTCATTTAACAAGTTTTGTGTTTCAGTAAAACCTCAAATCTCAGCATATTCTCACTTGCTAAACTCGTAAAAATGTTTCTGTATTTCTCATTCTTGTATTAGACCAACAAATATGAAATCTTGGTTGTCCTCAAAAATATAATTATGGAAATCAGAAGTTTTATTGATTGTTCCCCAACCAGTTTTACATTTTTTAATATGCCCGACGACCTTAACAAATACAATTTTATAATCGTCTATTTCCTCCTCGGTTATCGGTTCCGGTTCTCCGGCCGGTAGTTCGTTTAATTTCATAACCGACGGGTAATGACTTTTGGCGTCTATCATTTTAGCACTTATGTTTTCTGTTTTTTTAAATCAATAATTTTTATTATATGAAGTTAAACCACCACGATAAAACTGTTTAGCTATTTTTTGACTTTCAAAACTTATTTTAAAATCTTTATTAATATCAACGCTCTCGATAAATTGTCTTGATAATGCCGAAATAGTTAAACAATTTTTTCAGTCAATACCTTCATAATCTCCAAGGGCTTTATCAAACTGTAATAACGCTTTAATAACTATATCAACGTCTCGTTCCAAATACTCACGATATATCAAAGGTAATTGTTCTCATTTATCAACCGGTTCTTGCTTGTAATCAACCTCACCTTTTGGAAAATTAAATAATTTACCTAAATAACCAACGGAATAATTAATTAATTTATAACTATCAACAAAAACAACGGTTAATTTTTGATATTTAATAGTTAGTTTTAATATCTTGCTTCCTACTCCTTTTTCGTATGAAAATGTAAATTTGTTTTTAGTATTGTTTAAATTACAAGACCAGTTTTCAACGGCTCACGATAGTATTATATAACCGTCAAATTTACCTAAATTGTGGGCGTAAAATCTAATTGATATTGGTTCTTTGTCTTTGGCTAATTCAATAAATCAATTTTCTAAATCAACCATTGTTAACCCGTATTTTTTATCTGTATTCGTTAAATTCTTAGCCATTCAACAAGTAATCGTACCGGTTTTATGCTTTCTAAAATATTCTGTGTCGGCGGTAGTAGTTTCGAAATCTATAACATATGTTCTACTCAAATCATAATTTTTATTCGTCTTTATTTTCTTTAATTTCAACATTTAGAAAATCAGTAAAAACCTTATACGCTGCTTCTCCTCTTGGCGACTTTCTAAATAATTTAACGAAAATAATTTCTTTACTAAATTGTCTTTCAAGTCTAAATATATCTCAGGCCTTATTATGATAGATAATGCTTCTATCTCCCGGTATTAACGCCTCAGATAAATTATCTAATTTATATACCTTATCTTGCTCGATAATCAATAAAAACGATTGGGCGCAACGATTACGGAAATTGTTTTTTGTAAACGTTTTTTGCGTTTCAAAATTTTCAATTAGATTATCATTTATTATCAACATATTATTCTCAAATCTATAACTCATTACTTCACCTTTCTTTTGATATGTCTTTTCATAAGTAATTTACATTTAGCGCAATAATTAACGCTCATTCTACATTCGGGGCACTCAATAATTAATTTATATCAACTATTCATTATCTGCCTCCTCAAATTCTCTATAACAAGTAGCACATAAATCAAATTTATATTCTTTTAACGCTTTTTCGCTTCTTAAAATTTCTCCATAAACTATATTTGCAAAACAATTATCACAATAATATTTATGTCAATATTCTTTGTTCTTTTTATCGTATATATTCTTAATCATTATCTTTCTCCTTACAAAATTTACATTCATAATAACGTCGATTGTCTATATGTTCGTTTACCATATAAAGAAAACCCTTTAATTTTGTATTTTGACATTCTAACGATAATTCGTCTAATAAACGTCTTATTTCAGTTGCTAACGCTACATTTTTACCTATTAAAACCATTCTATTTATATATTCTTGTTCTTTCTTGCTAATTTTCTTTTTCATTGTATTCCTTATAATTGTCTAATATATATTTTATTATTAGTTATATCACACCATAAATTACCTACTTCTAATCTGTAAATAATATATGCCTTAATAATATTCATTATCATTTCTAACTCGGCACTTTCATTTAGTTCTCCATTTAAGTTATAAAATCATTTGTTTAAATTTATATCAAAATAATCATTAATTTTATCTAAGTATCATTTTATAGTTCTTTCTTTTGGTAATATTCTCTTTGTTGGTATTGTTAATATTACTTTTGTATCATTATAACTTCAATATGCCATATTTGTTTCCTTTCTGTTATTGTTTCCGCCCTCGGCGCCCGCACAAATGCCACGCCTACACCCCAATAACAAGTCCCGCCTCGCTTAGTCCCGCCCAACCACCCACTTATTATTTATCTTGTTTTAAATTGTCGTAATAGAATTGTATTATCTCGTCGCCAGATACTTCTTGTTCGTTGAAATTTTCGTAAACACCTTTTGATACTTTTTTACTTTCTCATACTTTATAAGTTCATTCTCTATTAATTGTAATGCTGCTGTAAGTTTTACCCTTGCTACCTTTTTCGTTCAATTTAGCCATACTTTGGGGTACAAAGAATTTTAGGCCAAATAGATTAATCATAACGCTTTTATCAGTAGCCATAACGAAACTATTAGGGCTTATAAATAATGTTTTAAATGTTTTATTAGCATTAATTAAATCTTGAAATTTGTTTTTATCATTTGCTGTTTTTTCTTTTTTAACTTGTAATTTTTTAACTTCCTCAACGTCTAATTCCATTACATTATCTTGATTATTTTTATTTCCTATTTTAATCATATCTATTCCTTTCTTGCGTCTCCACCCTCGGGCCTCAACCCTACTCCCCGGGACGCGTGCACCGCCATTTTTAGTTATTTATTTTTTGTTTTTCTGTTTTCTATAAAGTAATGATTTATTTACTAATTCAACTAACTCCGCTATTTCGTCTAATTCCGCCTCCTCGTTTAATCACTCGGCCAAAATTTGTCTGTTTTCGTAGTAATCTAATCAGTCCATTAATTCTAATTCGTCCTCTAAATATTTCATTGTTTACCTCCTTTATTCTTTAATTGTATCAAATATTTTAAATAATGTTTAAAAATTTTATTATTAGTTTTTAGGTATATATTTCAATATGTATTTTTCTTTTCCGTCTGCTCCTGTTTTTACATACCCGGCATAATGTTTAATATTGTTAGTTTGTGCGTTCATAAATGCGGTTCTTTCGTCTTGGTTATTAAATTCTAATTCTATTATGTTTAACTTTTTCATTGTTTCACCTTTCATATCTGCCGACCTCCTCCACCTATGATATTCTTTTAGTTTATTTTAATT
>JAFVWA010000027.1 GCA_017501885.1 Clostridia bacterium | reverse complement strand
TTTTGCCGTCAATCACTACCGAACATTTATCTAAAACTTTCTCCAAAACATAGTTTTTTAAGCGGTTATTTGACGAAAGATAATGCAACGCTTGTTCTTTCGTAGCATAACCGCTACATCGGAGAGCGTTCAAAAACTGTTTATCGGACAACTTCAAGTGTTCGGCAGAAATATAATGTGATTTTCTTCCCAAGAAAATCACCTCCTTTTTGCAACGAAGTGGCAAACCGCAGCCGCCGATTTTTAATCGGGTATTTCAAACAATGAAAATAACATCATCTTGTGATGTGGTGGCGAAGCCAATTTTGCTTGTGTGCCAGAAAAAATTTTTTCTGGCTGAAACGGCAAGGTTTGACACGAAGTTTGATTTTTCTTTATTATATTATACTTTTGTTATCAGCGTTTCATAACTCAAAGATGAAAAAAGTCGGAAAAAATCAGGTTGGCGGAGTTTTTGAAATTTTTGTTATGCTTGATTTTGTTTCCGATTAGACGGAATAACTGACAAAATGCGACAGTATAATATAATAACCACGAAAACACCGTAGGTTGAATATTATGAAACGAAAGGAAAAAGGAAATGAATATTTATGAGATTATCACGGAAAGACTTATTGAAAGAGTTGAAACAATGATTGAGAAAGGCGAGACGGCGAATTGGCTGTGCCCTTGGCAAAGGTTAGGTTTGCCGAAGTCTTACATCAGCGAGAAAGCGTATTCGGGAATTAACTTGTGGCTTTTGGAAAGTGGGTATTACTTAACTTGGAACCAATATCTTGACATCAAGAAGAAAATGCCCGAAGTCAATTTGAAGAAAGGCAGTAAAAGTCATCTTTGCGTTTATTTCAATTTCAACGAGGTTGAAGATGAAATAACAGGCGAAACAAAACAAGTGCCGTATCTCAAATACTATCGCTTGTTTGAAAGCGGAGATTTTGAAAATCTTCCGCCGAAAGACAAGTTGATTGAATACGAGCACGGAGAGAATACGGACATAAAAGATTTTTTGTCCGCTTACTCGGAAAATTCGGGCGTAAAGATTAAGATTAAAAAATCGGACAAGGCGTATTATTCGCCGTCCGAAGATGAAATCGTATTGCCGAAAGAAAGTCAGTTCCCAGAATATCAGCATTTTGTCAGCGTGGCTATGCACGAAATAGTCCATAGTTCAGGCGGAAAGAAACGCCTTAACAGAATTAAAGACGATTTTCGGGAAGATGAAACATATTCAAAGGAAGAACTTATTGCACAGATGGGCAGTTCGCTTCTATGCTTCTTACTTGGATATGATACCGCCGACACGCTGAATAATGATGTGAATTATATTCGGGGTTGGCTGTCGCACTTAAAAGACAATACAAGGGAATTGATTTCCGCAGGAGCACAAGCACAAAAGGCGGTTGATTACATAATGAATACTGTAAAACAATAACCGTTATTCCGATTAAACGGAAGAATAAATTTTCTTCCGTTTTTATCGGGAAAATTCCCGATAAAAAATCCGATTTATTTATTCCTATCAATCGGAAAAAATTGTGTTTTGTTCGTGAACTGTATTGAACTTTTTTACTGTGTATGTTATAATAAGAAGTGGAAAGGAGTAAATGGAATGAAAGGAAC
>JAFVWA010000217.1 GCA_017501885.1 Clostridia bacterium | reverse complement strand
TAGTATTAAAGAAGTTGTTCAAGTAGCCGCAGAAAACGACGTGGCTCAAGTTATAGTTACTACACACGAATGTATGGAAAACTCTGTTAAAAAAGCGCTTGATAAGTTAGAATCCTTAGAAGAAGTAGTTAAAGTTAACGGTTGCATTAGAATAGAAGACTAATAATAAACTGTGACATAGTCATTAAAAAAGAAAAATAAACAGATTGGAATTAGAAAATTATGAACAAACAAACAACCCTAATTGAATTGCACGATTTAGCAAATATTATAAAGGGAACTCCAAAATTTTCCGAAGAAACGTATAGGGCAAACAACGTTATGCGCGGTCTTCGTGACCATCACGGAACGGGTGTAATAACAGGTCTTACGGATATTTCTGACGTAATAGCAAAGAAAAACGGCGAGCCTATCCCTGGCGAACTTTACTATCGTAGCATTGACGTAAAGAAGATTATCGGTGGTTACGATGATAATGCTCGTTCTGGCTTAGAAGAAACGGCATATCTTTTGCTTTTTGGAAAACTTCCCACCAAACAACAACTTGATGAATTTAAGGAATTATTGGTAAGCTATAGAAAACTTCCCAAGAACTTCGTGCGCGACGTAATAATGAAAAGTCCAAGTAAAGACGTTATGAACAGCATGGCAAGAAGCATCTTGATGTTTTATAGCTATGACCATAATGCTTTGGATAACTCTATTGAAAACGTTCTTCGTCAATGCCTTACTTTAATCTCAGTATTGCCAATGTTTGCAGTATATGGATATAACGCGCATTTGCACTATAATGAAAACAAAAGCTTAGTTATACACAAGCCAAAGCCCGAGTATTCTATAGCAGAAAACGTGTTACATATGCTTCGTCCAGACGGCAAGTTTACTGAACTTGAAGCAAAGGTATTAGATATCGCGTTTATTCTTCACGCAGAACACGGTGGCGGTAACAACTCAACTTTTACCACTCACGTAGTAACGAGTGCAGGGGCTGATACGTATTCAGCAATTACCGCAGCGCTCTGTTCATTAAAAGGTCCACGTCACGGCGGTGCAAATATCAAAGTTATCGAGATGATGGCGGATATTAAGAAGCACGTTAAAGACTGGAATAATAAAACGCAAATTAGAAATCATTTATCTAAAATTCTTGCAGGCGAAGCGTTTGACAAGGCAGGTCTTATTTACGGTATGGGACACGCCGTATATACCGTATCCGATCCAAGAGCAGAAGTGTTTAAGGGTTTCGTAGAACAACTTGCAAAAGAAAAAGGCATGCAAAAAACCTTTAAGTTTTACGAAACGGTTGAAAAACTTTCTCAAGAACTTATTATGGAGAAGAGAAAAACCTTTAAGCCTGTTCCTGCTAACGTTGACTTTTATAGTGGTTTCGTATACAGTATGCTTGGACTTCCTACCGAATTATTTACGCCAATGTTTGCAGTTGCAAGAATGGCTGGTTGGGCAGCTCATAGAATCGAAGAAATTCTTAATAATGGCAAGATTATTCGTCCTGCATACGTTTCTACTAATACCAGAAAAGAATACAAGAAAATCGAAGAAAGATAAACAAAAAAGCATAAGAAAAAACCTTTGCAATTTGCAAAGGTTTTTTTTGTTTTTATATCCATTATTTTTTATCGAAACAATCGCATCTATGAGTTCCAACGTAGCCGGTATCATTACACTTAGCGCACGCGTAAACGGGGGATAATTCTCTTAATGAAAGGCCATTTTGTTTAAGGATTTTTTCAACGATTTTAGTCTTTTCCGCTTTTTCTTTTTCAAGCATTAAAAGTTTTTCAGAATCGTTTGCAATCTCGGCAAACGCAAGGTCTTTTTCCAAAGAATTAAGCCTTGAAAGAAGGGCGGGAACACCTTCTATCGCCATTGCCTTTTCAGAGTTTTTCTGTGCTCTTGATACCGCAATATTACGTCTTCTCGCGTATTCTCTATTGTATTCTTCTTGACTGTTAATAGCGTTTGAAACAGGTTTTTCAGATATAGCATCGGGGGAGAATATTCCGTTATTTTTCCAGTTGGAAAGAATACCGTTAACATATGCAACAGGGGAAGATTTTCCCGAAGAAAGTTTACTTGCTTCAAGTATCATTTCCTCAGTAAAATTCCAACTTTTCCACATTGCAAGGTTTTCTCTATCCCACGGAGTAGGACGACGATTAACGCCCATTGTCGCAAGCATCTTTTTGATAAATTCATCAGCCTTTTTACGGCTTTCAAAATAGTCGTTAATACTCGATAAATCAATAAATCCACGACTTCTTAAATACTCGATAAAATCATCCATTTCAGGGAGTGTGTTTTTACCATCCATAAACATGTTAGTTGCAACGTATAAAAGCGCGTCCTCGGTAAAACCATAAGAAAGCCATTTGTTTATGTATGTGTCAATTTCCGTATCCAGAACGTCAACGTAAACGGCAAGCGCCTTATTGATTTTGATTGCGAGATCATAAACTCTTTCTTTGCTTTCAATATGGCTTGCAATTTCTTCTTTAGAAAAGCTTTTAGTAGTGTAGAGTTTAAGCAAAAACTCATCGAGTTTAGCCATATTGCCTTTCTTCATTTTGCTTGCGACAAACACGATATTTTCAGGTTCAAAGTTAAGTTCTTTGGTCCATTTTTTAAATAGTTTTTGATCTTCGATGTCAGGCTGACGCTTTAAGGAAAGAGCAGATAAAATTTTTGAAAGTTCGCCCGTTCTTAAAAGGTAAGAAGCGAGTTCTTTTTCCACCTTTTCAGCCGTATTTATCTCGCGGTTTCCAAAGTCTTTTGCAACTTTACTAACGTAGCGATAACTTATGTCTTCACCCTTTCTATCCACGCAGTATTTAACAATCATAAGCATTGCTTCGGGTTTAATGCCGTAAGTTTCCATGATGTTAAAATACTCGGTGTATTCGCTTGTAGAAATCATGCGAGAGGGTAGAAGAACTTGAAGACCTTTTGTAAATTCTGAATACTTTTCCGCCTTGTATTTTCTCGGTTTAGAAAAAGTTTGCCCAACGGGAAGATAACTAACGTTAAGGGGGTCACGAGAAAGCACGCTAACAAGCCCAAATTCTTCCCAATAATTAAAGCAGTCGACAACAACTTCTTCGCTAAGGTTTAGGTTAGAACAAAAATCAGTAATGGAGAGGTCTTTTTCTGGGTGATTGCAAAGGAATAATCCGTAAAGGTAAACCTTTACGGCATTGTCGCCCGCTGTGGGTAAATATTCGGTTATAAAAGAATTTTCAACTGTTGTAACACGAGACGCTGAAAAATCTTTAGAAAACGAACAAATCATAAGTCTCCTTTGTAAAAATAAACCAAAAAATCAAAAAATACCTTGCGATAAATTATAAAGTAGTATATAATATTATATAATTATATAATAGGCAAGTTGTCGCTTTTTGAAAGTGTAGAACTTATTATATAACAAACCCGTTAAAAAATCAACTATAAAAGGTATTTTTGTTTATATACTTTTCATTACGGGCAATATCTTTTAGGGAGAAACGCAAAGCATGACAGGAGAAATACTCACACCATCGTCAATATGGAGCAAGGTAGAACCAATACAAGTTCCATTATGCCAGACAATAGGAGAATATAAAGAAGGCGAAACAGTTTTATACAGGCTTCGATTAGACGGAAGACAGACGTCTGACGGGCAGGTAAAGATTTACGCCGTTCTTGCAAAACCCAATACGCAAGAAAAAGCGCCTGCCGTGTTTATAGTTCAGCAGTTTACAGACGGTGCGGATGAAACGCTTGCAATGTCCTTAGCAAAGCAAGGCTTTGTTGCATTTGTAGTTAACGTTGGTGGCGACGACGGAATAAATAATAACTTCACTCAGTATCCACAAAGTTTAAGTTACGTAAATTACAAGAATGCAAGTCAAGACCTTTGCACGTCGATAGATAGCGAAGTAACGAAAACGTGTTGGTTTGAATGGGGCGTAACGGCAAGATATGGTTTAAAGTATCTAAACTCACTCGACTACGTGGAAAAGGTAGCAGGTTTAGGTATAGGTGACGGAGCAACAGTAGTTTGGCATATGACGGCTTCTGAAAAATTCGACTGTTTGGCATTCGTTCTTAATACCGGTTGGGAAGCGTATAAAGGTAACTATAAATTTCTTGGCAAGGTAGACGAACAATTTGACGATGCTAAACTTAACTATTTAGCAGGTATTGAACCACAAGCGTATGCAAGTTTAATAAAAGTTCCAACCTTTATAGCAAGTTCAACTAACAACGCTCGTTTTGACTTTGACCGTGCTCACGACACCTTTTCACGCATAAGTGATAAGTATAAAAACGTAATTCACTATACGGTTGGTGGATTAAACGGTGTAGATAGTAGCGCGTATCAAACACTTGTTGGATTTTTTAAGGATTGTTTAATTAAGCAAAAAGTTGACCATATTCCCGAAGTGCCTACTATTAAGTGCGTAGACCAAGGTAAACAATTCCGTTTGGAAGTTTCTCCATATAAAGACGGACTAAAGAACGTAAAGGTTTTCGTTGCAGAAGAACATTATAATCCAAGCCTTCGTCAATGGCAGGAACTACAAGTTCAAAAGGAAGAGGAAGAATACGTTGTTGAATATCTTCCATACAATCAGTCGGGCGTGGTGTTTTTCTTTGCCACGGCAGAGTATAAAAACGGATATTCAATAAGTTCAAACGTTTTAGCGAGAAAGTTTAGCGAGCAAGAAGTTTTGCCAACTCATAAAAGTAAGATAATCTATTCTTCAAGAGAACAAAACAGTAAGAGTGCATTTTATCCCGCTGGTAAAAATTTAAAAAAGCCGAGTGGTATTTCGGTTAATAAAGAAGACCAGGTTGTAGAAAGCCTTGGCGCAATGGGAATAAAGGGAATAACTTGTCCGAGCGGACTTTTGACGTTTAGAATCGGAATGAAAAAATACCGTCCGCAAGAAGACGGAATGCTTTTAGTCGATGCTTATATAAAGCAAGGCGGAAAGATAACTGTAAAACTAATAGCCGACTACTATGGATATAAGAGAGAGTATTTGGCAACGGCAAACGTAGCAGGCGGAGAAGTTTGGCATAACCTTAAATTTGCAATCAGCAACTTTAAGACGGCTGAGGGTATGTCTATCCGTTCGATAGATAGCATCGAAGCTTTAGAAGTTCATGCAGACAAAGAGTATCTTGTAAACAACCTATTGTGGGTATAACGGGGTAAAAATGATTTACCATGAAGGCGGAACAATAGTTTCCAAAAAGAATCACGCTTGCGGTGGAACCGAATGGACGGTAGTTCGCTTAGGCGCGGATATAAAATTAAAATGCAAAAAGTGTGGCAGAGCGATATTCTTATCGGTTGACCAAGTTAATAAGATGGCAAAGTCGTATAAGGATATAGAACAAGGTGGTAACGATGACTAAGGTTTTTGATAGCCTTAACGAAAGACAAATAAGTTCATCAAAGGGAAATAGAATATTCACACTTGTCTTAGGGATAATAGTCGCTTTGTTCCTAACCTTTTTCATTCTTTTTACCACGGTCTTTTATTTTGTTGAAGTAGAAGGTGACTCTATGCTCAACACATTGCATTCAGGCGACGGAGTAGTAGTAAACCGTTATGCGGACGTGGACCGTGGTGACGTAGTCGTAATTAAAAAGATGGCGGTAAAAAAGCAACGCGTCGTTTTGGTAGACGGCAAGTATGACTTATCTAAACTTCAGTATCCATGTGAGCAAATACTAAAAGTAACAAACGAGTTTAAGGACTTTGAATGGTCGGTAAATGGAAATATTTTGACGGTGAAAAACCCTGAACACGTTACTTACTTAGAATACAAAAGCACGTATAGTATCATAAAAAGGGTTATAGCTTTAGAAGGCGACTCGGTAAAACTCAGCGGTGGCAAAGTTTACGTAAAATTTAGTGGACAAGCCGAATATAAAGAGTTAAAAGAAGATTATATAAGAGAGCAAGATAGCACGTTCGCGTCTGCGGGAATGCCTTCAGAGTGGACTGTTGGGAAAGGTCAAGTATTTTATCTTGGTGATAACAGAAGATATAGTGAAGATTCGACCGAAGACGGATGTTGCAATATAAATGCAGTTCAAGGCGTAGTTTCGCAGTCTTCAATAAAATGTAAAGGGTTTACCACGTGGCTCTTTAAACTAATGGGGTAAGAAAAAGCATGATTATAGGGACGATTAGAAAAATTATAACGACAATATGCAAAGGCGTTTATAAACTTCTTTGCGTATTTAACTTACAATTTGCCTTGCTCGTTGCCATAATCGGCGCAATACTTTTCTTTTGCGGAGTATTTGAAGAAGGTGGATTTGCGCTCATTGTTTTTATTTTAGTTTTTATTTGTTCTATTATTTTGGCGCTCGTTTTAACCGCAAGAAAGATTTTGGGACTTGATAAAAAGAAAGAGAAGAAGTCGACCGTTCAAATACTAAACCAACCTGCGCCACAAGTAGAGCAAGCGGTTTATCAACAACCAATAACTCAGCAACAACCAATAACTCAGCAACAACCAATAACTCAGCAACAACCCGTTGTCACTCAGCCACAACAACCGATTGTTCAACAATCGTCGGTAAACGTTGGTTTTAATCAGCAGGTATTAGAGCAACCAAAGTATTTTAGAGTAAAACAAAACCCTAACTACGTTATGGCAGAATACTCTGATAGATACGAACTTTTACAAATAACTCAGCAAGGACTTAAAAGCGTTCGCGTAGATTATAAAAATAAAGAGGCTTAAATGATACAATATTTCAAAGACGAGATTTTACAAAGCGTTTCAAAACAGCGTAAAAAAACCTTGTGGATATACTTAGGCATAATACTTGGAGTATACTTGGCAATAAGCGTAGCAACCTTCGTTTGGTATCTAACGTTACCATATGGTTCGCCAACGGTAAGTGTCATAAAGGGAATACAGTATCCCGCAACAGCGTTGTTCGTTATAGCATCGTTTATATACCTAAGTATTCCATACAAAAGGGTAAACAAGTTTTATAAACTTTGCAAGCACGTAAAAACGGGGCTTAGGGAAAAATGTTCGGGGAAATTTTTTGAATATGATGCAAATCTTACTCAAAAGGACGGAGTAGACTGCAAGTCGCTTGTCTTTATAGAGTGGAACAAATATAAGAACAAGCCTTTCGAAAGGAGTGTTTTAGTATTTTACGAATTACCATTCCCAGAGATTCCAGAAGGTGCAATGGTGGAATACGTAACACAAGGCAACGTGCTAGTAGAATACGAAATTATTGAAGAAAAACAAGACAAACAAACTCAGGAGGACTGACAATGAAAGCAATAGTAACCGTAATAGGTAAAGACAAATCGGGTATAATAGCAAAAGTATCCACGGCGCTTGCCGAAAATATGGTAAATATCGAAGATATAAGCCAAAGCATAGTTCAAGACTATTTTACCATGATAATGCTTTGCAATATAAAAGACAGTAAATTAAGTTTAAAAGAACTTATTTCCGTGCTTAACAAAGTGGGCGAAGAAATAGGTGTTTCCATACACGTTCAACACGAAGACATATTCAATGCAATGCACAAAATCTGAGGGCAAATATGATTAACTTTCAAGACATAATCGAAACAATAGATATGGTGGAAAAAGAACACTTTGACGTTCGCACTATCACCATGGGAATATCTCTTTTGTCATGTATAAGAGAAGACGCTCAAAAAACGGCAGACATTTGCTACGACAGAATTTGTAGCAAAGCCGAAAAAATCGTAAAGGTAGCAGAAGACTTAGGCACCGAATACGGCATACCGATTATAAATAAAAGAGTATCAATAACGCCGGCAAGCCTTTTAACCGCACCTTTTAGCGGAAAGGAAATCGTGCTTGCAAAAGCGCTTGATAAAGCAGCGCTCACTTGTGGAGTAGACTTTTTAGGCGGATATTCTGCGCTTGTAAACAAGGGTATGACGTCTTATGAAAAATCTTTTATAAACAGTATCCCAGAAGCGCTTTCTATCACGCAAAGAATGTGTTCTTCGGTAAACGTAGGCTCATCTAAAACGGGTATCAATATGGATGCCGTTCGTTTAATGGGCGAAGTGATAAAAGAGTCAGCGGCAAAAACTGCGGAAAGCGACGGAATAGGAAGTGCAAAACTCGTAGTATTTTGTAATGCCGTTGAAGATAACCCATTCATGGCAGGTGCATTCCACGGCGTAGGCGAAGGGGAGACGGTAATAAACGTCGGCGTATCAGGTCCGGGCGTAGTTCACCACGCGTTACAAAGTCTTAAAGGCGCTTCAATAGACGAAGTTGCAGAAACCATAAAGAAAACGGCGTTTAAGATAACCCGTGCAGGTCAACTTATCGCAAACGAAGCGGCAAAAAGGCTCAATGCTGAATTTGGCATAGTAGACTTATCGTTAGCGCCAACACCCGTAATGGGCGATAGCGTTGCCCATATTTTAGAAGAAATGGGTTTAGAGTCGGTAGGTTGCCACGGCACAACCGCGTGTCTTGCGATGCTAAATGACGCGGTTAAAAAGGGCGGAGTTATGGCAAGTTCAAGAGTGGGCGGACTCTCGGGTGCGTTCATTCCCGTAAGTGAAGATATTGGAATGATTAAGGCTGCAAGAAACGGCGCTATCGACTTAAATAAATTAGAAGCAATGACGTCCGTATGTAGCGTAGGAATCGACATGGTGGCAATCCCAGGCGACACGCCCGCAACGACCATTTCGGGAATAATCGCAGATGAATGTGCAATCGGTATGATAAACAACAAGACCACCGCCGTTCGTATAATACCTGTTCCGGGCAAAACGGTTGGGGAAGAAGTAGAGTTTGGCGGACTATTAGGAAGCGCTCCTATAATGAAAGTAAGCCCCTACGGTTGCGCAGACTTTATAAATCGCGGTGGCAGAATGCCTGCACCTATCCATAGCAATAAAAATTAAAAGAGGTAATATATTTTGGACAACAAATACGTTTGGGCAACAGAAGATATATTTTCGAGCAAGGAAGAATGGAACAAAACCTTTTCTCAAATAGAAAAAAAGCTCGACTTTTCAAAATACAAGGGGAAATTAAATAAGAAAGAAAATTTCTTCAACTTGCAAAAGCAGTTGGAAGAAACAAGCATGGTTATAGAAAAACTTGGCGTGTATGCAATGATGAAGCACGATGAAAACACCAAAGACAGCGTTGCGGACTCAATGAATTCTAAGGTAAATTCATTATACGCAAAGTTTTCAGCAAGCGTATCTTTCGTAAGCCCTGAACTCACCGCATTGCCCGAAAGCATTTTGCAAAGCTATATCAATGATCCCGACTTAAAAGATTATGACTACTATTTAAAAACAGTCTTAAAAAGCAAGGCGCACGTTCTTTCTGACAATGAAGAAAAGTTGCTTGCAAAGAGTGCGGAAGTATTCGGCTCGTTTAAGGACATATTTACAAAAATCGACAATGCCGATTTGCCACTTGGCAAAGTTAAAACAAAGGACGGCGTGATTCCTTTAACCCACGGAACATATAGCGTATTATTGCAAGACGAAGACCAACAGGTTAGAAAATCGGCATTCAAAAAATACTATAAAGCATACGTTTCGCTAATCAATACCATATCAGCAACCTACTATGGCAACGTAAAAAAAGGCGTATTTGTTGCTAATGCAAGAAAATACAATTCAGCATTGCAAATGGCATTATCTAACGAAGACGTAAATGAAGTGGTTTACGAAAATCTTTTGCAAACGGTAAACGATGCGCTTCCTACCTTGCATAAATACATGCAAGAAAAGAAGAAAGCGTTAGGCGTAGAAAAAATGCACATGTATGACATATACGTTCCAACCGTGGCGAATGCGGATATTAAACTCGACTACGATAAAGCATACGATTTAGTCGTTGAAGGTTTAGCACCGCTTGGCAAAGAATATCAAGAACTTTTGCAAACGGCGAGAAAACAAAGGTGGATAGACGTATACGAAAAGGACGGAAAGAGAAGCGGTGCATATAGTGCAGGCGTTTACACAACCCACCCATACGTTTTATTAAACTATCAAAAGACCACGCACGACGTGTTTACAATAGCCCACGAAATGGGACACAGTATGCACACGTATTTTTCAAACAAGGCTCAGCCCTACGCAAAAGCAGACTATACTATCTTCGTAGCGGAAGTAGCGAGCACGGTTAACGAAGTATTGCTTTGCAGGCATCTTTTAAGCACGGCAACCGATAAGAAATTAAAGAAATATCTCTTATCATACCTACTTGAAATGATTAGAACGACCTTGTTTAGACAAACGCAGTTTGCAGAATTTGAACATTTTGCGCACAAGACGGTAGAAAAGGGTATTCCGCTAACCAAGGACAATCTATCTAAGCATTATCTAAAACTAAACAAAAAATATTACGGAAGCGCAATAGAACACGACAAAGAAATCAAATACGAATGGGCGAGAATCCCACATTTTTACAGAGCGTTTTACGTGTATAAATACGCAACGGGCATAATAAGCGCGCTTGCGATAGCCGATAGGATATTGACCGAGGGTAAACCCGCCGTAGACGATTACTTTAAGTTTTTATCTTCGGGCGGAAGCGATAGTCCGGTAGAACTATTAAAAATAGCAGGCGTAGACCTAACGGATAAAAAACCGTTTGAATCAGCGTTTAGCACTTTTGAAAAGGTTTTACAAGAGTTTATAGAATTGTAATCAGGAGAAATACAAATGGCAAAAAAGAGAATAACCGAAGGCATGCCCCACAGTTTAGAAGCAGAGCAATCACTTCTCGGTTGCTTGCTTTTAGATGCGAGAATCCAAGTGGAAGTAGTGGCATACTTAAAAGAAGATGATTTTTATTCTGAATCACATAGAATAATTTTCGAAACCATGCTTGAAATTATCAAAAATAATAACCCTGTGGACTTGGTTACTTTAAGCGACGCTTTGGAAAGACAAGGTCAATTAGCAAGCGTTGGTGGAATAGAATACTTAACCCAACTTGCAAACGTTATGCCATCGAGTGCAAACTATCAAACATATCTCGATATAGTAACGAGAGACAGTTTGTTAAGAAAGTTAATAGTAGGAAGTGCAGACATCATCGAAAACTGTAAAAACAGTAATGATAGGGGCGCATCACTTTCTTTTGCAGAAAAAACCATTTACGATATTTCAACCGTTTCCGATTCAAGCGAAATGGTTAGAATAGGCAAGGTAATTCCCGACGTTTTGAATACTTTTGACGAACTTACAAAAGACAAATCGAGTCTAAAAGGTATAAAAACGGGATTTACCGGCTTAGATAACTTAACTAACGGACTTCATAGAAGCGATTTAGTAATTATCGCAGCCCGTCCAGCCGTTGGTAAAACGTCTTTTGCAATGAATATTGTTGAAAACGTAGCGTTACAAGGTTACTCTTGCGCGGTATTCTCTCTTGAAATGGGCAAAGAACAAATAACCGAAAGAATAATGTGTTCTGTTGCAGACGTATCAATGGGACACGCTAAAAAGGGTATTCTCAATAAGTCCGAATGGATAAGAATAAACAGGGCAAAAGAACAACTTGCCGACGCTAAGATTTTCATAGACGATTCAGCAGTAATACGTCCAAGAGAATTGATGAGCAAGTGCAGAAGAATTAAGAGTAGATTTGGCTTAGACTTAGTTATGGTCGACTACATAGGTCTTATGACGCCTGATAAAGTTCGCAATAGCGATAGCCGTCAAAACGAGATAGCCGAAATTTCAAGAACGTTAAAGATTCTCGCAAAAGAATTAGACGTTCCCGTTTTAGCACTCTCACAACTTAACCGTGCAGTAGAAACAAGAAAGGGAAGACCACAACTTTCCGACCTTCGTGAATCTGGTGCAATCGAACAAGACGCAGATATAGTTATGTTTATTCACCGTCCCGACAAGTCGGCAACCGAAAAGGAATTGCAAGAAGGAAAAGTAATACCTAACGTTGCAGAAATTTTAGTTGAAAAGCATAGAGCAGGTCCAACAGGATTAGTAAAACTTTACTTTAAGGGCGAATGCACAAAGTTCGTTAACCTTAACGAAGAAAACAACGAACCCGAAGGGCAGAATAACGAACAGTCAAACAACGGCTACGTTCCTTATGAAGATTTGCCAATGCCAACAGAAGAACCCGTTGATTTTGGCAACGCTAATATAGGCGTGTCAAGTGTAGACGAAGAGATATTTTAATAATGCAAACGAAAATTTTACCCGTTAACGTAGAAAGCGTGGAAAAAGCCAAGCAAATTTGGTTAGACGGCGGTTTAATAGGAATGCCAACTGAAACTGTTTACGGCTTGGGCGCGGTAGCAACCAATCCCGAAGCGGTAAAAAAGATATTTGAAGTTAAGGGCAGACCGTCCGATAATCCACTTATAGCCCACGTTCACAAGGATTATAATTTGGATACGCTCGTTTACGTTGAACACGACTACGTTAACAATTTAATAAAAGCCTTTATGCCAGGGCCGTTAACTTTGGTTATGAAAAGCAAAGGCGTGGTATGTAGTGAAGCCGTTTGCGGTGGAGATACTTTGGCTGTAAGAATGCCATCTCACGTAGGATGCCAGCAATTATTAAAAGCCGTTGATATGCCAATAGTTGCGCCAAGTGCAAATATATCAAAGCATACAAGCCCTGTAACAGCAATGCACGTTTACAATGATTTAAATGGCAAAATACCGCTTATATTAGACGGCGGAAAATGCTCAGGGGGAATAGAAAGCACCGTTTTAGACGTTACTGAAAGTGTGCCGAGAATACTTCGCGCAGGACTTATAACAAAGGAAATGATAGAGAGCATCACGGGTGAGTGCTTGATTGCCGAGCATAAAGAAGGTGATAAAGTAAAATCACCGGGTGTAAAATACCGCCATTATCGTCCAAAATGTGAAACGGCGCTCTTTTCCGAAGAACAAATTGAAAAGGCGATAGAGTTATATAACGAGTATGAAAACGCAGGAAAAACTCCTTATATAATGTGTAGAACCACCGTGTCGAAAGCGTTTGACGGTAAAAACATATTAGACCTTGGCGAAACTCCCGAACAAATAGCGTATAACTTATACGATAAACTATTAGAAGGGGAAACTAAGGCGCAAATAATAATAGCCATATCTATGCCGAGTGAAAAGGGCGTATATATGGGAATAATGAATAGATTAAGGAAGTCTTGTGGATGAAAATGATGAGAATAATGTTCGTCTGCACGGGAAACACGTGTAGAAGTCCCATGGCAGAGATAATTCTAAAAAGCAAATTAAAACTTGCAGGGATAAAGAACGTAAGGGTAAGTAGCGCAGGGTTATGTGCTAACGAAGGGGAAAAGATAAGCAAAAATTCAAGCTTAGCCTTAAAGCAAATGGGACTTAAAAGTTATTCTTTTAAATCCAAGCAACTTACCCCTGTAAGTTTGCTAAAAAGCGACCTTGTTTTATGTATGACAAGCGAGCATAAAAGGGCGATATCAAGTTTCCCAGGTGTGTATTCGGTCAGCGAGTATACAGGTTTAAAAGATATATCTGATCCATACGGACAAGATTTATCAGTATATATAAAAACTTCACACGAGATAGAAGACGTGTGTAATGAAATACTAAACAAAATTCTCAACAAGGGGGAGTAAAATGAAAGTAGCAATAGGTTGTGACCACGGTGGAATAAACTTAAAACCCGTTTTGGTTGACTATCTTCAAAAGAATGCAATAGAGTTTAAGGATTTTGGTTGCTTTACGGCAGAATCAGTTGACTATAACGATTATGCTTTGCAAGTTTCAAACGCTGTAGCAAATGGCGAATACGATTTTGGTATTCTTATCTGCGGAACAGGTATCGGAATGAGCATAGTTGCAAACAAAGTAAAGGGAATACGTTGCGGACATTGTCATGACGTTTTCTCAGCAAAGATGACGCGACTACACAACGACGCAAACGTTCTTGCTCTTGGTGAAAGAGTAGTGGGAGCAGGACTTATGCTCATGATAGTAGACGCCTTTCTAAACACAGAATTTAGCGGGGACCAAAGGCACGTAAGAAGGGTGGAAAAAATTAAGGAAATAGAAAAAAAGAATTTTAAGTGAGAGTGTGAACATGAAAGTTAAAAAAGCCATTATCCCTGCGGCGGGATTAGGAACGAGATTTTTACCAATAACAAAAGCGGTGCCAAAGCCCATGCTTTCGGTATTAGATAAACCCACTATTCAATACATAGCCGAAGAACTTCTCTCAGTAGGTATTGAAGATATAGTAATAGTGGTAAGTCCTGGTTCTGACGTAATAAGAGACCACTTTGCAGAAAACTTAGACTTAGAAAACAGACTTTTGCAAGACGGAAAGCAATCGCTTTACCAAATAGCAAAGGATACTCATAGATTCAACGTTCAATTTGCCGTTCAAGAAACGCCAAACGGATTAGCAGGCGCAATTTTATGCGCCGAAAAGTATATCGGAAACGAGCCTTTTGCATTGCTTTTAGGCGATGAGCTTTTATATGCAGATGCAAACGAAAAACCTTGCATCAAACGATTGGTAGAAGTTTTTGAAGCAACGGGTAAGAGCGTAATCGCTACAATGGAAGTTTTTGGTGACGAAGTAAGTAAATACGGCAACATCGGTATAGCGGATGAAAAAGACGATGTAATTACCATTGATAGAATAGTGGAAAAGCCATCGGTTAGCGAAGCGCTTTCAAACTACGCGATTATCGGTAGATACGTTTTGTCGGGCGAAGTTATGGGCATGCTTAAAAACTTAAAGCCAAGAAATAACGAAATATACTTAACGGACGTTTTAGACGAACTTGCTGAAAACAAACAACTTTTAGCAAGTAGTTTTGAAGGCAAGCGCTACGACGTTGGCGACAAAATGGGATATATCCGTGCAAACGTAGAATTTGCTTTAAGAAGCAAAGAAATAGGCGAAGAAACGGCTGAATTTATTAAACAATTAGCAGAAAAAATATAAGGCAACAATTGTATGATTCAAAAAAGGTGTAGAAAGTGCGGTTGCACGTGGGAACAATTTAAGATGACAGGCTTGTTTGGTTGTCCCCATTGCTATCAAACGTTCGAGCAGGAACTACTGCCAAACCTAACTAAAATACAAAGCAAGTCCGTTCATAACGGTGCAAAGCCAAAACTTGTCGGAGAAGATAAGCAATTATTCGACAGGTATATTAGGCTTTTAAAAGAAAAAGAGTTGGCATGTTTGAGCGGTCAATTTATTCAAATGGCGCAAATAAACGCCGAACTCATCGAAGTGACAGACGAATTAAAAAGAAGGGGGGTAATGTAATGAAACCCATTCACCCCGAAATTTTGGAAGGAATAGTAGTAAAGACGAGAATAAGGCTCGCAAGGAATTTAACTGATTATCCTTTCCGCATAAAAGACGAAAACGTTGCGAGAGAGATTATCCAGCAAGTTAATAGAGCGTTAGTAAAATGCGACACGTTTAACTTGTATCTAACTAAAAATCTATCTGACATGGATTTAGAAGCAATGCGTGAAACCCACCTTATAAGCAATTCTTTGATAGAGAATAGGGAGTTTGGCGCAGCGCTTGTTAACGCGGATAAAAATATCTCGGTAATGATTCATGAAGAAGATGTTATAAGGGAACAATGTTTTGTAAAAGGCTTAGCGCTTGACCGCGCTTATAAAAAAATTGAACAGATAGACGACGCTATTTCAAAGAATCTCAACGTAGCGTATGACGAACGCTTGGGATATTTAACGGCATGTCCAACAAACTTAGGGACGGGCATGAGAGCGTCTGTAATGTTGTTTTTGCCAGCGCTTACTCAGAGCGGAAAGATAGCCGAACTTGAAGAAGAAGTTGCCCGTAGGGGGTTAACTATTCGTGGCGCATATGGGGAAGGCACAAAGGCAGAAGGTTTTTACTATCAACTAAGTAACGAAGTTACTTTGGGGGTAAGTGAATACCAAATTTTAAGACTTGTAGAAGAATACGTTATAGCCATTTGTCAAGCCGAACGAGAAGAAATGGAAAGGCTTTTTGTCCGTAGAGAACTTAAAACTATGGACGTGGCAAGAAAAGCATACGGAATACTCACAAACGCCGTTTTGCTTGATTATAACGAGTTTTTGTCGCACGTAGCCCAAGTAAAGTTAGGCGCAATGCTCGGAATGATAGAGATAAATAAAATAGACCAAATAGACGAATTAATCGTAGCCGTTAGGCCTGCAGTATTATGCAAGCAATACGGCAAACAACTTTCGCCCGTTGATAGAGATTTATACCGTGCGGAAGTAGTTAGAAATAAACTTTTAAAACTTAAGGAGGACTAATGTATCACGACGCTTTTTCAAGAAACGTTAACGAAGTAATAAACAACGCCATTTTACTTGCAGAGAAATATGGTTGTAGATATATAGGTAGCGAACACATAATGTTCGGTCTATTAAGCGTTTCTGACGGTAGAGCAGCTTCAATACTTCGTGAAGCGCAGGTTGACCCAAATAGATATCTTTTCTATTTTAAAAGGACGGTAGATCCAAACTACGCAATTCCCGGAAACATGTTTACGCCAAGAACAAAAAGGCTCTTTGACGTTGCAATACAAGTTTCCCTAAAAGTCCGTTCAGGATTTGTTGGAACGGAACACTTACTCTATGCCGTTTTAGCGGACGAAGATATGAATACCGCTAAAAACATACTTACGGCAATGCAAGTAGATATCGACGATATTTTAGAGCAAATAAAGTCGGGTTTCCCACCAATAAACGAGCCTAAATCTTTTTACGACGATCAAGAAGACAGCATTTTTTATAAAAAGAAAAAGGATAAACAGGCTTCTCAAGATATGTCTTTTGACCAAAACGGTGAAGACGTAGAGCAATATGAAGAAGACGATGACAATGAGTTGGGTGGTTTGGTTAAGTTTGGCACAAACCTTAATAAGCAAGCCAAAGACGGCAAGTTAGATCCCGTCATAGGTAGAAAGCAAGAAATTGATAGGGTAATACAAGTTTTATCAAGAAGAACCAAAAACAACCCCGTTTTAATTGGTGAACCGGGCGTTGGCAAAAGCGCGGTAGTCGAAGGTCTTGCCCAAGCAATCGTAAAGGGCAACGTCCCAGAACTATTGGCAGATAAAATAGTTTTCTCACTTGACCTTGCAGGTATGGTGGCTGGCTCAAAATATCGTGGCGAGTTTGAAGAAAGGCTTAAAAAGGTAATAACCACCGTCAAAGAGAACGGAAATATTATATTGTTTATCGACGAAATCCACATGATAGTTGGCGCAGGTGCTTCAAGTGAAAACACTATGGATGCTGCAAACATATTAAAACCGATGTTATCGCGTGGGGAATTGCAAACGATAGGCGCAACCACGCTTGACGAATATAGAAGAAACATCGAAAAGGACGCTGCGTTAGAGCGTAGATTCCAACCAATAATCGTTGAAGCGCCAAGCACCGAAGAAACGGTTGAAATATTAAAAGGACTTCGCGACAAATACGAATCACATCACGGTGTAGTAATACCCGACGAAGCAATTATAGCCGCAGTAAGTCTATCTGATAGATATATTAACGATAGATTCTTACCAGATAAAGCCATAGACGTTATTGACGAAGCGGCTTCAAGGGTAAGGCTCGACAGTTATAATTCACCTGCCGAAGCAAAGCAAAAAGAAGCAGAACTTAATAAACTTATAGCACAAAAGAACGAAGCAAAACGTAGAGACGATTTAGATAGAGCAATAAGGCTTAATAAAGAAATAGAAATAGTAAACGAACAATTAGACCAAATAAGAGCATCTGCAAGCAAGAGAAAAGATAACGCAGAAACCCTTACTTTAACTGCTGACGACGTTGCAAAAGTAGTCAGCAACTGGACGGGTGTTCCCGTAGTTAAACTCACTCAAACGGAAGCCGAAAGATTGCTTGGTTTAGAAGACATTCTACATCAAAGAGTAATCGGGCAAGATCAAGCCGTTCGTGCCGTTTCTGACGCAATAAGAAGGGCGAGAGCAGGCTTAAAAGACCCAAATAGACCTGTTGGCTCGTTTATCTTCGTAGGTCCTACGGGCGTTGGTAAAACTGAACTTTGCAAAGCGCTTGCACAAGCGGTGTTTGGTAGCGAAGATAATATCATTCGTCTTGATATGAGTGAATATATGGAAAAGCACTCGGTAAGTAGAATGGTAGGCGCGCCTCCCGGATACGTTGGCTTTGACGAAGCAGGTCAACTCACCGAAAAGGTTAGAAGAAAGCCTTACTCGGTTGTTTTATTCGACGAGATAGAAAAAGCCCACCCAGACGTTTTTAATTTACTTTTACAAATTCTTGACGATGGAAGACTTACCGATAATAAGGGTAGACTTATAAACTTCAAAAACACAATAATAATAATGACGTCTAACGTTGGTGCAACCCAAACACACAAGACGGCAACTCTCGGCTTTAACAGTAACCCACAACAAGAATACGACGACATGTGTTCTAATTATCAGGATGCGTTAAAGGAAAAATTCCGTCCTGAGTTCCTTAACAGAATAGACGATATAATCGTATTCCAAAAACTCACCAAAGACCAAACTGCAGAAATTGCCGAACTTATGCTTAAAGGTTTAAAGAAACGTCTCGCAGTTATGCAAATTGAATTACTGATTGACGAGAGCGCGATGGATTTAATAACGTCCAAAGGCTATGATAACGACTACGGCGCAAGACCGCTTAAAAGGGTTATTCAACGCAATATTGAAGACCGTTTAAGTGAAGAGATTTTGCGCGGTCAGTTGGGCGAAAAATCGGTTATAACCATTAAAGCAATAGACGGAGAATTTGTTTTTAGTAGAAATTAAGGTATAAAGGCTAAAATTAATGCAAACGGGAATATCAACAGCGTCGTTATTTGGTAGATATCATACTGAAGACGGCATAAAATTTTTGAGTGAAAAAGGCGTATCAACTTGCGAGGTGTTTTTGGAAAGCTATTCTGAATACACCAAAAAGTTTGGCAAATTACTAAAAAAAGCCAAAGGCGATATGCCTGTTCATTCAATACATACGCTAACAACTCAATTTGAGCCTACGCTATATAGTCTAAACGATAGGGCGATGGCGGACTCGTTTAAGCTGTTAGAAAGAACTTTGCAATGCGCTAAGCAAATCGACGCAAAGTATTACACTTTTCACGGTGTGGCAAGGGTAAAGCGCACGCCCATTACTATCAATTTTGATAGGGTTGGTTTATATACCCAAAAGATAATCGACCTATGTCAACAATACGGCGTTACGCTCGCTTATGAAAACGTGCATTGGGCGTATTATAACTACGTAGGATTTTTTAACGAACTAAGAAAACGCGTTAGCGGACTTAAAGGCACGCTTGATATAAAGCAAGCAAGACAGTCTAATTTAGATTGTAAAGACCTAATAAAAGAAATGGGTAGCGACATAGTAACCGTTCATTTGTCGGATATAGACGGCAATGGCAAAATGTGTTTACCTGGGAAAGGGGTAACCGATTTTAAAGAGTTATTCACAATGCTTAACGACGTCGGGTTTGACGGAGCGCTTCTTTTAGAAGTTTACCAAAACGATTTTGATACAACTAACCAACTCTTTGAATCGCTTGATTTTATAAGCCAAACGGCGGATAAGATTTTTAGGTAAACAAATTAAATATTTGTTTACCTACTTAAAAAAAGAAAAGTCAATATGAAAATATTGACTTTATTTTTTGTTTGACTATAATTATCGTTAAGCAATAAGCAAATTTGGAGTAATAAATTTTGGAGTAATAAATTAATGCAAAAAGACAAAAGAAAATTTGACTACAAGTGGGTTATTGTAGGGCTTTGTTTCTTAATGATAATGCTAGTGTTAGGTTTTGCAAGCTCGGCAAAAAGCATCTATATTAAACCTCAAACGGAATATTTAGGGTTAAAACGCACGCTATTTTCAATTGGCGATAGTTTGCGCTATTTAACTACTGCTATTCTTAGTGTTTTCTTTGGGTATCTAATAGAAAAATTTGGCGCAAAAAAACTTATTGTTACAGGTCTAATAAGTATTTTTCTTGCCTTGATATGTTATGCGATGGCAACAAACCTCGTTTTAATATACATAGGTGGAATCCTATTAGGCGTTGGTTTTGGTTGGACTACTACCACAATGGTTGGCTACGTCGTTAATGTTTGGAGTAAAGAAAATAAAGGCACGATTATGGGTGTTATTCTTTGTGCCAACGGCGTCGGTGGGGCAGTAGCCGTGCAGATTCTTACTCCCGTAATAAACGCGTCTGCTACGGGTTATAAAACGTCCTATTTTATAGTTGCTACAATAGTTGCAGTAATCGCCTTGTTAATGATAGTTTTTTTTAAGAATAGACCTAAGAAAATTGAAGCAAATTTCAAACCTGTAAAAATAAAAACTCGAATTAGCAAAGATGATTGGGAAGGAATTGATTTCAAAACTGTTATAAAAAGGCCGTATTTTTACGTATTTTGTTTTTGTGTGTTTGCAACGGGCATGCTGTTGCAGGGAGCGACCAGTATGTATACGCCTATGATGTATGATAGGGGATTAGATGCAAACATTATATCCTTGACGTTGACAGCGAGCATGCTTTTCTTAGCATTTTTCAAAATTGTAACGGGGAAGATTTTTGATAGATTTGGTTTGCGAACTAGTGTAACGATATGCATGGTTTGCGCTGTTATGGCAATGACCATTTTGTGTTTTATTGACAATTCGATTATGGGCACGGTTTTAGCATTTATATATGCTTTTATTGTGGGAATTGGCACACCTTTAACAACGATAATGCTTCCATTATACGCGCTTGGGTTATTTGGTCAAAGCTCTTACAACAAACTACTTGGGATAGTAGTAACGCTTAATACTGCGGGCAACACCTTAGGAGAGCCTTTTATGAATTTATTTTTTGACTTAATGGGTGACTATAAGCTCGGACTATATATTACCGTCGCGTTTATGACCTTAGTGGCTATATTAATTCAATATGTTATTGTGGCAGCAAGAAAAGATCGCGCAAAAATAGAAAATAAAAACAATTTGGCTTCTAATTGCAATCTTGAGAAGTTATAAAGAAAAAAACAAAAGACCTTGCAAATGCAAGGTCTTTTTGCTTTTTAAGAAAAGTAGTCGACTAATCTTCTTGTGGTTTTGCCTTTTCTTCTTCATAAGCCGCAAGAATAACTTTAATAAGTTCTTCTCTCATTTCGGTCTTGATGGGGTGCGCAATGTCTTTATATTCGCCGTCAGCAGTTTTTCTGCTGGGCATAGCAATAAAGCAGCTTTCAGTTCCCTCAATAACCTTAATGTCGTGCACAACAAAACAGTCATCGAAGGTAACAGAAGCAACTGCCTTAAGTTTGCTATCGTCTTTTTTAACGATGCGAACCCTTACGTCAGAAATCTTCATAATGCAACCTTCCTTATCATGATATTGCAATTATTTTACCATAACATAATGCGGTTTTCAATAGTTTTTTTAAAAAAACACGTAATTTTTTGAAAAAAAGTTCTAAAAATAGCCATTTTTTGCATATTTTTGGACTATGGGAAATATTTTAAATAATTTTAGCAGAATATATTTTTGTGGAATACTTGGTGTGTCAATGAGTGGACTTGCCAAAAATTATGCGTTGCAAGGTAAAATAGTCGGTGGAAGCGATGAAAATATTGACGTAGATAACTCTTTGTCGATATATGGCGTAAAGGTATATCACGGTCATTCAGAAAAAAACGTGCAAGAGTTTTCTCCCGATGTTTTTGTATACACTTCGGCTGTAAAAGACGACAATCCAGAACTTCTTTATGCAAAAAAAATGGGCATTTCAATTTTTAAACGAAGTGAAGTATTAGGTCATATTGTAAGCGGCTATCCCATCAGGATAGGAGTTAGCGGAAGCCACGGCAAAACGACGGCAACCGCAATGATTGCCAAGTGTTTAATAGACGGGAAAAAATCACCTAAGGTGTTTTTAGGTGGGGAAAGTTTGCAGTTTGGCAACTTTTTTAATGGGAAAGGTCAAATTGCCTTGTGTGAAGCATGTGAGTATAACAAAAATTTTTTAGATATCCCCGTAAATAACGCAGTCGTTTTAAACGTAGACAACGACCATAAAGAGTGTTACGACGGCGAAACCGACTTGATAAATACATTTAATGAGTTTATAAAATCGTCAGTTACAATAGTTAACGTTGACGATAAAAATGCAAGTCGATTAAATCTTTCAAATGCAGTAACTTTTGGGATAAATAGCAGCGCCGTCTATATGGCAAAAAGGATAAAGTATAACGGCATAGGATATTCTTTTTCGGTATTTAGAAACGGGGTAGCAAAAACAAGAATAAACTTATGCGTATCGGGATATCATAACGTCTATAATGCACTTTCCGCTTGTGCCGTTTGTGATATGCAAGGTGTGTCATGGCGGGTGATAAAGAGTTCGTTAGAAAGTTTTAAGGGCGTTAAGCGTCGAATGGAAAGGCTTGGGACATGGAATGGGTTAGACTTTATAGCAGACTATGCTCATCATCCTAACGAAATAAAAGCAACCGTTCATGCTTTAAATGAACAAGGAGAGAAGTATCTTTTAATATTTCAGCCTCATACTTATTCTCGAACAAAATTATTGTTAAATGAATTTGTGGACGTTTTATCAAGAGTGGAAAACTTGATGGTGTATAAAACGTATCCTGCAAGGGAGAATGAAAATCAAGGAGTAAACGCCCAAACTCTTGCTAAAAAAATAAGTGAGAATATAAAAATAAACGTCATATGCGCTGAAACTTCAGCGCAATTACATGAAATACTACTAAATAAAACAAAAGGTGTAAAAAAGGTGGTTTTCGTTGGCGCAGGGGATATATATGAAATCGCAAAAAAAATATTAAAAAATCTTTAATTTTTTATTGCAAAAAAAAGTAAGATGTTGTATTATATAGGTATCTAATTTTTATAATAGGAGAGAATTGGCAAATGATTCAGAAGAAGAGAAAAATTGCAGTTTTAGGAACAGGTAACGTAGGCGCAACCGTAGCTTATTGTTTAGCATTACAAGGTGTTTGCTCAGAAATCGTTTTAGTAGACATCAACAAGGAAAAGGCAGAAGGCGAAGCACTTGATATTTCTCAATGCGCAGCATGTATTCCATCAGTTAAAGTATGGAGTGGCGAATATGAAGACGTTGCAGGTTCAGACATCGTTGTAGTAACCTTTGGCGTAGGCAGAAAGCCTGGTCAAACCAGATTAGACCTTGCTAAAATCAACATCGGTATCTTAAAGAGCGTTATGCCTAACGTAGCAAAAATTGCTCCAGAAGCTCTTTACGTAATCGTTTCTAACCCTGTTGACGTTTTAACATACGTAACTATGAAATGCACAGGACTTCCTGCTAACCAAGTTATCGGAACGGGCACACTTTTAGACTCTAACAGATTAAGCCAAGCGGTTGCTTCTTACTGCGGAGTAGATACCCACAACGTTAACTCTTACGTATTTGGTGAACACGGCGACGCTTGTATGGCTCCATGGAGTCTTTGCACTATCGGTGGCTACCCAGTTAAAGAATACTGCAAGAAATTTATGGGCGTAAGCGAAGCAGAACTCGATGCAGAACTCGCTAAGATTTACGAAGGCATGGTAGCAGCAGGTTCAAAGGTTATTAAGGCTAAGGGTGCAACCTTCTATGCAATCGCAGCATCAACCGTTCAACTCATCAAAGCACTTGTTGCAGATACAAACACTATTTTACCATTATCAACCGTTCTTAACGGCGAATACGGCGCTAAAGACCTTTGCATGGGTGTTCCTTGCATGGTTGGTGGCTCTGGCTTCCAAAAGGTTGTTGAACTTCCTTTAACCGACGAAGAAAAGAAACTTTTCGACGAAAAGATTGCTTCACTTGACGCAACTTACGACGCTTTAGAAGTAAGAAACTAATTTGCCAATAGTTATATAAAAGGGAGTAGTTAACGCAAATTTTTGCGTGTGTGTTGTCGTCAATACGGTTTTACCCGGCAACACAAAATTACAAAAGTAGTTTTAACAAGACTTTTATCGTTAATAATAACGGTAAAAGTCTTTTATTTATAAGGAACTTATGAAAATTTTTGTTTTAATAGTATTTATTTTAACCTATGTTTTGATAATAAGTTTACCAAAACTCAAAATGTATATAACGGCGTGTTCAGCAGTTCTTACCGCAGGGGCGTTATTAATATTTGGTTGGGTGGACTTTTTATCCGTGCTAACGGCAATAGACTTTAACGTTATTTTGATGCTTTTAGGTATTATGATAACGGTTGGTTTATTCTCAGAGTCAGGTATGCCAAATAAACTTTCGGACAAGCTTGTTTCAGCTATCCCTAACACGATGATAACGTTGGTGCTTTTATCAATTCTTAGTGGTGTAATATCTGCATTTATTGATAACGTTGCAACGGTTTTAATGTTGGCGCCAATAGGTTTATCCATAGCAAAAAAGACAGGTGTTTCACCAATCCCCGTAATTATCTCAATTGCAGTATCTTCAAACCTTCAAGGCGCTGCAACGTTGGTTGGGGACACCACAAGCATAATGCTCGGTGGCTACGCAAACATGAGTTTTATGGATTTCTTATTCATGGATGGCAAGCCATCAATATTTTGGGCGGTAGAACTCGGAATGCTTTCCACTGTTCCCGTGCTTTTCTTCATGTTTAGAAAGAGTAACAAAAGAATTTCAATAGAATCACAAAAAGTAGAAGTAACGTCAATTATACCAACACTTTTACTTGTTTTAACAATAGTTTTACTTATAGTATTCTCGTTTATCCCTGAAAAGCCAGCATTAACTAACGGAATAATCTGTATGTCAGTAGCAATTGTTGGTGTCGTTTACTATATTGTTGGCGAGTTTAATAAGAAAAATAAAGCCCAAGGCGAAAAAGAAAGTTTCGGCAAAACATTTGGAACTTTCCTTAAAAATTCAGTAGACTACGAAACAATAGTGTTCTTAGTAAGTTTGTTTATCATAATCTTTGCAGTAGAAACGGTTGGCATTATAAACGACATAAGTCAGCTTTTCGTAAAAATTGGTAAGGGCGGAAACATATTCTTATTATATACTCTAATCGTGTTTGGTTCAGTATTGATTTCAGCATTTATTGATAACATACCATACGTAGCAACTATGCTTCCTGTTATCAAAGGCGTTGTATTAGGACTTGGCGCATCGTATAACGTAGAAATTTTACTATACTTTGGTTTGCTTTGCGGTGCAACTCTCGGTGGAAATATAACCCCCGTAGGCGCGTCGGCAAACGTAGTGGGCATAGGTATTTTAAGAAAGGAAGGATACGAAGTAAAGAATTCCGACTTCTTTAAGATAGGCATACCCTTTACCTTAGTTGCCGTTCTTGCTGGATACTTATTCTGTTGGCTCGTATGGGCATAAAAATGATTATAAACATCGCGTGGCGTCGTTAACTGATTCGCCAAAACAATCTCGATGACCAGACGGTCTATCTCGTCTGTTTTGGCTCTCGAGCCTATCCACGCTTGTTTCTAACCATTTTTACAAAAACTTATAGACTTCGTTATACTGCGGTTACTGCTTAGCGTTTTGACTTCAATGACCAATAAGGTCAATTTCATCCAAAACGCTTCGCGAGCCTTGTTCTGCTCGCTTCTAAAACTTTTATATAGTTTTAGACGGACTTGTTTCTAACCATTTTTACAAAAACTTATAGACTTCGTTATACTACGGTTACTACTTAGCGTTTTGACTTCGATGACCAACAAGGTCAACGTTTACTTATTTAAAAAATAAAACAAAAAAGGCTCGTTGCTTTTTGCAACGAGCCTTTAATATTATCTTGAATTAAAAAACTTGAACGCCGTTAGGGGAGAACACGAAAGTGCTGTCTTTCATTTCTAAAACGCCACCGTCAAGCGCGTATACAGCGCCTGAAAGCATATCCAAAACCCTTATTTGAGTTTCGGGTTTAAGATTGTTTAGGCAAACCATAGCGGCTCTACCGCTTTTTAGTTGGTTGATTATTTTTTCAACTTCTTCAAAAGAAGTAGGGGTGAAAACGCTTAAGGGTTGCTTTCTTTCTTCAATGGGCGTTTGCTGTGCGCTAAACTCTCTTTGCATATTATTATTTTTTACCCTTTGTTCTCTACCGAATAAATCAAACAATCCCATTAGATTGTTCCTCCGTAATTTCTTTTTCCAAAAATAGTGCTACCAAGTCTTATCATATTACTTCCGTTTTGAATGGCGATTTCATAATCGGCGCTCATTCCAACCGAAAGATAATCAAAGTATTCATATTCTTCTTTTAGTTTATCAAACTTTTCTCGCATTTGCAAGCATAAATTTTTAAGCAAAGTTTTATCATCTGATAAGGGGAGCATAGCCATAAGCCCACGAACTCTAACGTTTGGCAGACTTTCAAGTTCTTTAACCGCATCAAAAGTCTCGTCAGGTGCAAAACCACTTTTTTGCTCTTCTTGTCCAATATTAATTTGAACGAGTATATCTTGAACAACGTTTTTCTTAACGGCTTGTTCAGAAATAGCCTTTGCTAGATGAATGCTGTCTACCGAGTGAATAAGGTCGATTTTTCCAACTAAGTATTTAACTTTGTTGGTTTGCAAATGCCCGATAAAATGGTGGGAAGCGCCCTTAATAAGTTCGTATTTTTCTCTAAATTCAGAAACTTTATTCTCAGCAACAACTTTTAAGCCAAACTCAATGCTTTGGTTTATAACGTCAGCAGTCACCATTTTAGTTGCACCGACTAAGGTGATAGGTTCGCCAAAATTATTTCCGTTTTTTATATTTTCAAAAACTTTTTCAAGATTTTGTTTAAGCATCTTTAACCGTTAATAACGTCGTTCATGTTGTATAAAGCAGGCTTTTTTCCGATTATAAATTCAGCCGCTTTAATAGCGCCGTTAGCAAAAACACCCCTGTCAGCTGCGTGGTGGGTGAGTGTAATGGTTTCGTTTTCGCCAGCAAAAATAACGTCGTGTTCACCAACGATGTTTCCACCGCGAATCGCATGAATACCGATTTCGTTTTGGTTGCGTTTACCAACTAAGCCTTCTCTACCATAAACGTAGAACTTTTCAGGTAAAACTTCTTTGCAAGCGTCCGCGAGCATAAGCGCCGTTCCACTTGGAGAGTCAACCTTTTGATTGTGGTGTTTTTCAATCACCTCAATATCAAAGTTTTGTCCTAAAACAGCGCAAGCCTTTTTAACAAGGTCAACTAAAACGTTAACGCCTAAAGACATGTTAGCCGAACGGAAAAGAGCAACCTTTTTGCTTGCATCATTGACCATTTTAACGTCTTGTTCAGAATATCCCGTAGCGCAAAGAACCGCGGGAACGTTATTTTTTTCGCAAAATTCTAAAATAGAAGGAAGAGTAGTGGGTGCTGAAAAGTCGATAACCACGTCAATATTGTCCTTAACACTATCAAAAGAAGTAAAAATAGGGAAGTTAGCGTTAGATAAGTCTTCAAATCTATCAATACCGCAAACGGGAGTTAAAGAAGAGCCTTTACAAGCATCGTAAACTTTCTTTCCCATTCTGCCTAAAGCACCGCAAATAAGCAAATTAGCCATAATTACTCCTTTATAAGTTTAAGACCGAAATCTTTAAGAATTTTAATCATTTCAGCAGTATGCTGAGGTTCAAGTTCAGTAAGTGGAGCGCGAACAATACCGTTTCCAAGTCCCAAAAGTTCAATAGCCTTTTTAACAGGGATAGGGTTAACTTCGCAGAACATAATATCGATAAGAGAAAGTAAACTTTCTTGCAAAGCGATAGCCTGTTCGTTTTTACCAGCAAAATAGAGTTTAGCAACGTCGCCAACTTCCTTAGGAACAACGTTGGAAGCAACTGAGATAAGTCCCATAGAACCGATAGAAAGCATTGCAAGGTTAAGGTTATCGTCGCCAGAATATAGAGCGGTTTTGTTACGAATAAGTCTTGCCGTTTCGCAAATTTGCTCCATGTTACCGCACGCTTCTTTTATACCGCCGATGTTTTTATGTTCAGCAATTTCCGCCATTGTTTGTGGAAGAATATTAACGCCTGTTCTTGCAGGAACGTTATAGCAAAGCACGGGAATATCAATATTGTCACAAACGTCGTTATAATACTTAACAAGACCTTTTTGCGTGCACTTATTGTAGTAGGGCGTAACAACTAAAAGACCATCAGCGCCGATTTTTTGCGCTAACTGGCTTTTTTCAATAGCCTTTTTGGTGCAATTGCTACCTGTTCCGAGAATATATTTAACTCTGCCTGCGATTTTATCGTAAGCAAACTTAGCAATTGTTTCATATTCAGAATCAGTAATAGTGGGAGCTTCTCCCGTAGTTCCCAAAACGCATAGCGCTTCAATACCGTTGGCGATTTGGAAATCTATTTGTTTAGCTAAAGCAGGGTAGTCGATTCCGTCGTCAGTAAACGGAGTGATCATAGCCGTGCAAGTTCCCTTAAAAATAGTCTTGTTCATATTAACTCCAATTAAAAAATTAAATTAACCGTTGTATTGATTTTTAACCGCGCCAAGTTCAATAGCCTTTTCAGCAATTTGAACAGCGTTAGTAGCAGCGCCCTTTCTGATGTTATCTGCAACAACCCAAAGGTTAACGCCAGAAGGAACTGTTTCGTCCATACGAATTCTACCAACGAAAACTTCGTTTTTGTTTTCAGCAGTTATAGGCATAGGATAATCGTTGTTCTTAACGTCGTCTTGAATAACAACGCCTTCAGCCTTAGAAAGAACTTCTTTAACTTGTTCTAAAGTGCAAGGTTTTTCAAATTCAACGTTAACTGATTCGCTATGACCATAGTAAACGGGAACGCGAACGCAGGTAGCGGTAATTTTCATATTCCAGTCGCCAAGAATTTTCTTGGTTTCAAAAATCATCTTATCTTCTTCTTTGGTGTAGCCGTTATCCATAAATACGTCAATGTGAGGCAAACAGTTACCAAAGATAGGGTAGGGGAATTTTTGAGGAGCTTCGCCACAAATACCGCCTTTAAGGTCGTTAAATCCTCTAACGCCTGCACCTGAAACAGCTTGGTAAGTAGAGTAAATGATTCTCTTGATACCAAACGCTTCATGTAAAGGTTTAAGAGCAACAACTGCTTGAATAGTAGAGCAGTTGGGGTTTGCAATAATATTTTTATGATTAAGAATCTCGTTAGCGTTACATTCAGGAACAACCAACGGAACGTTTTCGTCACGTCTCCAAGCACTTGAGTTATCAATAACTAAAATGCCGTGTTTAGCAAAAATAGGTGCGAATTGTTTACTTGTATCTCCACCTGCAGAAAATAATGCGATATCGATATTCTTTCCGATTATGTTTTCTTCTTTAAGTTCGATAACCGTGTGTTCTTTGCCCATGAAATCGATTTTCTTACCAGCAGATTTTGCTGAAGCAAAAAGATAATAATTTTCAACGGGTAATTGTTTTTCAGTTAAAACTTCCATCATTTTGTTGCCAACCATACCGGTTGCGCCAACTACTGCTACGTTGTATTTTTTCATTGAGAGTGTCACTCCTATCTAATTTATCCGTTATAGTTTAACAAACCTTTAATAAAAAGTAAAGTTTTTTTAAGTATGTACGCGATTTTAATTGTAAAATATTTAAAAATAATATATTATATAGGTAGCAAAATTTAGGAGAAGACAATGGCTTCTAACGGATATCGTGGTTTTATAAATAGGCTTGTTGCTGGCTCAGAAAAATCTGAAGGTTACGCAAGGGCAAAACTTCCGTCTAATAGATGGGAGTTGTTTTGGGATATATTTAAGGGTAGATTTGGTAAATTATTCCTTATCAACCTTTTAACAATGTTGTTTTTTATCCCACTCGCACTACTCATATTCTTTAGATATATGTCAATCGTTAGTTTGGGAATGGTTCACCCATTTGCAACAGGTTTTGGCGTAGGATATCAAGCGCCGTCTTCAATGGCAGGGCTTGTTGAAAACATTGCATTTTCATCAAATTTAACGGCATTTTTGTTGTTGCCACTCGCACTT
>JAFVWA010000026.1 GCA_017501885.1 Clostridia bacterium | reverse complement strand
GCAAATACTTCTTCTTCCATCAATGCTTTCATTTCAGCATCACTTTCAAGAGTTATCATCTCTTTTAAGTCTTCTTGTTCCTTTACTGCCTTTTTATACTCGGTATATTTTTCAACAGTTTCGGTCATGTCAGAAAGTTCTTTACTATATGCTTTCCACTCGTCCATTCTTGCGATAACTTCGCTGTCGCTAACAAGTTGATTAAGTTTATCAAAGCGTTCAAGCATCTTATCAAGTTTCTTAAACATTAAAGCACCGCCTTTATAATTCTATCATTACCATCATAATCTTTAATGACTTCAACACTTGTGAAATCACTAAACAACTGTATTACATCATAAGCTTGGTCATAGCCTATTTCTAACATAATTACACCGTTTTCTTTCAAGAAATCTCTACATTTTTTAGAAATTTCTCTATAGAAAAACAAACCGTCGTTTCCACCATCTAATGCAAGCATTGGCTCAAAGTTTTTCACTTCGCTTTGCAATCCTTCTAAATCGCTTGTTCTTATATAAGGCGGGTTAGAAACTATAACGTCATACCTGATTTGTGGCAAACTTTCAAACAAATTACTCCTAATAAAATTTACGTTTGCATCATTTAGTTTTGCATTTTCGTTTGCAAGATAAAGTGCGTCTTCACTAATATCTGACGCAGTAACATTAGCGCCACTTTCTTTATTTAGTGCTATTGCGATTGCTCCACTACCCGTGCATAAATCTAACACTTTTGAATTTTGATTTAATAGTGGCAACGCCTTTGCAACTAAAATTTCCGTTTCAGGTCTTGGGATTAAAACCCTTTGGTCAACCTTAATTTTATAACCATAAAAGTCAGTATCGCCGACACAATACCATAATGGCTTACCTGTTATTCTTTGAGAAACAACTTGTTCAACCATTTCGATATATTTTGGAGTAACCAAATTTTCAGTATAAACTTCGCTTCTTTTTATATCTAAAGTCAGCGAAACAATCCACTCTGCTTCCGCACTTTCTGTTATTCCATTTTCTGCAAGAATTTTACTAATTCTTTCAGTTAAATTTTTACGTTTCTCAGGAAGAACGAACTCACATTCAGGTATACTTTGATCAGCATCCATTTCAACAACTTTATTAAAAGCCGTTATTGCAACTTCCAACATATCGTCAGTTGGCTCTTTAGTTGTAATTCTTTGAAGCAAAAGGCCGGGGACCTTTAATGGATAAAAAACCCAACAGTTTGTTTTTGCAAGGGCTTTTAGCAATTCATACGATAGTCCTGCAACTAATGGTAAAAGTAAGATTTTACAACCTACCCTAAGTATTCCTTGAACACTTTCACCTACGATACTTTCAAACACAGCAAAAGTTAAAATACTTATAACCATTACAAAGACCATAAAAGTCGTTCCGCATCTATCGTGAACTCTTTTACAAGTCTTTGCATTTTCAACTGTTAAGCACATCCCCTTTTCAAAGCAAGAAATGGTTTTATGCTCAGCTCCGTGATACATAAAAGTTCTTCTAACGTCTTTAATACACGTGCAAAACAAAATATATAGAATAAATATTAATAGTTTTAGACCACCTTCAATAAAGTTTTTTGCCCACAAACCAAATGAATTGTCAAAAAGTTTTTCTAAACCAACTCTTACCGTTTGCGGAAGCCACATAAATAGAAAGATTGCCAAAAACACGCCCAACAAAACAGAAAGACCACTTATAATACTAAACACGTTAACCTTAAACTTTTCTGAAAGCCACTTTTCAAGTTTTGACGGTTCTTCTTCACCATAAACTTCAGCAGATCGCATTAAAACCTTCATTCCGCCGAAAAGTGACGAAACAAAAGAGACGACACCCCTGATTATGGGAAGACGCCAAAAAATATTTTTCTTTTCGGTGGGGTTTATCCTCTTAGCTTCAAGCCTTATGATACCATCGGCATCTCTAACAGCTGTTGCCATTGAAGACTTACCGCGCATCATAACGCCTTCTAAAACTGCTTGACCACCAATTGAGACTTTCTTTTCAGTCTTTTTTTGTTCTTCTTGTTTTTTG
>JAFVWA010000216.1 GCA_017501885.1 Clostridia bacterium | reverse complement strand
GGTTCGTCAGCCATAATGATTTTAGGCGACTTAATTAACGCTCTCGCAATGGCTATTCTTTGGCGTTGTCCACCAGATAAAGTGCTTGGTTTACGCTTTTCAACGTCTCTAAGGTCAACCTTTTCTAAAATATCACGGATTGCTTCCTTTTCGGCAACTTTATTTTGAAGTTGGAGCGCAAGTGCGATATTTTGTTCTACGGTAAATTCTTCTAAGATGTTATACTCTTGAAAAACAAAACCGACGAATGTATTTCTATAAGAGTCAAAGTCAGAAACGCTAAATTCAGCGCTACTTTTCCCATTGACTATAAGTTCACCGTCAGTTGGTGTATCAAGCCCACCAACGACGTTTAGTAGGGTAGATTTACCCGAACCACTTCGTCCAAGCAAAAAGACCATGCCCGTTTCGGGAAAGTCGATAGAAACGCCGTCTAGCGCGCGAACTTCCACACCGCCTTTGGTCTTGTAAATTTTAACTAAATCTTTAACTGATAACGTCATAATTCAACCACTCGTGATATTAGTAATTTAATTATAAGATATACTATGCGTATTTGTCAATGCATAAGCCGTATTATAAGAAAAAACCACCGAATATACTACACGGTTTTTTCCCATACCACTTTCTCCTAAGTGAATAGTTACGTATTTATTATACCAAAACTCTCTACAAGGTCAAGTTAATAGTAATAAAAATACTATTGTTTTGTAATAAAAAAAAGGGCTATCAATCGATAGCCTTTTTGTTGTTTTCGTATGAAAAATTTCTCCAAAAGGGTGTGTGGAAAGACTTCAAAACTATTTAATTAAATCAAGTAAATCTTCAGGTTTTTTCGCAAAAACTGTAGCGCCAGAAGCTCTCATGTCTTCTTCTTTGCCGTAGCCCCATAAACAGCCGATAAATTTCATGCCCGCATTGTTGGCTGTATCAATATCAGCTTTCATATCGCCAACCATAAATGTATCTTCGGGTTTACCGCCAAACATTTCAATCATAGGCAAAACCGATTCAGCGTAAGGTTTAATAGCGCGTCCATCAATGCTACCCCAAATTAAATCAACCTTTCCAACGAGCAATCTGTCGGTAATGCCGTCGGTGGTCTTTTGAGCTTTATTCGTTCTAACTAAAAGTTTATAGCCTCTGTTTCTTAACTCTGCTAAAACATCTAACATGCCGTCGTAAAGAACGGTTTTTGGACTACCACAATTAGTGTAAATATCGTTATAAAGAGCAACCGTATCTTCGTATTTATGAGGTTCAATAGGACCATCAACAGAGTCTTTGATAAGATTTCTAGGACCATAACCTGCGATAGCAAAGAATTTCTCGAAAGAAATGGTAGGGAAGCCACTTTGCGATAGCGCCTTATTTAGGCTTTCATAGATATCGGGGAAAGAATCGATTATAGTTCCGTCTAAATCAAAAACAATACATTTGCTCATTTTATTTGCTCCTTTTCTTAAGGTTTTAATTTGACTTAATATTAACATAAACACTATGCAAAGTCAATAACAACTCGTTATCATTTTTTATGCTGATTTTTATCATTTTTATTAAAAGCAGTTGGAAATTTGCTAAATAAACACAATCAATAATTCTTGCAGGTTTTTTTTGTTAGTGGTGGCAAAAATAGCGGATTTGCACTTGTTTGGTTTGTGATTAAGAAAAAATC
>JAFVWA010000215.1 GCA_017501885.1 Clostridia bacterium | reverse complement strand
GTTTGTTTTCCGACACGGTAAACGAATTCCTTTATTTCATTCGTAACGTGTGGTATAACCTGAACGGTAGAGCCTAAATATTCGCCCCGACGCTCTTTATTCAAAACGTTCCAATACACCTTACCCGTAGTCAAATTTGAGTATTTATTCAAATCCTCGTCTATAAAACGCTCATAATGTCCTAAGTCCAAATCGGTTTCCGCTCCGTCTTCGGTAACGTATACCTCACCGTGTTGATAGGGGCTCATCGTACCAGGATCAACATTGATATAAGGGTCTAACTTTTGAGCAGCAACCTTTAAGCCTCTTGCCTTCAAAAGCCTGCCAAGCGACGCTGCCGTTATACCTTTTCCCAGTCCAGAGACAACGCCTCCAGTAACAAATATATACTTCGTCATAATACACCTTTTCCTTTACTCAAATTCCACCGTTGCAGGTGGTTTGGAAGTAATGTCATATAATACTCTATTTACGCCTTTTACTTCGTTGACAATCCTACTTGAAACCTTATCAAGAACGTCGTAGGGTATTCGCGTCCAATCTGCCGTCATAAAATCGTCCGTCGTTACCGAGCGTAGAGCTATTGCATAATCATAACTTCTACCATCACCCATAACGCCGACCGAACGCATATTCGTAAGTGCAGCAAAATATTGATTCATGCTTTTTTCAATACCTGCTTTCGCCACTTCGTCTCTGAAAATATAATCTGCCTCTCGCAATAGTTCAAGCTTTTCTTTGGTTATCTCTCCAATAATCCGTATTCCAAGACCTGGCCCTGGGAACGGTTGACGCTCTACCAAATATTCGGGAAGACCAAGCTCTCGCCCGAGCGCACGCACTTCGTCTTTAAAGAGCATTTTTAACGGTTCTATTATTTCCTTAAAATCCACAAAGTCCGGAAGTCCACCTACGTTATGGTGGCTTTTTATTGTTTCTGCCTCTCCCTTGCCCGATTCTATTACATCAGGATAAATAGTACCCTGCGCCAAATAATCCACGCTTCCGATTTTCTTTCCTTCTTCTTCAAAAACTCTTATAAATTGTTCGCCGATTATTTTGCGTTTTCTTTCAGGCTCGGTTACGCCTTTGAGTGCCGTCAAAAATTTTTCTTCCGCATTCACCCTGATTAGGTTTATATCCCATTTCTTAAACGCTTCTTCAACTTCGTCGCCTTCGTTTTTACGAAGCAAACCGTGATCAACAAATACGCAAGTTAACTGTTTTCCAACCGCTTCGGCAAAAAGCGCCGCACAGACAGACGAATCTACACCACCCGAAAGTGCAAGCAAGACTTCATCCTTGCCGACTTTTTTCCGAATATTCTCTATGGCAATACGAGCATAACTTTCCATATTCCAATCGCCGACCGCACCGCAAACCTTGTAAAGAAAATTCTTAATAATCGCTTTTCCGTATTCGGTATGGTTTACTTCGGGATGGAACTGCACGCCGTAAAGTTTTCTCTTTTCATCGGCAATAGCAACGTTAGGACATTTATCGGATTTTGCAACAAGTGAAAAACCTTGAGGCACTTCCGCCATATAATCACCATGGCTCATCCACGTTATACTGCGTTCTTTTACGCCTTGGAATATGGAACACGTCGTGTCAAAATAAGTGAGTGTTTTACCATATTCTCGAGAAGAATCGCTTTGCGCTTCCACCACTTTGCCACCAAGATGATGCGCTAAAAGCTGACAGCCGTAACAAATACCTAAAATCGGAATTCCTAATCGGAAAATCG
>JAFVWA010000025.1 GCA_017501885.1 Clostridia bacterium | reverse complement strand
TTCTAATCATAACAATACTCCTATAATTTTTTGTTGTAAGCGGAGCCGCTTACAACCCTTGACGGACACACTCAACACAATATCGTGCAGTGGTCAAGGATATATAAAAAAATTTTGCATTTAAAGCTACTGCATTTCATTGCAAAATAGCTTATCTTTCCTGATTTGCTATCGTTTTTTTAATATATACTTGACAACAAGCGTTATTGTGTTATCTTGTCTGGATTGGGGTTGGTTTGAGGTTAAGTTTTTCCTAACTAAAAACACGGACTTGACAAAATACAACAAAATATCGAAAGATTATGGGTAAAATAAAAAGTCCGGAGCAGTTCTGCTCCGGTTTTCTTATATAAAGTTGCTTTGGGGTTGTCGGTGGATAGCGCTATCCACTTAACTGTAGTTCGGTGTCTAATGTTATCCACCTATTTAAGTGTTCTCCACTTATAACTTGATGGATAATGAACTTTTATTGCGCATTCAGGACAGTAGCATTTTTTATAGTCTTTGGATATCGTCCAACCGTATTCCCTTGCTTGTTTGCTATTACCTATAAGTAATCTTTCTTGCTTTCCGCATTTATCACAGATAAGTTCTGTATATGTAATTCTATGAAATGGCATATTATTTACGCTCCTTTATATTGATAATCTTAAAAGTAAATGTAACGTAGTTAGTCATTACGTCTGATATATCGAATATATCGGTTATTTTGACGTAAATACTTTTACCGCTATAAATCTCTTTTGTATATTCAAGGCAACTTTTTCTACCCAACGGACAAGGGTTATAGTCGCCTTGTCGTTCATCATATTTATGACCGTCACAACAGTATCTATCAGGGCAAGCAGGGATTTTTTCTTTGTCTAAAAATTCTTCTAATGCTACGATATCCCCTATTTTATAATTACGGTCATTAAATCTAATTTCAAAATTTTTTCTTCCGCTTGCAATTTCTTCATAATGTATCGGTGCTATTTTAACGTGGTGTGTCATATTGTTTCCCCCTTGAATAATCTTTTTTCATCTAATTTCTTGTAATCATCTGCTTGGAATTTTCTTGAATAACGATTTGACGTGATTTGTAAAATATCTTCTTCATCCATTTGCAGTATTTTAGATAGGTTATCGTGATAATGATTTACTAAATCACTAAAAGTTTTAAAACTCTTGACGTCAAAATATGCGTCTCTAAAATCGTATATTTCAAGCAAATATTTTTGTTCTATAACGTCATAATCTAATAAAACGTAGAATTTGTATTTTTTCATATTATTTTTTGAACTTTTTCGATAGCCAGCATTGTAAAGAGTATCTGCGTAATAATAACAGTCACAATGATATAGTTCGGAATCTTTATTTCCTAATCCGTGACAATCACATATTTTGCAAGGTTTTTCTTTACATATATGTAAACGCATTATTTTAGCCATTTCTTCAATTTGTTTTTCTTTATTTTTCATGGTTTTTACTCCTAATTTATTTCTTCAATTTTTGTGATGTGTGATTTGTAAAAAGTTATACGTCTTGTTCCACTAATATGATAACAACCTTTATGCCATTCGTCCTTTTCTAATTTTCCTAAAACGACGTCGCCGTCAAAAAAGGTTAGTTTAACCTGTTTTCCTAAAAGGGCATTTAGTTTAAGGCTTTCGTGAGTATATTTTTTCATAAT
>JAFVWA010000024.1 GCA_017501885.1 Clostridia bacterium | reverse complement strand
TCAATTTTGGCCATCAAATCAGCCAAGGTGCCAGTCATTTTAACCGAAGAAGACTTGTTCACGTTCGGAACTTTGCCCTCGGTCCGGTTCAAAATCTCCCTTATCGCACCTAAGTTGCCGTTCAAAGCCATCTCAACCATCTTCTGACCTATCGCCGCCGCATTGCTCTTGGTAAAACCACTAGCCTCCGCAACCACACAAGGCGCCGCCATCTCTTTCCGTAACTCGTTCGTTATAGTAACGTCCAAAACTTTATTGACGATTTCAGGCTGAGACGCTCCTTGGGACTCCATATTCAACACCATAGGTGCTACATTTCCGTCCTTCTCAGCCTTCTTCGCCAACGCAGTCACACTCGGCTTATAGGCAACATCGCCGTCAGATGTAATGATTTCAACTTCAACTTCCTTAGCCGGCGTAGTTGTTCCAGTCTGCTCCATCTGGTTCTCCTTCGGCTTCCGTCTTTATCGCTTCCATCGGGTCGTCGGCTTCCGCTTGCGCCACCAGCACGTCAGTCAAAGTAATTTCAGGTTTCGGTTCAACAGCAGGCACATCTTGCGCTGGTTCCGGCCTAAAAGAATAATCTTCTTTTCTTCCCTTCCACATTTGGTCCGGCACAGGTTCTTCACAACCAACCAATTCTTCTTCCTGTTCAGCATAACCAGCACCAATCGCCCTCGCTTCGTCAACCGTCAAAGGCTTTTCAGGCGGAACAAACGTCCGTTCAACAGTTTCAGTAACAGTCCCGTCCCCGTTTCCCTGTGCGCCGACAACCTGTTCCCGCATAATGCGTTCAGTCGGAATCGGTTTTGATTTGTCGCCAAATACTTTGTCAAGTAATTTGTCTACTACTTTGTTTTGGCCATACAATTCACGTCTCGCACCTACGTAAATAGATAGTATTTCGCCTTCGCTACGCAATTTGCGATAGTTTTCGTGGATGCGTTGTAATTCCATATATTCGTCAATACAAACACATCTGATGTTTAATATTAAAGGGTTTTTCATATTTTACCTCCTTGTTACAATGTCATTATAATGCGTCTACAATAAAATGTCAAGGGGTAAAATTTTTTCGTCGCGATTTTTTTGGGGCGCGAATTTTTTGGCGGCCAGATTTTTCTGGGCGCGAATTTTTTGCGCGCACTCAGAAGTGGTGGTCCCCTGCCTCCGACTTCACGACTAATTTAACTACCCCCCCCTTAAAATCGTATTTGGTAATGTATCATTGCGTCCCGTGTGCGTGTCGTGCGTTGTTGTCCCGTGTTCGTGTCTTGTCTTGCGTCGTCTGCACGCTTGCAGGGGGTGCAGACGGGGGGGGTATATGTAATTTTACACAACATAAACACGCTTTTTTGTAATTTTATTTATAAAATAGTCAAGTTTTTACAAAAAAAATTCTAACTTTTATAAAATAGTAAAGTTTTGATTTATAAACACACACAAAAAAATAAATTCGTCAATTTTGATTTTTATAAAAACTTGACAATTTTATAAATATATTGACAATATACAATAAATAACACACACAAAAACGAACACACACACGCAAAAAGCGTCTTTTATTTTGCCCCT
>JAFVWA010000214.1 GCA_017501885.1 Clostridia bacterium | reverse complement strand
TTGGAAGTTGAATCCAAATACGATATTATGGTAAACGTAATCGGCGGCGGTTACACCGGTCAGGCAGGCGCAATCCGTTTGGGTATTGCACGCGCATTGCTTGAAGCGGAAGAAAACAGCCGTTCGGCATTGAAAGCTGCAGGTTTCCTTACGAGAGACCCTCGTGCAAAGGAAAGAAAGAAGTACGGCTTGAAGAAAGCTCGTCGTGCACCTCAGTTCTCGAAGAGATAATAACAAAAATACAAAAAAGCCTTATAAACTCTATGTTTTTAGGGCTTTTTTCTTGCAAAAAATCGCAATTTGGTGTCCGTTTGGTGTCCGTTGCAACAAAAAAACGATAAGATTTTTCGTCTTATCGTTCTTTTTTTATTATTTTAGGAAAAACGCCACGATTAAAAGCACGTTGCATATTGCTGAAATAGTCAACCACACTTTCAAAGGCTTATATTTGCTTTTTATAAATTTTTTACACACGTTGCATTCTTTATTGTCAGCCATTATTTACCCCTTTTGCGGTTAATAGCGTCAAACAGCCAACCGCTGTTTTCTTCTATCGCCGCCGCCCTTGCGTGTCTTTCTTCTTCTTGTTGTCTTGCTCGATTGATGTTTTCTTGCTCTTTTTTTGCTTTTTGTTCGGTAGCCGCTTTTTTAAGCCCACGTTCTAAACTATTATAAAGATTTGCTAAACGGGGGTTTGTGTTTACTCTTCTTTCTACATTGTTTTGTTTTTCCGCTCGGAAAGCGTCATTCACACTTTTTCGTGTTTGCTTTGCCTTGAAAGCCTCGTAAAATTCCACAGCCTCTTGAATTTTCTTTTCGTCCATTTTTTTATTCTCCCTTTAATTCTAAAATTTTTTTATTGATAGTGTAAGCCACGTTTTTATATGCGTTGGCGTATGTGGTATGAAATTGATAATCGCTTTCGTCGCCACGTTTTCGGGCTTGTAAGGCTCGTTTTCGTTCGTGTTCTTCATAGCCCGTAAATTCTTCTTGCAACTCGTCAAGGCTATTAAAAAGCCATTGTTTCATTTGTGCTTTTGTCATTCTTTATTTCCTCCTAAAAAAGCGTTTAACAACGGATAACTTGGCTCTATGTGGTCTATTTCTTCATATTCCATAACAACTTTATGCAAGGCGTCAAGTTCGTTTACGTATTCAATGTGTCCGTCCTTATAGTAAAAAGTTTCTATCTCGTTAAACTTTAATTTGCTTTTATTTGCTGTTTCAAGTTTTTTTAATCGTTGGTTTAAGTCTTTCATTCTTCCTCCGTGATAGCCTCTAACGCCTCAATTCGTTTTACGATGTTCACAGCCTCCACATAGCGTAAGCCGTGCCGCAATAGTGCGTCGGACGCTGACACTTTTATTGTGTTTGACGTTTCCTTGTCCTCTATAATATCGCACAACGTATCAACCGCAAGTGTTAGTCGGGCGGACAAAGCGTCGCAAGCCTCCGTTAAAATGGTTTGTTTTGCGTCGGTATATTCTTTATTGAAAGCGTCATTCTTTAATCGCTGACGAATGGTTGCTTCCGAACAGTTTGCAACAGCCGCCGCCCGTCTTATGCTTCCACACGATATTAAAGCCGCTAAAATGGTTTCATTTGATACCTTTTTCAATGGTTTACCCCCTTTAATTGTAGTAATTTTCAATAGTTTTCCTTATATACTGTTTTTTGCGATACTTTCTGATACTCTGATATATAGTATCGGCAAGTATCACTAAGTATCAAAGTATCACTAAGTATCGGTATTTTTATATTTATATAAGGGTATAGTCTTTTCTTCGGAATGTATGCAGCCTTTTGCCGTTGCTTCCGTTCGGTGGCGGCGGTGTATAGCATATATTGTCAATCTCTAAAAGCCGCCTTTGTAGTTTTCTTATTTCTTTTGATAGGGTGGCAGACGTGAAAGTTTCTAAAAACTTGCCCGTATAATCGGCGGTAATGGTTTGTAATTCCGCCGCCGTGCCACGCCATAAGCCATTATTTGCGACAAGATGATTGATTGTGCGTACAATAGGGTTGCTTTTATATTCTTCAAGCTCCCGTCTTTCGGCTTCTTCTTCCGCATTCCCTAACACACGCCATTTGAAATTGTCTTTATCAAAACTTAGTAAAATCTCGTTTTGCTCTATATCTCGCCCCGTCATTGTCAAGGTTGTTTCTTTGTCAAGGCGGTTTTTTCTTGTCAATACAAACATTGTATCGGCAGCCCCCGAAATTCCGTTTGTGCCCGAAATAGCGTTGAAAGGGTCGGCGTCATCTCGCATTTTTCTAAGATGATGTACAAGCAATAGTGCCACTTTGTTTTTATCGGCAAAGGCTTTTAGCTGCTTCAATTCCTTATAGTCATAGGAATAAGCCCCCTCGCTTCGCCCTTGCGTTCCTCTCACACATTGCAGCGTATCAATTACAATAAGTTTCAGCGTTGGAAACTCTTTTAACGCTTGCTCTAATTGTGATATAAGATTGCCTGAAAGGGTTTCCGCTTGCGTGGTGCAGATAAAGTTTTTAGAGGGCTTTTCGCCTTGTAATACCTTGTAAATTCTTGATTGTAGGCGGTTTTTGCTATCCTCTAAGGCAAGATATAGCGTTGCTGCTTCGTTCGTTTCCTTGCTTAAAAATGGGCTTCCGCTTGATACGGCAAGGCATAAGTCTAAGACAAGCCACGATTTCCCGTACTTAGGCGGCGAACATAAGATTGACAGCCCTTGCGGCAGAAAGTCTTTCACAACGAATTGCACGGGGTCAAGCTCGGTTTCCATAAGCTCAAACGCTGAAAACAATTCTAACGCCTTTGTTTCTTGCGTGGTGGGCTGAATGGTTGGCTTTTCTTCCTTTTTTAATTTTAGAAAAGGTAATTCGTATTCTTCGCCTAACTCTGCGGCGGCTTGCCGTTTCATTCGCTCAACATAGCTTTCCATTTGCTTCGCTTTCCTTGTTTAATGTTTCAAGCAATAATGGGTAATTGACAAGGCATTTTGTGCCAACCATAATAAAAGGAATTCTGCCTTGTTTCTGCAATAATCTTAACGAATGCTCCGAAAGAATTCCCGTTTTTGCCGTTTCCCTTATCGTTAAGAATACTTTTTTGTTGTCCATTATTCGCCCTCCGTTTTTTTCGTTTGTGCAGCAAGTGCTTTTTTACGCCAAAAGTTTTGATTGTGTCTTTTTACATTTTCTTTATGCTCAGCTCGCCATTTTTTATAATATTCACGCTTGCTTTGCCTTTCCAACTCTTCAATACTCAATTCTTTTTTAGTTTCCATAATTTCCTCCTTTTATTTTCGCTTAAAGTGTTGACAAGTTTTGTTACTTATGCTATAATTGTAACAGATAAACAAAATAAAATCAAG
>JAFVWA010000023.1 GCA_017501885.1 Clostridia bacterium | reverse complement strand
TGAATTAGATAAAGTTTTTGAAATTGAACATATTTACGCCAAGAATAGATATGAAAAAGAAAAGTCGTTGGATGATAGAAAGATAGTTGAAAAACTTGGCAATAAGTCGCTGTTAGAAAAACGTATAAATATTAGGGCTTCAGATTATAGATTTGATGATAAAAAGAAATATTATAGTGGATATACTTTGGCCAACGGTAAAAAGAAAGAGGAAACAGAAATTGTTTCATTGAAAGAGTTAGTTTCTAAAGTAGATTTCACTCAACAAGATATCCTCGATAGGCACAATGAAATAATTGAAAGGTTTATAGGATATTTAACTTTAAATCAGTTAAGTATTTAAGATTATTTATAAATATTTTTTTTACCGTATAACTTCCGATAATAAAAAATTATCGGAACATATAAGGAGAACAAAATGACTATTCTCGATAAAAAACAAATGACCGAAGAGGACATTAAATTAAATTTTATAACGCCTGCGCTTTTGTCTAAGGGTTGGAAAGATAAAATCACTATGGAAACAAAGGTTCAATTTACCGATGGTAAAATCAACCTTAAAGGCAACGTTGCCGTTCGTGGTGATGCTAAAAAAGCCGACTATGTTTTATATATGAGCAAAGATTATCCTATCGCAATCGTTGAAGCAAAAGATAATAATCATACGATTTCTTTTGGTATGCAACAAGCAAAAACTTATGCTCAAATGATGGATATAAAATTTGCATACAGTTCTAACGGCGACGGCTTTGAAGAATATGACTTTTTAACGGGACAAGAAAGACAAATAAGTATGGACGAATTTCCTACGCCCGAAGAATTGCTTGCGCGTTATAATGTAGAAGTAAACGGCGGACAAGGCTTATCATCTAATCAAATTAAGGTAATGAGTCAACCTTATTATACTAGCCAAAATACGTATTCTCCTCGTTATTATCAAAGAAACGCGGTTAATAAAACTCTTGACGCAATTGCAAAAGGGCAAGATAGAATTTTGCTTGTTATGGCTACGGGTACGGGTAAAACCTACACGGCGTTCCAAATTGTATATCGCCTTTTAGCAAGCGGAATGAAGCAAAAGATTTTATATCTTGCCGATAGAAACAACCTTGTTGACCAAACAATAAGCGGGGACTTTAAGCCTCTTGAAAAAGTAATACATAAAATTAACTTTGCAAAAGATGATAAAACTACTATCACGTCTCACCAAGTTTATTTCTCTTTGTATCAACAACTTGTAGGGAATAAAAAAGACGGTGAAGAAGAAACGGATGAAGAAGTTTTAGCAAGGTATAGTCAACTTTTTGCACCTGATTTCTTTGACCTTATTATTGTTGACGAGTGCCATAGAGGTTCGGCAAAAGAAGAAAGCCGTTGGCGTAAAATTTTAGAATATTTTACAAGCGCAACTCAAATCGGTATGACCGCAACTCCAAAAGAAACGGCAGAAATATCAAATATCGATTACTTTGGAGAGCCTGTTTATAAGTATAGCCTTAAAGAAGGTATTGACGATGGTTTCCTTGCGCCTTTTAAGGTTATCAATATAAAAACAAATATTGGCGACGGATGGCGTCCGTATAAAGGGCAAACCGATTATTACGGTCAACTTATTGAAGATAGAGTCTATAATAATAGCGACTACGATTACAACATTATTATTCAAGATAGAATTGATGAAGTCGCAAAAGAAGTTACAGAATACTTAAAAGCGACTGACCGAATGGCAAAAACCATTGTTTTCTGCGCAACGGAAGATGCTGCGGAAAGAATGAGAATTGCACTTACGAATTGTAACTCGGATATGTGTAAAATCAATCCTGATTACGTAGTTAGAATCACGGGTAGCGATGATTACGGTAAGGGCAAATTAGACTATTTCATTTCCGTATCGTCAAAATATCCCGTAATCGCAACAACGTCTAAGTTGCTTTCAACGGGTGCAGACTGTAAAATGGTAAAACTCATAGTTCTTGATGAAAATATCGGTTCTATGACGGAATTCAAGCAAATTATTGGTAGGGGAACAAGAATTCGTGAAAACGACGGCAAAACGCATTTCTCTATTATGGATTTTAGAGGAGTAACAAGATTATTTGCTGACTCCGATTGGGACGGCGAAGTGGAAATTGACCCCGATTACCCTAAAAAGAAATTTCCTCCAACTCCTGATTTGCCTGTTCCACCTAAACCTCCTGTTCCACCGACTCCACCTAAAGTTAAACCTTACGTGGATAAAAGCGGTTGTAGGGTAGAAGTAATTCAAAAGAGCGTTGCTATCTACGATACCAACGGCAAGTTGTTAAGGCAAGAAAGTATTATTGACTATACAAAGTCAAATATCTTTGGCGAGTATGCTTCTCTTGAAGATTTTATCCAAAAATGGACGGCGGAAGATAAAAAAGAAACAATTAAAGAATTGTTTTTAAGTAGAGGCATAGACCTTGAGGCAATTAAAGCGGATGAAGGAATGTCCGACGTTGATGATTTTGACTTTATATGCCATATTGCATACGACCAAAAGCCTTTGACCAGAAAAGAGCGCGCCGAAAACGTTAAAAAGCGCAACGTGTTTGCAAAGTATGGCGAAACGGCAAGAAAGGTTTTAGAAGCATTACTTGATAAATATGCCGACGGTGGTGTAGTTGAAATTGAAAGCATAGACGTATTAAAACTCGACCCGTTTGTAAAGTTCGGTAAACCTATCAAAATCGCACAACTATTTGGTGGTAAAGACGGTTATTTGCAAGCAGTTAGAGAATTAGAAAGAGAAATTTATAGGGCGGTAGCATAAAATGAGTAATATTTCAGGATTTGTAAAAAGAATTCGTGACATAATGAGAAACGACGCCGGTATTAACGGCGATGCGCAAAGAATAGAACAAATCGCTTGGATGTTGTTCTTAAAAGTTTACGATGCAAAAGAAGACGATTGGGAGTTTAACGAAGACGATTATACTTCTATTATTCCTGAAGAATGTCGTTGGCGTAATTGGGCGCACGATGAAAGCGGAAAAGGTATGACGGGTGATGCGTTGTTGAACTTTGTAAACAACACAGTTTTCCCTACGCTTAAAAAATTAGAAGTAACCCCACAAACGCCTATTAGAAAAGCAATCGTAAAAACGACGTTTGAAGATGCCAACCAATATATGAAGGACGGCGTTCTTCTTCGCCAAGTATTAAACGTTATTGACGAATTAGATTTAAGCGACTATGAAGAAAGCCACGCTTTTGGTGAAATTTACGAGTCTATCTTAAAAGAATTGCAAAGCGCAGGTTCTTCGGGTGAATTCTACACGCCACGCGCCGTTACCGATTTTATGGCAAAGATGATTAAACCACAAATCGGTGAAAAATGCGCCGATTTTGCTTGCGGTACGGGTGGTTTCTTAACAAGTTGGCTTAAAGAATTAGGCGAATTAAAAGATAGTGCCGACGATATCGAAAAAATCAACAATTCGGTATATGGTATAGAGAAAAAGCAATTTCCTTATATGCTTTGCGTAACCAACTTGTTGTTGCACGATATTGATATTCCAAGAATATATCACGACAACACGTTGTTATATGACGTATTAGACTATACCGATAAAGATAAGTTCGATGTTATTTTAATGAATCCCCCTTATGGTGGTAGCGAGAAAAACGAAGTTAAAAACCATTTTCCGTCTGATTTAGCAAGTAGCGAAACGGCAGATTTATTTATGTCGGTAATTATGTATAGGTTAAAGGAAAATGGTCGTTGCGCCGTTATTCTTCCTGACGGATTCTTGTTTGGTACGGATAATGCAAAGGTTGCAATCAAAAAGAAATTATTCTCTGAATTTAATTTACATACCATTATTCGTATGCCGCATAGCGTTTTTGCGCCTTA
>JAFVWA010000213.1 GCA_017501885.1 Clostridia bacterium | reverse complement strand
CTCTTTATGTTTTGAAGGCTACGGGATTTTTTGATAAAATTGATAGCGTTGAATCCTTTAGGGAATATGTTTCATCTTTTGGAAGTTGGACTTCAATAGTTTTTGTTATCTGTCAATTTTTACAAGTAGTTTTGCTTCCTATCCCTTCATTTATTACTGTTGGTGCAGGTGTTTTGCTTTTTGGACCGTTTATTGGCTCTGTTTTAAGTTGTGTTGGTATTATTATTGGTTCAATTGTTGCGTTTATTGTAGGTAGGTTTTTTGGTTATAACATTGTTAAATGGCTAATAGGTAAGGATACTCTTGATAAGTGGCTTAAAAAAATGCAGGGTAAAGACAAAATTGTTTTGACTTTTATGTTTTTATTTCCCTTTTTTCCTGATGACGTTCTTTGTTTTGTTGCGGGTATAACTACTATGAGTTCTGCTTTTTTTATCGTCATGATAATAATAGTCAGAATAATTTGTATCTTTGCATCATCATATTCATTGAATAATAGTCTTATCCCATACGATACATGGTGGGGTATAATATTGTGGATTTTATTCTTTATTGGAACTATTATTTTAACGATAATCGTTTACAAAAAGGGTGAATCTTTCGAAAAGATGTTATCAAGGAAAAAGAAAGAAAAAACAAGACGAAATACTTAGTGATTATGTTTGACATAATAATATAGGAAGAACTAATTTATGACTACTTGTGTTATTGGTGGCGGGGCTGCAGGGCTTATTGCGAGTTTAACGGCGGCTAAAAAAGGTAATAACGTCATTTTATTAGAAAAAAACGAGAAGTTAGGTAAAAAAATTTACATAACTGGAAAAGGTCGTTGTAATTTAACAAATTACGTTGACGTAAACGAATTTCTTCAAAACGTTGTTACAAATCCTAAATTTTTATATGGAGCATTAAATTCTTTTTCTCCAAAGCATGTTTTTGATTTTTTTGTTGAGAACGGTCTAAAATTAAAAGTTGAAAGAGGAAATAGAGTTTTCCCCGAAAGTGATAAATCAAGCGACGTTATCAGATGTTTAGAAAAGTTGCTTGTTAATAATAGTGTTGATATTAGATTAAATACCGCGGTTTTATCAGTTGATAGGTTTGATGATACTTTTGTAGTTATAACAGAAAAAGGTAAAATTCTATGTGATTCTCTTATAGTTTGCACGGGCGGAGTTTCTTATCCTTTAACGGGTAGCACGGGAGACGGATTTAATTTTGCCAAAAATTTTGGTCATAATATAAAACCATTAAAACCTTCTTTAACAGGTTTTGATTTGTTAGGAAATGATTTTAAACCATTACAAGGACTTTCGTTAAAAAACGTTTCAATAACTATAAAGCAAAAAGATAAGGTTTTGTATAATGATTTTGGTGAAATGCTATTTACACATTTTGGCGTTTCTGGTCCTATAATTTTATCTGCTTCATGTTTAGTTAATAAATGTGATTTTAATAATATGAAGCTTTCTATTGATTTAAAACCTGCACTTTCTATTGACGTTCTTAATCAACGACTTATTAGAGAATTTTCCTCTAATACGCAAAAAAATGTAGGCAACGTTTTAAGGACTGTTGTTCCTAAAACATTAGTTGACGTTGTTCTCTCTCGCGCAGGAGTTGATTTTTATACTTCTTGTTCGACGATTACGAAAGCGCAGAGAATGGCTTTAGTTTCTTCGCTTAAAAACCTTTGTTTTGATATAAAAGGTTTAAGACCTATCGACGAAGCAATTGTTACTTCGGGTGGTATAGACGTGAAGGAAATAAATCCAAAAACTATGGAAAGCAAACTTGTAAGTAATTTGTTTTTTGCCGGTGAAATTATTGACGTTGACGCTTTTACAGGTGGTTTTAACTTGCAAATTGCGTTTTCAACTGGTTATTTAGCAGGCTTAAATGCTTGAAAAAATATAATATAAGGTGGTTTACTATGGAAAAATTAATAAGAATTGCTCTTGACGGTCCTTCTGGTAGTGGTAAGAGCACAATTGCTAAAAGACTTTCTAATGAACTAAATATTCTCTATCTTGATACTGGCGCGATGTATAGGGCGACTGCGCTAAAAGCTATTAAGATGGGTGTTGATTCATTTGACGCTGTTGGTGTGGGTAGATTTATTGACGAAATTGATTTGGAAATAAAGTATATTGATGGAACTCAACATACTTTTCTTGATGGAGAAGACGTTTCCTTAAAAATTAGAGAACCCCACGTTTCAATGGCTGCTTCAAACATATCAAGCCTTAAGAGCGTTCGCCTTAAAATGGTTGAAATGCAAAGAAAAATTGCAGGTAATCTTTCTTGTGTTCTTGACGGTAGAGATATTGGCTCCTACGTGCTCCCAAATGCAGATTTTAAATTCTACATTACTGCTTCCGTCGAAGAAAGAGCAAATAGAAGATATAAGGAATTAATTGAACGTGGACATAACGTTGATTATAATGACCTTAAAATGGAAATTGAACAAAGAGATTATAATGATAAAAACAGAGATTTTTCACCTTTAAAAATGGCGGATGATGCTATTTTAATTGATACTTCAGATATGTCAATTGAAGAAGTTTGTAACACGGTTCTATCATATATAAATAAATAATTGTAGGTAAAGAATGAATTTATTTAACAAGTTCTTAATAAAGACTGCTAACGCAATATATCCTTTTAAGATTTTCGGGTTAGAAAATATACCTGAAAGTAATTGTGTTATTTGTTCTAATCATTTGAGTATAATCGACGTTACTTATATCGTTAAACTTTTCAATAAGAATACATATTTTGTGGCAAAAAAGGAAGTTATGAAAGGCAAGTTTGTTGGAAAGCTTCTTGCTTCTTTTGGTGGTATTCCTATTGATAGAGATAACGTTGATATAAGATCTCTTATGAATTTTATTAAGTTGCTAAAAAACGGTAATAATTTGGTTATTTTCCCTGAGGGTACAAGAAACAAAACCGGCTCAACCGACATGCTTCCATTCAAAGGCGGTTCCATGCTTTTTGCCGTTAAATCAAAAAAAGCGATTTTACCGTTAGTTGTTTATAAAAAAGCAAGACTTTTTAGGAAAAATTATCTTATGATAGGCAAGCCTTTTGAATTAAGTGATTTCTATGATAAGCAGATGACTGAAGATGTTATTTCTGTTTTAGAAAAACAAGTAAGGGATAGGATGGTTGAACTTCAAAAAGAGTTGTTTGATAGAGTTGATTCACTAAAAAAGAAAAAAGGTAAGAAAAAGTGATTATTTACAAGGGAAAGCACTGTGGTTTTTGTTTTGGGGTTCAACGTGCGGTCGACGTTGCAAGTTCTTTAAACGGGGACAAGAACTATATTCTTGGCGAGTTAATACACAATGAACAAGTAAATAAGGATTTGACAGAAAAAGGCATTACCGTTTTAGACAATGTTGATGGTGTTTCTCAACTTAAGCCTGGGGATAACCTTTTAATTAGGACTCATGGGGAGCCTGAATCAACCTTTCTTTTAGCAAAAGAAAAGGGCATTAACGTAATTGATTGCACCTGTCCTTTTGTTAAGGATATTCAAAATATTGTAAAGGACAAGTATGAAAAAGGCTACAAGATAGTTATAATTGGGAACTCTAAGCACCCTGAGGTTATTGGCATTAACGGTTGGTGTAATAACTCAGCACTAATTACTCAAGATGGATATGAACTTAATGATATTTTAGATGATAAAGTTTGTATAGTTGTTCAAACTACCTTTTCTGAAGAAAAATATAATAAAATTATCAAAAATTTTAAATATAGCAAGGCAAAAACAGTTGATATTTTCAAAACAATTTGTTATACTACAAAAAGACGTCAGAATGAGACGAATATTTTATCCTCTCTATGCGATGCGGTAATCGTTATAGGTGGGGCGAATAGTAGTAATACTGAAAATCTTGCAAATATTTGTCGTAACAATTGTAAAAACGTTTTTAGAGTTGCTAAGGCGTCCGAAATTGATATTGAAAAAATAAAATTATTTAATAAAGTGGGAATTGTTCTTGGTGCTTCAACACCTATGTCGCAATTCCAGGAGGTAATCTTTAAGATGGCAAACAATACAGAAGAAATCATCACCACGGTTGTAGATGATAAACAGGAAGAAGTTACTGAAAAAGTTTCAGCTAAGTCTGAAATGGCTGCTGCTTTTGATAGCATTAAACCAAGCAAAGATTTTAAGATTGGTCAAATTTTGACTGCTAAAATTTCTTCTGCTACCGAATCTGGTTTAACTATTTCTATGAAGAATGCAAAGAAAGACTTTGAACTTCCTGCAACAGAAATGCTTGGAGATTATTCTAAAGAAGATTACGAAGGTAAAATCGGTCAAGATATCAGAGTAATGGTTGTTGGTAAAAACCCAGTTAAATTCTCTGAAAAGGCTATGGAAAAAGTTCTTAAAGAAGAAGCTGAGATTGAAGAAATTAAAAATGGTAAGATTTTCGAAGCTACTATCGTTTCTACAAACAAAGGTGGTTTAACTGGTAAGTTTGGTAGTTACGAGGTGTTCGTTCCTGCTTCTCAAATCAAACTTGGTTTTGTTAAAGATTTAGAAAAATACGTTGGCAAGACTTTAAGACTTAAGGCTGAAAAGGTAGAAAGCAGAGGATCAAGAAGACAAATCGTTGGTTCACAAAAGGTAATACTTGAAGCTGAAAAGGCTGAAAGAGATGCTATTCGTGCTCAAAAAGAAGCTGAATTCTTCGGCGCTATTCAAGAAGGCGACGTTGTTTTAGGAACTCCTGTTAGATTTGTTGACTTTGGTGCATTTATCGACGTTAATGGCTTCGATTGTTTAGCTCGTATGTCCGATCTTTCTTGGACTGGTTGTAAAGACTGTGCAGAAGTTCTTGAAATTGGTAAACAAGAAGAATTTGTTATTCTAAAAATAGATCAAGAAGCAAAGAGAGTTTCTCTTGGATATAAACAATTGCAACCAAAACCATGGGACAGCGTTGCTGAAAAGTATAATGTAGGAGACGTTGTCAAAGGAAAGGTCGTTCGTCTTGTTAAATTTGGTGCTTTCGTTGAAATTGAAAAAGGAATTGACGGTTTAGTTCATATTTCTCAAATTTCAAATCAATGGTTAGAAAATCCTGTTTCTGCCCTTGAAGTTGGTCAAGAAATTGAGGCAAAAATCCTCGATGTAAACCCTGAAAAAGAAAGAATGACTTTATCTATTAAAGCATTACTTCCAGAAGTAGAAGCTCCAGCTAAAGAAGAAAATGAAGAGAATACTAAAGGTAAAAAACGCGCTGCTAAAGAAGAAGTTGAAGAACCTGAACTTCGCGAATGGAAAGACGCTGATGAAGGTGGAATTTCTATTGCAGAAATGATTAATAAAAATAACGACTAATTTTTGGCCCTACCAAAAGGTAGGGCTTTTTTGTTCTTAAATTTAAATATCCATCATAGACTATCTATGATGGATTTTCTTTTTTTGCCCGATAAAATCAGGAATGCTATAAATAATGTAGACAAGCTTCAAATTTCAGAGATTAGATTGAGGGTAGGCTTTCCAATTATTTGCCAATCTAAAACAAAAAAATACTATCTAAATAACGATGGACTAACAATTTTAGATGGTGGGATTTTAACGTGCTTACAAGAAGACATTGACTTTATAATTTCCAAAGTAACTGAAAATTCCCTATATGCTTTTAATGAACGTTTAAAAAACGGTTATATTACTACTGAAGATGGAATAAGGATTGGAATTGCGGGAGAATGTGTTTTAGTTAATGATAACGTTTCAACAATTAAAAATATAACTTCATTGAATATTAGAATACCAAATTTAATCTATGGATGCTCCGATATAGTATTTGACTTACTATTTAAAAAACAATTTTATAACACTTTATTAATATCACCACCAGGTTTTGGGAAAACAACCATTTTAAAAGATTTATGTTTTAAAATAAATAAACAGTTTTCTAAAAATATTTTAATTATTGATGAGCGAGGTGAGTTTTCACAAATTCAGGGTGAGATGATTGATAAAATAAGTTACTCAACTAAGTATTATGCTTTTTGCTATGGAATAAGGTCAATGTCTCCTGATTTAATTATTACCGACGAACTAATGACTAAGGAAGATTGGGTTTGTGCCTTATCTGTTAAAAATTCAGGTGTAAATATTATAGCAAGTTGTCATGGCGAAAGTATTGAAAATATTATTCTTAAGGAATTTTTTATAAAGGATATTTTTGATAGATACGTTGTTTTAGATAGTAAAAAAGAACCTGGTAAAATCTATAGAATATACGATAAGAATTTTTTGGCTGTATGAATGTTGTTTTTGGTGTTTTTTCTATAATTTTAGGAACTTTTATTGGGTATAAAATGTCTGAAAAATACGTTAAGCGTAAGTGTTTTTATAATGATTTGTTTGCGTTTAATCAAGTATTAAAAACTGAAGTTTCTTTTAGTCATAATTCAATAAAAAAAATAATAAAAGAAAGAAAAACTAACGTTGTAACTGATTATTTAAATGAAGCAATCTTAAAGGAAAATACAAATTTAAATGTTAGTTTTTTAAACGAAGAAGAAAACGCTTTTTTACAAAGTTACGTAAAAAGTATAGGAAAAAGCGATAGGGAAAGTCAACTTGAAATTTTATCTGTTTATGAAATGAAAATAAAAAAGAAATTAGATTTTGCTGATGAAGAGTTTAAAAAATATAAGAAACTATACCCGAAACTTGGATTTTTGATAGGTTTAATAATTTTAGTGGTGCTTTTATAAATGATTGGTATAGATGTAATTTTTAAAATTGCTGCAATAGGATTGCTTATTGCGATTATTAGCCAAGTTCTTAAAAAGAGCGATAGGGACGATATTGCTACAATGGTTTCAATTGCAGGATTGATTATTGTTTTAACAATGATAATTTCAATGGTTTCCGAATTGTTCGATACGATTAAAAATATTTTTTACTTATATTGATATGGTTAAATTAGTTGCAATTGTAATTGTATGTGCAATTATTATTGTTTATTTGAAAAGTATTAATAGTGATTTAACTTCTCTTGCAATTTTAGGCTCTGGGATTATTGTTTTATCATACGCTTTTCAATATGTGTATCAAACTTATACTTTTTTAAGTAGTATTATAAATTTAACTGGCATAAATTCAGAGTATTACTCAATTATTTTTAAAATAACTGCAATAGGGTATTTAATTGAGTTTGGAGCAGGAACTGTTGAAGATTTAGGCTTAAAAAGTTTAGCAGACAAGCTTGTTTTTGCTGGTAAAGCCTGTATTATAGTTGTATCGCTTCCAATTATATACGCAATATTTAATTTGCTTTCTGGTTTAAATTGATGAAAAGAATAATAGTATTAGTATTTTTATTGTTTTTAGTTATAAGCTGTATACCTTCTATTAGTTTTTCAAAAGCAAAAGCAGAAAATTTGAGCGATAACATCGAAGAACAACTTGGAAATTTAGATTTATCCGAAATGGAAGATTTTACAAATGATTTGAATTCTGATAACAGTATTTCATTCACCAACATGGTATATCAAATAATTAATGGGGAATATAATTCAGATTATTCAAGTGTAAAAGAATATTTAATAGGGTTGTTTTTAAATGACGTAAATGATTATTTACCTATTTTATTTACCATAGTTGCAATATCCGTTTTTTGCGCACTAATACAAAATGCCAAAAGCATATTTGCTTCAGAAAGTGTATCAAATATCATTTTTTTAGTTTGCTTTTTAACAGTAATTTTACTGTTGTCCTCACATGTTATTTCCATATGGCAAGAAACGAAAAAAACTTTGGAAAATATTAGTAAAACCAATGAAATTATGTCACCCATAATATTGACGTTAATGATTGCATCTGGTGGGAATGTATCAGCCGCAATCTACAAGCCAGCCGTTGCGTTCTTTTCAAACGGTGTCATTAACGTTTTATTATACGTATGCTTACCAATAATTAGTTTAATTACAATTTTTGGGGTAATTTCAAATTTTAGTTCAAATTTCAAGTTAAAAAAGTTCGGTGATTTTTTTAATGGTCTTATTAAATGGATTGTTGGAATAATCGTGTCAATTTTTGGCATTTATATTTCAATACAAGGTGTTTCGGGTGCTATTCATGATGGAATATCTATTAAGGCGGCAAAATATGCTATTTCGAATTCAATTCCATTAGTTGGAGGTTTTTTGAGAGATGGCTTCGATTTGGTGGTTGCTGGCTCTGTTTTGATTAAAAATTCGGTTGGTGTAGCATCAATAGTTGTTTTGTTTTTCTATATTTTATCGCCCGTTATAAAAATTGCTGTTTTCGGGTTAATGCTTAAACTTGTCGCTGCCGTTACAGAGAGTATTTCTGATAGCAAGATATCAGACTTGTGTTCGTGTGTTGCAAAATCTATCTCTTATTTGAACGTTCTTATTCTGCTAAGTGGTTTTATGATGTTTATTTCTATTTTACTAATGATTTTTTCTGCAAACGCATTCTTTTAAGATGAAAGACTGGGTTGTTTCTATAGTTTTTACCGTTTTAATTACTTCAATAATAGGTCTGATAGTTCCAGAAGGAAGATTAGGTAAATTAATAAAAGGGGTTTTCTCTTTTGTTATTTTGCTTGTTGTAATACAGCCGATTTTTTCCATAAGCACAGAAAATACAGATTACGTTTTTCCAGCCGTTGATATTGAAAACGGAATCCAGGAAGATTATATTTTTTTTGTAAACTCAAAGAAAGTAGAGAATATGGAAAAACAATGTGTTCGGTTAATAAAAGAAAATGGATACGATTCAAATGTGCTTATTGAATATGAATTTGATAATAGTAATCATATTTCGATAAAATTTGTAAAAATTAAATTATTAAACCAAGTTATCAAACCAGACAAAGAGCATATAGTAGTTATTGAAGAGTTGACAAAATCAATTTGTTCTTACCTTAATATTGAGACAAATCAGGTGATTTTTTATGAGTAACGACCTTGTTAAACAGCCAAAGAAAAATATCGTTACAAAGATTAAAGAAAATAAAAAAATTCAATATTTCTTAATAGCAATATGTTTTGTAATTGTTGCGGTAATATTATTTGGAAGTTTTTTTAGTAAGACAAGTAATAGTAAGGTTAATTCTATTGATTCCTATGTCGAAAATCTTGAAAAAAGGCTTTGTGAAACTTTGTCGAAGGTGGAAGGCGCTGGTGACGTTTCTGTTGTAATTACCATTGAGTCGGGAATGGAAACAGTTCTTGCAACAAAAAAAGTTGTTAGTGAAACACCGACGGGTGTTCAAACCGAAGAAACGCCTTTAATAGTAAATGGTAAAACTGTTGTCGTAAAAGAGCTTTACCCAAAAATAATTGGTGTTTTAATAGTCGCGGAGGGTGCAAAAAATATTGCCGTTATGTCCAAAATTCAACAGGCAACAATATCCTTGTTGGATATAAATATAAATCAAATTGAAATTTTATCAATGAGTTAATGGAGGTTCTTATGTCTAAGAAAAAGAAAATTGTTATTTTGTCATGTATGATTGCTTTGCTTGCTGTAACCGCTGTTTTTAATTTTTTATTTACAACGGATACATATTCCGAAGATCAATCAATTACCGTTAGTTCTGCTAACTATTTTGCTCAATATAGAACTGAAAGAATGACAACGAGAAATGAAGAATTATTACAGTTAGATTCGATTATTTCAGCCTCTCAAGACGGTAGTGTCGAAAAGAATCAAGCGCTTCAAATGAAAACAGAACTTACTGAAATTACCGAAAAGGAACTATTGCTTGAAAGTCTTATTAAAGCTTACGGCTTTGAGGATGCCGTTGTTGTGATTGGTCTTGATTCCGATAATGTCAACGTTATAGCAAAGTCGGCTGATTTAACGACTGATGATGCAATAAAAATCTATTCTATTATCCAAGAAGAAAACATTGCTTCGCCTGAAAATGTAAAAATTATACCTATTTCTTAAAAAATACTATGCAAAATAAATATTTTGTGATACAATGTGAATATAAAATTTTATCAGAGGATATTTATGACGCGTTTTAAGAAAATGCAACCCGAAAAGAAGGAAGGAAAGATTGTTTATGGTAACGCTATTGTTGATAATATCGTTTGCTTAACAGTTGAGGAACTCCCTTTTGTTGAACTTGTTCATAAGGTTTCAGGTAAGAAAAAAAATTCAGCTGTTACCGTTTTTTTGGATAAAAAAGGTTTAGACGTTGATATTTGTGTTCGAATTCATTTTTCGCAAAGAGTTTCTGAAATTGTTTTTAAAATTCAAGAAGCTGTTCGTCATAGTGTTGAATCTATGACAGAATATCGTATTCAAAGTGTTAACGTAATCGTTATGGGCGTTATTTTTGATGACGTAAAGGTTGACGAAGAACACAAGGAAAGCGCTTCACAAGAAAATAATTCAACTGAAGAAAAGGAAAGCTTATGAGAACTCTTGCAAGAGAAGCTGTTTTTAAATATATTTATTCAAGGCTCTTCAATCCGAGTGATGAAGGGCTTTTTGATGTTTTAGTAAAAGACTTAGATGTTGAGGATAAACTTTTTGCAAAGCAATTAAAGGACGAAATCATTTTAAATGAAGAAAAATATCTTAGTGAGATGTCTCAGCTTTCAATAGGGTATAAACTTAATAGAATTTATTCCGCAGATAAGTGTGCTTTGCTAGTCGGTTTCTCAGAATATTGTTTGTTTAAGGACAAAACTCCTAAAATCGTTATCATTGACGAAACTGTAAAACTTGCAGCAAAATATTCATCAGATAATAGTCCTGATTTTGTTAATGGAATCATGGCTTCTTATACGGAGTGTAAATAATGGCGAAGATTATTGATGGGAAGATTATTTCCGCAGAGATTAAGGAACAACTAAAGAAAAAGGTTAGTGCATTTACAGATAAATTTAATAGGAAAATTTCTCTTGCAGTTATTTTGGTTGGAGAAAATCCTGCTTCTCAAGTATACGTTAAGAATAAGATTAAGGCTGCCGAATTTGTAGGTATTGAGTCTTTGGCATTTTATTTACCTGAAGATTCTACTCAAGAACAGGTTAATGACTTAGTTTTAAGTCTTGCTAAGGATGAAAAAGTCGATGGAATACTTGTTCAGTTGCCTTTACCTAAGCAGATTAATGAAGATCAGGTGTTAAATCTCATTCCTGCGGAAAAAGACGTTGACGGATTTTTGGCTGAAAACCTTGGGAATTTAGCGATGGGCAACCCTTCAACTGTTGCATGCACTCCTTTTGGCGTTATTCAAATGCTAAAACATGAAAATATTGAATTGTGTGGTAAAAATGCCGTTGTTATAGGTAGAAGTAATATTGTTGGAAAACCAATGGCAATGCTTTTACTTAACGAAAATTGCACGGTTACTGTTTGCCATAGCAAAACTTCAAACCTTAAAGAGATTTGCTGTAACGCGGATATTTTAGTTGCGGCTATTGGAAAACCCTTATTTGTTAAAGAGGATATGGTAAAAGATGGCGCAGTAGTAATTGACGTCGGCATTAATAGAACTGAAAACGGACTTGTTGGCGACGTGGACTATAAAGCTGTATTTGATAAAGTTTCTTATATTACTCCCGTTCCTGGTGGAGTTGGCCCCATGACTATTGCTATGCTCATGGAAAATACGTATAATTGTGCTTTAAGGAGACAAAATGCCCTTTAATATTGAGCAAGTTTATAATCAATATTTTAACAAGTTTGAAGCATTATTAGCCGATTATTTGAATAATCTTGACCAATCGATTTCTAAAACTATTCAACAGGCTATTGAATATTCAATGACAAACGGTGGGAAAAGGGTTAGAGCTGTTTTATTACTTGCTTCTGCTGATTATTTAGGAGTTGATTTTGAACAAGTAAAATATTTCGCTATTGCTTTAGAGCTTATTCAAGCCTATTCATTGGTTCACGATGATTTGCCAGCAATGGACAATGACGATTATAGAAGGGGAAAACTTTCCACTCACAAGAAATTTGGTGAAGCTGTAGGGATTCTCGCCGGAGATGCACTTCTTAATCTTGCTGTTGAGACATGTTTAAAAAAACAATCTTTTTCGGAAAAAGATGTTGAAGCAATGAAACTTATATTTGATTTTTCTGGATATAAGGGCATGGTTGCTGGACAAGTTCTTGATTTGCAAAATGAAAAAAATAGCAATGCTAATCAAGATGTTTTATATGATATTTATCTTAATAAGTCTGTTAAAATGATAATGGCGCCTTTGCTTTGCGCTTCAATTTTGTCTGGACATAAGTATTATAGTGAATTAAAACAATATGGAATGAATTTAGGTTTTGCTTTTCAAATTCAAGACGATATTATAGACGTAGAAGGAAATCTTGAACAAATTGGAAAAACGCCTAATAAGGATGTTCAAGTTGATAAACTTACTTCAATTAAGGTTTTTGGTATTGACGGTGCAAAAAGTAAGGCGAAGGAGTTTTTTGATAAAACCTTAAAAAGTGTTGAAAACCTTAAGAATAACGAATTTTTTATTCACTTTGCAAACATGTTAAATAAGAGAAAATATTAATGCGTTTAGATGATTTTTTATTTAAAAATCAATATTTTGATTCGCGGACAAAAGCCAATCAGTCCATAAAAAGAGGGGAGGTTTACCTAAATGGTGTTCAGGTTATCAAACCTTCTTTTTTCGTTAACGAAAATATTGATAATAATGTTATGATATCATCTGAAAGGTCGTTTGTTTCTTTAGGTGGATATAAATTAGATAAGGCCCTACGTGATTTTAATTTTAACGTTAATGGTCTTGTGTGCGCTGATATTGGCTCAAGTACGGGCGGTTTTACCGACTGTTTATTACAAAACGGCGCAAAAAAAGTATATTCTGTTGACTTAAATGACGATTTGTTGCATAATTCACTAAAACTTAATGAAAGAGTAGTTCGTATTATAAAAAACGCAAAATTACTCACAAAAAATGATTTTAATGATAAGATTGACTTAATAGTTGGTGATTTGAGTTTTATTTCTTTAACAGCAATTATTAATGTTTTGTATGATTTAATTGAGCAGTCTAAATATGTTATATTGCTTATAAAACCACAATTTGAATTAGAGGTTAAGAAAAAGGTTAAAAATGGAATTGTAAGGGATAAAACCGATAGACTTAATGCATGTAAGAAAATCTATCAATGCGCTATTTCTAATGGATTTTCGGTTGTGAATTTTACAAATGCTCCAATATCAAAGGATAAGAACGTTGAATACCTTATTTTATTGAAAAAATCAAATGAGATTTCTTTAGATTTTAATATTTTATTTAATAAATATAATTTATTTTAATAAAAAAGCGAATATTTGTTGATAATATTCGCTTTTTATGTTATTCTTTTGTTAGGTGTTTTATGAAAGTTTTAGTATATAGAAATTTAAGCAAAGATTTGTCGGGGGAATGGCTTGCCTCTTGTATTAATATTTTAAGTAGCGAAGACATTGATTACAAGGTTATTTCTGATGATGACTTGAAATTAAGTGAGAAAGCTGATGCAATGTTTGTGCTTGGCGGTGATGGAACTATTTTAAACCTTACTGAATTTGCTACAAATAATGATATTCCAATAATTGGTGTTAATGCAGGCAAACTTGGTTTTTTGACAGAGTTTGAACAATGTGAAATGAGCGAAGCGGTTTCATTATTGAAAAAAGGTGAGCTTATTTGCGATAAAAGATCTAATTTTTTGTGCAAACTTAATGGAAAAAGTTATTTATCTCTTAATGATATTGTGTTGCAAAGAATAAAAGTTGAAGAAAGGGGTAATAACGTTACAACTTTAGACGTGGAAATTGACAACATAAAGGTTGAAAAATTCATTGGAGACGGCGTAATTGTTTCTACTCCAACAGGTTCAACAGCATATTCTTTATCGGCTGGCGGTCCTATTTTAGCCCCTGGTATAAACGTTTTTTCTATAACACCTATTGCTGCGCATTCTTTTAACCAAAGAGCTATAGTATATTCTGCTGACTCACTATGTAAAATTAGTGTGAAAAGCGAATGTGCTACAGGGCTTTTTATCGATGGGATTTACGCGCAACAACTAAAAAATGGAGAAACACTTTTAATAGAAAGAAACAGTAAACCAACCGTATTTTTAAGACGAAAAGGTTTTAATTTCTATAATAGACTTAATTATAAATTAAAAGACAGAACGGCGGAAGTTTAATAATATGACAAAAAAAGAAAGATTAAATTTAATTTTACAAGTAATTGAAGAAAACGAAGTGGGGACACAGGAAGAACTTACCGAGTGTCTTAATAAAAAAGGTTATAACGTTTCGCAAGCCACTATTTCTCGTGATATCAAGGAACTTAACCTAATCAAAGCAGAAGGTAAAAACGTAAAATCTAAATATATAAAGTTTTCAGCAGGGGAAAATGTTTCTCCTAAGATAATAGACTTGTTTAAGCACGTTACTGTTTCTATTTCAAGTGTTAATAATCTTATTGTTATAAAAACTTTATCTGGCAATGCTGGAACGGCGGGCATGGCTATTGATGGAATGCATTTCCCACAAGTTGTTGGCTCGATTGCAGGTGACGACACTTTGCTTGTTATTACAAAGAACGAGTCGGATGCTCAAATAATTGTAAAAAGCTTAAGGATGCTTTAATGTTAGAAAAGTTATCTATTACAAACGTGGCGCTTATTGAAAGCGCTGACATAAATTTTACTTCAGGATTAAATGTTCTTTCTGGAGAAACCGGCGCGGGGAAATCTGTTATTTTAGAATCCCTTAATTTTGTATTGGGCGCAAAAGCGGATAAGTCACTAATTCGAAGTGGTCAAAACGAATGTAAAGTCAGCGCAGTTTTTAATGTTGAAAATAACCTTGAAATTCAATCATTATTGGAAGAAATGGATTTTGATGCTGACGATAAATTGATTGTATCAAGAAAATTCACGATTGATGGTAAAAATTCTATCAAACTTAATGGCAATACCTTGAATGTTTCAATGCTTAGGAAGTTTACGGGTAAGTTAGTTGATTTACATGGACAAAGTGAGCATTATGAACTCCTTAACTCATCAAATCAATTGAATCTGATTGATAAAATTGGTGATTCTGATATATTAGTCATCAAAGAGAGAATTAAACAAAAATATGCTGAATATAAGGAATTAATTAAAGAACTTGACAAATTGGGTGGAAGTGAATCAGACAGGCTTTATAGATTAGATATTTTAAATTTCCAAATAGATGAAATTGAAAAAAGTGACGTAATAGAGGGCGAAGAAGAAAAACTTCTTTCCATGAAAACACAATTCCAACATTACGAAAAGATTGCAAATTCCTTAAAAAGTGTTAAAGACGGTCTAGACTCGGAAGGTTGCGCTAACGATATTTTGCTTAACGTTATTCGTTGTGTTGCACCTATTTCAAATCTTGATTCGAAATATTCAGACATTTATAATAGACTGTCAAACGTTGTGTCTGAACTCGATGATATTTCATCAAATGTAAATAATTATTTAGATTCCTTATCTGATTTTGATTTTGATCCAGATGAAGTCGAAAATAGGTTAGAGCTTAT
>JAFVWA010000212.1 GCA_017501885.1 Clostridia bacterium | reverse complement strand
ATCGATTTGTTCTTCGGCTTCGGGAGTGAACTCTACTCCGTCACCACCGTATATCTTTTTAGTTATATCGTTTAACTTATCTTTTATGCTATCGTTAACGTCGTAACTAAAAGTAAAGTCGTTTTGCTTTTCGCAAAGTGAAACGATTTCTTCAGCGAGCGCTTGTCCACCCTTTCCGCCTTCTGCCCATACGGTTGAAAGCACAACGTTTACACCGAGTTTTTTGCATTCCGCAATAATGAAGTCTATTTCTGCATCAGTATCGGTTGGGAAGCGATTTACCGCTACGACTGATGGAAGTTTGTATACTTCTTTTATGTTTTTAACGTGTCTTAAAAGGTTGGGGATTCCGCGTTTTAGCGCGCCTAAGTCTTCGTTTGCGAGTTCGGTTTTCAATAGTCCACCGTGCATTTTAAGTGCGCGAACAGTCGCTACGATTACCACCGCAGAAGGAACTAAATTTGCCATTCTGCACTTTATATCTAAGAACTTTTCTGCGCCGAGATCTGCACCGAAGCCTGCTTCGGTTACAACGTAGTCGCCAAGTTTTAATGCCGTTTTAGTCGCAAACACCGAGTTGCATCCATGCGCTATATTAGCAAACGGACCACCGTGAACGATTGCTGGTGTTCCTTCTAAAGTTTGAACAAGGTTTGGCTTTATAGCGTCTTTTAAGAGCGCGGTCATTGCGCCTTCTGCTTTTAAGTCGCCTGCCGTTACGGGTTTATCGTCATAGGTGTAGCCTACGATTATTTTTGAAAGTCTTTGTTTTAAGTCGGTTATGCTCGTTGCTAAACAGAAGATTGCCATTATTTCAGACGCAACCGTTATATCGTAACCGTCCTTTCTTGGAACGCCATTGAATTTTCCACCTAAACCGTCTTCTATAAAACGAAGTTGACGGTCGTTCATATCAACGCATCTTTTCCAAGTGATTTTTTGGGGATCAATATTAAGCGCGTTGCCTTGATAAATATGGTTATCAAGCATTGCTGCAAGCAAGTTGTTCGCCGCGCCTATTGCGTGGAAGTCGCCCGTAAAGTGCAAGTTTATATCTTCCATAGGAATAACTTGCGCCCAGCCACCGCCTGCTGCACCGCCTTTAACGCCAAAAACAGGACCTAACGAAGGTTCGCGAAGCGCAACTACTACGTTTTTACCTATTCTCTTTAAGCCGTCTGCAAGACCTATGGTAGTGGTCGTTTTTCCTTCGCCTGCTGGAGTTGGGGTTATTGCCGTCACTAAAATAAGTTTGCCGTCTTTTTTAGACTTATCGTCTTTTAAGGCAAGACTTAATTTTGCCTTGGTTTTGCCATAACACTCAAAGTCGTCACTATTTAATCCTAAATTTTTTGCTATCAGTTCAATAGGTTTTGGTTGAACGCTTTGCGCAATTTCTATATCGCTTAAATATGCCATATTTCCTCCTTTCGTTAGGTTATTAACCTCTTCTCCAAGTCCTTGGAGCAAATAATATTATCATTGGTAGTATTTCTAATCTGCCTGCAAGCATTACTATTGAAAGAACTATTTTACTAAGTCCGTTAAAAGTTGCGAAACCACCAAAAGGACCAATTAGCGCCGTCATTCCTGGGCCGACGTTGCCTATGCACGTTAAAGATGCAGAAAAAGGCGTCATTACGTCAGAGCCACAGGCGGGATCAAAGGATACGACGAGCGTTGAAAACGCCACTATCAATACCCAAAGTATAAAGTATACGTATGTGTTTCTTTCCACTTCTTTGGAAATAAGTTCGCCATCTAGCTTCATTGTGTGAACTGAACGTGGGTGTAAGTTTTTCTTTATGCCGTTTGAAGATATTTTAAATAGCATTATTGCTCTCGACACCTTTATTCCGCCACCCGTTGAGCCACCGCACGCTCCTATCACGGTTAACACGGTAAGTATAGTTTTGGATAGAGTTGGCCACTTTATAAAGTCTTGACTCGAAAAACCTGTTGTAGAACTTATTGAAGTAGTTTGGAAGAATGCGTGGCGCAAACTTTCTCCAAAAGACTGCTCAAAACTTATGGATAAGTTCATGGCTATAGTTAAAGTTGAAACTATAACTATTGATAGATAGATAAGAAATTCTTCGCTTCTTATCGCCTTTGAAAACTGTCCTATCAAAATAAGGTAGAAAAGGTTAAAGTTTATACCAAAAACGAACATAAACGACGCCACTACCATTTGAATATACACGCTGTCGTAATGCGCCATGCTGTCGCCATATATTGAGAATCCGCCTGTTCCCGCCGTGGAAAAAGCCGCTAAAGTGCTTTCATATATATTCATACCGCCAAATAACAGCATAATCACTTCAATCACGGTTAGAACTAAATATATACCGTATAAAATTCTTGCCGTATGGCGCATTCTACTAACCAACTTTGACGCTGAAGGACCTGGGGCTTCTGCACGGAAAATGTGCATTGCTCCGCCGTCTGCTGGGATAACCGCAAGCATGAATACTAAAACACCCATACCGCCTATCCAATGGGTAAATATTCGCCAAAACATTATGCTCTTTGGCAAACTTATGGTCGTGGTGGATAGCGTTAAAACTGATGCACCCGTCGTTGTAAAGCCTGATACCGTTTCGAAAAAGGCATCGAAAAAGTTTGGAATGCTTCCGCTTATTATGAATGGCAAGCATCCAACGAGCGATAAAAATATCCAACTTAGCGCTACGATTACAAAACCTTCTCTTGCATAAAGAGACTTGTCCCTTACTTTAAGTAGGCTTAAAGGTAGCCCTACTGCAAGAAGTCCGAATATTGGAATTATAAAACTGAATATCACGCTCTCTTGATAATAAATACCTACTATTAATGGCAAAAGCATTAACCCTGCAAGTATTACGAGTGTTTTTCCGAGAACGTTAAAAACCATTCTGTAATTCATACGAAAATTATCTAAAAATCTCTGAAAGTTCTTTCATTTGGCCGTTGGCCGTTACTACTATTACCTTGTCGCCCTGTTTTATTTGAGTGTCTCCGTTAGGAAGAATAAACTTATCCTCTCTAACTATGCCACCGATTAGGGTTGCAGGTTTTATCTTTAAATTCTTTAATGGAACGTTTGCGCTTTCAAAACTTTCGCCCACTTCAAACTCTACCGCTTCAATACCTTCGCCCAGTTTATAGAAGTTATTTACACCCCTGTCCTTATCGTCCATCGTTGCGCGCACGTATGCTACTATTTGATTTGCGATGGCTTCACGTGGGGAAACTACGGTAGTTAAACCGATAAATTCCGCCATTTGTAAAACGGACGTTCTATTTATCTTGGTTATTACCTTTGAAACGTTCTTTTGCATTGCGTATAGAGATATCATAATATTTCTCTCGTCGTAGTCGGTAAGAGTTACGCACGCGTCTGCATCCATTATCTTTTCTTCGTTAAGTAACGTTTGGTCGGTTCCGTCTCCGCAAATTATAGTCGCTCTCGGAAGCGCTTCTGCAAGTTTTTGGCATTTATCTCTGTCAATCTCTATTATCTTGACGCTTATGTCCGACTTTAAAAGTTCGTTTGCAAGGTTTACGGCTATCTTTCCGCCGCCAACTATTACAACCGACTTTGCCCTGCGCTTAAACATTTTGGTCTTTTTGCAGAATGCCGTTATGTTCTTTTCTGAGCCTATTATTCTAACTAAGTCGCCTGCGTTTATCTCAAAAGAGCCGTTTGGAATCTTAATGCTGTCTTGCCTTTCAACCGTGCCGAAAAGAACTTCTATTCCATACTCTTTGTTTATTTCTATAAGACTTTTGCCAACGATGGGGTTTGACTTTTCTATTTCAAACTCTACCATAAGCGCTTTTCCGCCTGCGAATACTTCTAATCTCGTTGACGATGGGAATTTGAGCTCGTTTTCAATCTCAAACGCCGTTCTTCTTTCGGGGTTAAAGAGTAGGTCTAAGCCCATGTCTTGCCTTAGCGTTTCGATTTCCTTAAAATACTCCGTTTCCCTTACTCTTGCAATGCAACGCTTTGCACCCATCTTCTTTGCAAGAACGCAAGTGAGTATGTTCATCTCGTCTCTCGACGTGCATGCAATAAATAAGTCGGCAACGTCTACGCTTGCGTCGGACAGCGCTTGACGTTCTAATCCAACACCTACTATCCCCTTCACGTCGTATCCGTTTACGAGCGCTTCTACGGCAGAACGTTTTTGGTCTATTACCACAACGTCGTGCCCTTCACTTATGAAACTTAATGCCAGCGTTTTTCCTACTTTACCAACGCCTACTATAACTATATTCATGCTTAATATTATAATCTTTTAAAAATAATATGTCAATTATTTATTTTAATTGCTTTTTTTGTTTTTCTATTGACTTTGTTTTTCACTTATTTTATAATCAATTTATAAATTTTATCACGGTGGTTTTTTATGAAAACAGGCATTACTTCTGAAACTTTTGATTTTTTAGGACTTAAACGCAACCAAATCACAGAAAAACTTAAAAAGGTTGGTTTTGATTGCTACGATTATGCTCTTTGCGGTGAATGGGCTACCCCAAAGCCAATTTTTAACGAGCCAAGAGAAGTTTGGGTTAACCATTATAAAGAAGAACGCAAAATGATAGAAGGCGAAGGCATGGTAGTTAACCAAACGCACGCCACTTTCCGTTCTGACTTTGACCCCGAACATCTCTATGAATTTACACCCATGGTTATCGACCAATTAAAGAGAGAAATTGAAGCAACGGCTATTTTGGGCGCTAAATATATTGTTATTCACCCTATCAACATGGCTATCAAATGGAAAAATAAGCAAGAAGACTTTGAATGTAATATGAGAGAGTTTGCTAAACTTACCCCCATATTAAAAGAGTTTGGCGTTAAAAACGGTGTGGAAAACATGTTTGCTTGGGATGCTGACACAGGTAGAAACTGCCAAACGGGTTGCTCTACTACCGAGGACATGATTAGATACGTTGACGGTCTTAACGATAGAGATGCTTTTTGTAACTGCTTAGACGTTGGACATATGAACATACACCACATCAACCCTGCAGATACCGTTAGAAAACTTGGCGACAGAATGGAACTTATGCACGTGCACGATAACAACGGCAACACCGACCAACACTTACCTATCGGCTTAGGTATTATCGATTGGGAGGATTTTGCAAGTGCGTTAAAGGAAGTTAACTATAAAGGCGTGCTTTCAATTGAAGTTTCAAGCTTTAAAAAATATGCTAAGATTGGCGAAAAAGCTTTGTGGGATATGGTAAAATATACATACGACGGCGCAAAATATATCGCTGATAAAGTGAAATAAATTTTCACTAAACTATTGACTTTTTATTATTTGTTGCATATAATAAGAGTGTAAATTAATGATGCTCTTTACCCGACCGAAAGCGTGTCTGCTTGGAGTTGGGCGCCCGGACACGGGGGGCATCATTTTTATTTTTTATTAAATGGGTTTATGTCATATAAAGTGCTTAACCCATTTTTCCTATACCTACCTACATTCAAACTTAACTAAAAAGAGCCTTTTTTGGCTCTTTTTTGTTTTCGTTATTTTTAGCACTCGCAAAAATTGTCGAAGAAATTTTTGCGAAAAATAAAAAAGAATGGGACTTTCGCCTGTGCGACCATACCCGACAAACAGTCCACCGGACTGTTTGCCCTACGGGAAATTGCTTCGCAATTTTCTCCTTAATTCAAGTCCCATCCTTTTTTAATACAAAAAAATACAGACACCTTGATTGGTGTCTGTATTTTTTGGTGTGAAGGATGGGACTTGAACCCACACGGATAACCATACGCCCCTCAAACGTACGCGTCTGCCAATTCCGCCACCCTCACATAGCCTTTATATCTTACTCAAAATTTTAGGACTTGTCAAGAATTTTTCCGTATAATTTTGTATATTTTGCAAAACTTTTTTCTATTCTCTCTACGTATTCTCTCGTTTCCTTAAATGGAATTTTATTAAGCGTTTTTCCGTCTTTTGAATTTTGGGGATTTTTTAGCCAATTTCTAACGTTACCTTCCCCTGCGTTATATGCGCATAATGCCGTCCTTACGTTGTTAAAGCCTTTAATTAAGTATTTTAGATAGTAGCAACCAAATCTAATATTTGTTTTTGGATTATATAAATCATACTCTTTTACGTTTAACTCTTTTGCTATAAATTCTGCCGTTTTAACAGTTATTTGCATAAGCCCCATAGCTCCCTTTTCACTTACTGCTTTTTTGTTAAAACTGCTTTCGGTTTTTATTAGGGCAAAAACCAAGGCTTTATCTAAATTAAACTCATATGAACTTTCAAAAACTTCTTTTTTATAATCAAGTGGATAAACGTATTTTTTTTGTAGCCAAACGTAGCCAAAACATCCACATAAAAACGTTAGGCATATTATCACTACAAAAAGCAATATTTTTCTTAAATTGTTAAACCTAAAAAAACTTCCTAAAATCAACATAAAAAAAGCGTATAACTACCTAAGTAATTATACGCAATTTTTATCGTTGTTATTAGCAATAAACTATTTCTTTAGTGTTTTGGGTATGGTCGGGAAGTTCAATTTTTATAATGCTTGAAAGTTTTATATCTTGACTTGAAGCCCCTACCATAATCTCGAAAGTGCCGTTTTCTATATGCCATTTTTTATAAACGGTAGAATAATAAGAAAATGCTTTTTTATCAAGTTTTACGCTAACCGTTTTGGTTTCGCCCGCCTTTATAAGGTCTTTAGAAAAGCCTTTAAGTTCTTTTACAGGGCGAGCAACCATTGCATTTAAGTCGCTTACGTAAATTTGAGAAATTTCTTTCGCGTCAACGTTTGATTTATTAGTTATATCGTAACTAACGTTATACTCCGTTTCGCTTATCTTTTCCACCTTTAAGTTTGAATACTCAAACTGCGCGTAGGAAAGTCCGTGTCCGAACGGGAACAAAACAGGAACGTTATACTTTTCGTAATAGCGATAGCCAACAAAAACTCTATCGTTATACTCTTCTACAAAACCATCTGACCTATCGCTTCCGCAATAAGTTGACTCTAAATTTAGTGGGAAGGTTTCTGCAATCTTTCCACTAGGAACAACTTTGCCCGTCAATACTTTGGCAAGAGCTTCGTCCATTGCCTCTCCGCCAAAGCCACAGTAAACTACTGCGTCTACGTCGTCTATCCATTCACTCATATCGATAGCGCTTCCCGCGTATACCAAAACGACTATCTTCTTGCCGTATTCTCTAAGTTTTTTAACCTTTCTTATTGTATCTATACTACGATAATTAAGTTCTAAAGTGTCTCTATCATACGCTTCGCCTTCGGCTGCACCGTGAACACAAAGCAATATGGTATCGTAATCTATACCCCTTTCGTATATGCTTTTTTGATATCCGTCCCAATCATATTCAACTTTGTCGCCGTTTATACCTTTTAACAACTTCCAAAGCGGTGTGGTAACGTAGTCCGTTTGAACTTTTGCAGAGCCTGTGCCAGATGATATTGGGGCAAAGCCGTTTGGCGTGCCTACTAACACTTTGCCGCTTTTTAATGGAAGTGCATTTTCATTTTTTAATAAAACTATACCTTCGCTTGCTATTTCAACGGCTTTTTGGTGACGCTCTTGTTTGTTCCATTCAACCTTTCTCGTTTTTCTTGCAGTTTGGGCTTTTTCTACCATATTAAGAATGTTTTGAACGGCCCTGTCAACGTCTTTTTCACTTATCAAGCCTTGCTCGTAAGCCTGTTTTAGGTTGTCAAAGGCGTTTTTATTAAAGGGCATTTCTAAATCTAAACCTGCAAGCAAGGTTTTATATCTTGAAGTGTTTGCACCCCAATCGGAAACAACTACTCCATCAAAACCAAACTCGCCTTTAAGCACGTCGGTAAGCAAGTATTTGTTTTCTGATAAAAACACACCGTTAACTGGATTATAACTACACATAACCATCCATGGCTTTGATTTAACTGCCATTTCAAATGCCGTTAGATAAATTTCCCTTAACGTTCTTTCGTCAACTTCGCTTGATTGGTGAAATCTAAACGATTCCCTATTGTTTGCACAATAATGTTTTATACACGCGCCAACGCCTTTGCCTTGCGCTCCGTCTACGTATGCGCACGCTAAAGTGCCCGACAAATATGGGTCTTCTGAAAAATACTCAAAGTTTCTACCACAAAGTGGCGTTCTTTTTATATTGATGCCTGGGGCAAGCAACACGTCTACGTCGTTTTCTATACATTCGTCTGCAATAACTTGCGCGTCTAAATTACATAGTTCTTTATTCCAAGAGTTGGCAATAGTTGAAAGCGATGGCATTGCAGTTGCACTTACCGTGGCATTTTTACCGCCTGTGTTTGGCGCTTCTCCGTTTACTTCTTGAACTTTTCTAAGTCCGTTTGGCCCGTCTGCCATAAAAAATCTTGGGATTTTTCCACTTGAAGTATCAAGTTGCCAATAGTCTTTACCTGTTAATAACTTAAATTTTTGTTCCAAAGTAAAATCTTTTGGGGTTAGTTTCATAATTTTTCTCCTTAATGGTTTACCTATCATAATCTCATTATACCAACAGTTATTCACAAAATATATATCAAAACACTTTAAATTGTTCTCGTTTTATGATATTATTTGATTATGAAACCTTTTTATGAAGTTTTAAGAGATAATCAAACGAGCGTGCATTTTGTTAGAAACGGCAATTATATTTTTAGACCGCACTTTCATTCCGCCTTTGAAATACTCGTGGTAAAAAAGGGGCGTTGTCCTGTTACCGTCAACGGTAAAGACTACGTAGTTACCGACGGACAAATTGCTTTTTTCGACAGTTTTGAAATTCACGGTTACTACGACAACGACGATAAAGATTGCGATACGATGGTTGTAATTTTTCCCGTTACTTTTGCCGAAAAATTTATTGCTAAAAAGGGTGACGGAAGGTTAAACGATTTTGTTATTACCGATGCTCAACTTTGCGAGACTTTGATTGACCTTGTAGAAAAGTTTATTGCTCCCAATTTTAGCCAAGACGTTACGAGCGCAGGAGTGGAACTTTTTCTTTCACTTCTTTATCCTAAACTTAACTTCTCAAATACCGAAAGGGGCGCTTCTCAAAATTTGGTAATGGATGTTTTGAAATATCTTAACATTTCTTTTAAGGAAGACGTTAACTTAAACACCGTTTCTAAAAAGTTTGGGTATACCCCTGCGCACGTCTCTCGCGTTTTTAATAAATACGTTAAGAAAACTATTAAAGAGTTTGTAAACGATTTGCGTATTGAATATGTTCTCAAAAGGCTTGACGACCTTCCTAAGCCAAGCATTACAGACCTTATTTATCAAGCGGGTTTTAACAGCGCGCAAACATATTATAGAAACCTTGCCAAGTATAACAAAAACTAAATTTATAAATAAAAAATTATTGCAATAAGCCCCTTTTTGTGGTAAACTTATACTCAAAGGAGAAGTTTTATGAAATTATTTGATATTTCTACCGACTCAACTTGCGATTTATATGCAAACGAAATCGTTGAAAACGATTTGTTTTTTCTTCCACTCTGCTACACCATTGAAGATAAAAACGGAATTACTGAATACGAAGATAACTTTCAATCGGCTGACGAATACGTAGCATACTACAACAAACTTCGCGAAGGCGTTATTTCAAGAACGAGTATGAATAACCCTGCCGTTCATGAAGAACATTTTAGAAAAATGGCGGAAAAGGGTGTTAAGGAAGCTATTCACTTTACTATCAGCTACGGCCTTTGCAGAACGGTTGACGTTGCAAGAGAAGCCGTTGAAGTTGTTAAAAAGGACTTCCCTGATTTTAACTGTCTTTGCGTGGAATGTAACACCACTACCGTTGGTCAAGGCTTTTTGGTTAAAATTGCTATCGATATGCGTAACCGCGGTAAGACTTTACAAGAAACATTCGACTACGTTGAAGCAAACAAGTCTAAAATTCAACACTTTATTATCGTTGACAGTTTAACCCACTTGATGCGTGGCGGTAGAATTTCTGCGACGAGCGCAATCGTTGGGACTATGCTTAAAGTTAAACCTATTCTTATTTTTAACAAGGAAGGTAAACTTCAAAAATACAAGCAGTCTACGGGTATGAAACACACCATTGGCGCTGCCGTTAAAGAGTTTGAAAAGTATACCGTTAACAAGGACTACCCTATCTTTACAGTTGCACACACGGATAATTCTGCTATGGCTGAATACCTTTCTAACTCACTTAAATCAGCGTATAAAGTGGAAACTGAAATTAGAATGATTGGACCTGTTATCGGTTCTCACTTAGGGCCTAACGCAGTTGCTTACATATTCCTTTCAAACGAAGAAAGACCTTTGTAAAAAACTAACCACTCTTTTTAGAGTGGTTTTTTTGTTATTATATCAATTTTTTATAACTGTTAGTATTGAAATTTATTTTGTTTACGATATAATGTAACTACCAACTTAGGAGAGATTATAATGAAGATTAAAGAAAAAGTGTTTGACGGACACGTGCATACAACCATGCGCGTTCCTTTAAGAGAATCTGTTGAAATTTACAAAAAAGAATTTGAAGAACTTGGCGTTACTAAAGAAGTGTTTGCTTCTACGCCTTTAAGCACCAAAGTTTTAGGCGATATGGATAAAATCCAAAACCTTAAAGCACTTTATTACAAAGCTGTTTTTTCGCCAAATGCTTATGCTTTTTGCGATTTAGAGCACGACTTTAATATGCCTATAGAACAACGTGCAGACTATTACCTTAATCAAGCCAAAGAATACCTTGCAAATGGATTTGATGGATTTAAGATTTTAGAGGGTATGCCCACTTGCATAAAAAAATTAGGATTTTTATTAGACAACCCTGTTTTAGAACCATTTTGGGCTTATTTAGAAGAACAAGGTTGCCCAGTTTTAATGCACAACGCACACCCTAAATATTTTTGGGATAAGGACAGAGTTGGCGAGTATTGGATAAAAAGAGGTTGTTATTACGGCGAAGGTATGGGATACCCAGATTTTTACGAAATACTTAATGCACTCTTTAACGTTTTAGATCGCCACCCTAACCTTAAAATTACCGTGGCTCACATGGGATTTTTCTGTGAAGATTACGACCTTGCAGAAAAATTCATGTCTTATAAAAACACTAAACTTGACGTTACCCCAGGTGGCGAGCAATTTTTAGAATATCTCAATGGTCAAAATCGCCAAATGTGGACTGATTTTATTATTAAGTATTCTGACCGTATAAAATACGGCACAGACCTTTATAATTTTGAAAGAACAAACGATCAAGAATGGAAAACGGCTTTCCACCGCCGTCCTGACTTTATTAGGCAAATTTTTGAAACGAATACCGAACACGACTACTGCGGAACAAAGTTTGTGGGAATGAAGCTACCTAAAAAATACCGCAACAAAATTTATCGTGAAAACTTAATCAAAGAACTTGGCGATCCAAAGCCAATTAATTTTGACTGGGCGATTAGCAAGGTAAAAGAATTAAGAAAAGAAATTTCTAACACAGAAACTCTTGACGGATACGATTTGATGTGCATGGAAAATGATTTTAATTCTATGAAATAAATAAAAGTGTAGCAATTTTTTGCTACACTTTTTTTAAGGGTATTTTTGCAAGAATTTGAATATGTTTAGCAAGGACTTGTATTTACAAATAGGGTTTTATGATATAAAATAAACTTACAATCTATTATGCTTTGCATAATTTTAGGAGAGCATTATGAAAATTAAAGAAAAGGTGTTTGACGGACACGTGCACTCGCTTATGCGTGTTCCTGTTAGAGAATCAGTCGAAATATATAAAAAAGAATTCGAAGAGCTTGGTGTTAGCCATTCGGCTTTTTTAAGTTGCCCACTTCACGAACACGGCGACGTGGAAATGGATAGACTTCAAAATATCAAGTGCTTATATTACAAGGCAGTTTTCTCTCCAAACGCTTATGCCTACTGCGATTTAGAACACGTTTTTGATATGCCAGAAAATCAAAAGGCAGACTATTATTTATCACAAGCAAAAGAATACCTTGCAAATGGATTTGACGGATTTAAAATCTTGGAAACTATGCCAAAATACTTAAAAAAACTTGGCACTTTGCTTTCTGCCCCCGCTTTCGAGCCTTTTTGGGCTTATTTAGAAGAACAAGGAACACCAATAACTATGCACAATGCTCACCCAAAAAAGTTTTGGGACGACTCTATTAGTCAGTATTGGAAAAACAGAGGGTGTTATTATGGCGACGGCACCTATCCTAGTTTTTATGAAATCATAAACGATTTATTCGTTATTTTAGATCGCAACCCTAACCTAAAAATCACTTTGGCACACATGGGCTTTTTTGAGCATGACTACGACTTAGCTATTAAGTTTATGTCTTATAAAAACACTATGCTAGACGTTACCCCTGGCGGTGCTTTTTTGGAATACTCTAACGGCAGTATGCGTAAAGAGTGGACAGAATTTATGATAAAATACTCTGACCGCATTAAGTATGGCACAGATTTATATAATTTTGACAGACTTGATGAAAAAGACTGGAAAAGAGCCTTTCACGCTCGCCCAGATTTCGTTAGACAATTTTTAGAAACAGACACCGAACACGTTTATGCCGGCACAAAGTTTAAAGGCATTAAATTACCAAAGAAACTTCGCAAGAAAATCTATCGTGAAAACCTACTTAAAGAGTTAGGAAAACCAAAGCCAATTAACTTTGACTGGGCAATAAACAAAGTTAAAGAACTTAGAAAAGAATTTTCTAATACCGAAACGCTTGACGGCTACGATTTAATGTGTATGGAATACGATTTTGAATCGTTGAGAAAATAAGAAAAGAATATTAAAACACGGTTGCAGTTGCAACCGTGTTTTTGATTTAGATTTTATTATCTATTAAGCATTTTGTAGTATGTTAATTCGCCTTTTTCTTTCATGGTGATAAAGTCGTTTTTCATGCACCATAAGTTATAACGGCTAAGTGATTCGGGATCGGCTTTTTCTAAAAGTTCGTCGCACTTTTTGATAAAGTAATCATAGTCGATTGCGTTTGGTGTGCCGAGCATATCCACTAAGTTTTGATAGAAAATTTTATCTACTACCTTTTTGTCAAGATTGATACCTGTAAAGGTAAACTTGCCGTATTCAAACGTTTCGTTAGTAGCAAAATACTTTTGAACGAGATTTGGTCTATTGCCTGTTGCTCTATACCAACTTTCTTCGTTATCGTATTCAAAGTTATAGCTATCAGTTCCGTAGGTGATACGGTCTGCATACTTTTCAATAAATGGCTTCCAATAAGCAAGGTCGCTATCTATTTGAAGGAAGTTGTCGTGTCCTGGACAAACGTCTAACTTGGTATTTTCAAAAGACATGAATCTTTCCATTGCTTCCTTATTAAAGGTCATAAAGCCCCAATGCGCCAACGTGAAGTTGAGTTTTGGGTTCTTTTCAAGTCTTTTTAAGATTTCTTCGTGGAAGTCTTCAAACTTAGGGAAAATTTCAGGGTTAAAATAGCAACCTCTTGATCTCCAATATGGATCAACCATATCTTCAATCCACATGTATGGTGGGTTTGCAAGGTGCATTATGATTGGGAAACCTTCCTTTTCGCACCAATCGTAGTATTTATCAAACACTTCGTCATATAATGCGTAATCGGTGGTCTTTCTTAAATTTGGGTGACCTTCATACATCTTCATACCGTCAAAGCCAACAGCCTTGTATTCTTTAACTTGTCTTAATAGGTCGTCTGCAACGGCTTTTTTATCGCTGATATCAAGATGGTCGTATTCTAAACCAGCGTATGCGTAAAAGTTTGGCGCGAATACTGATTTGAAATACATACACTTAATATTGTCCGAATGGTCGGTTATTTCTAAACCTGCCCTGCCAACGACAGGATCGCATGGAAGCGCTAAGAACGTGCCTTTTTCAATGTTAAATCTATCAAATTGACGCTTAAATAGGTCAATAGATTCTCTAACTGATACCTTAAAACGGAAGGTATGTAAATGTCCGTCGAAAATTTTCATTTTTATTCTCCTTAACTTGGAATACCTTTATTATACATCACAAGATAGTGTTTGTAGTTTCGTTTTATTACAAAGAACATTTAAAATCTTGCAATACTTTATTAAATTCTATAATACCTTATAATTTTTTTCAACCGTTAAACCTAAAAAAAACTATTTGTTGTTATTCGGTTTTTATATAGCGGTTAGTCTTGTTTACTTGGCAAGCATTCGATAATAGTTGCACTTGTATCAGACTGAATCTTAAACTTGCCTTCTGCTACGAATGGTAAGTAGAAGTAGTCGCCACGTTTAATTTCTTTTTCATAGTTTTCGCCAATGATTTTTGCGTTGCCTTCTAAACATATAAATACTGACGGTGCAAAGTCCATTGTAAAACTTCCACCATTTTTAACCGTGTGGCGGTTTTCTGCAAAGCAAGGAGTGTCTTCATAGGTTATCATTTCTTCCTTTTTATAAGTAGGAGTATCGATTGCAACCTTTGGGGTAACCTTAGCAAACTCTTTTGCTGCGTCGCCGTATATATCATAGTTAATACTATCTAACGCTACTTCTTTTGACAAGCCGATATATTCTTCTTCATAACTGATATGGTAGTCCATGCACCAACGCTCTGGCTGAATGGTAAAGTCGGTGGGTTCTTGAACTTCTACGATAGTGCAACCAGCACCGATGGCGTGTATAAGACCTGCTTTGATAAGCCAAATATCGCCTGGTTTTGCTTCTACGCCTGCCAAAAGGTTGCCCATTATATCCTTTTCCACTTCGCTACGTTCTTCTAAAACTGAAAGTTCTTCTTTGGTGATTTTATCCTTAAAGCCAAAGTATAGTTTTGCACCCGGACGAGTTGCAACGACAAGCCATGCTTCGGTCTTGCCGTAGTCGCTGTTAAAGTGCTTTCTACTAAACTCTTTGGTGGGGTGAACTTGGAATGGAAGTCTTGTAGCGCTGTCTAAAAACTTAACTAAACAGTCGTATTTTCTATGCCCTAAAAGGTCTTCTTTATAGTCGCGAAGCAAGTCGTCAAAGAAAACCTTAGTTCCTTTTATAACTGCAACGCCGTCTCTTTCGCCAAAGTATTTGGGGTTGATTGCCTTTACCTTACTTGCTATCCATTCTTCTGGGAACATGTTGTCCGTTCCATCGTCAAATCCGTCGTTAAAAAGTTCTTTATAAGGCATACCGCCCTTGTATATGCGGTATACTCTATTTCTTTCGAAAAATATTGGTTCTTTTACTATTTGCTTTAAATCTTTCATAATGTCCCCTTATAGTTTTATTGCACCCAAGAACTGTGTTGCGTCTGCGCCCGCCTTGTTTGCTTTTTGCATTGCGAGTTCGATGTTTTCTTTGCTTAATTCTTTTCCTTCAACGTTTGCAAGGAATGCGCCAAAAAATGCGTCGCCTGCGCCCGTAGTGTCGATAGGTTTAACCTTTTCGGTAGCAACTACGCCTTTAATATCGTTATAGTAATATGAACTTCCCTTACTGCCAAGCGTTACTAAAATAAGTTTATTTGGTTTGGCTATAATTGAAACGGCTTTTTCGATATCCTTTTCGCCCGTAAAATCTAAAATTTCATCGTCGGAAAACTTTACGATATCAGCACATTCCACGAATGGTTTATACGCTTTTAATGCGTCTGCAAAATCCTTGTAGATATCTTTTCTAAAATTAACGTCAAAACTTAGAGTTTTGCCCATTGCCTTGGTCTTTTTTGCAATGCTTTTAGCAAACTTTCTGCCTGCTTTTTCTGAAAGCATTAATGAACCTAAATGCACGATATTAAGGTCAGAATACTTATCCCACTCGATACCGTTTATATCGGTGTTAAAGTCTGCCGTATCGTGGCGGTAGAATGCAAAATCCCTTTCCCCGTCAGTTAATGTTACAAATGCGAGCGTGGTGTTTCTAACATCGTCAACTTGGATATCAAGGCTGTCAAGGTTTGCCTTTTTTGCTTCTTGTGTTAAAAATCTGCCGACGGGATCATTACCGACTCTGCCGACAAAACTTACCTTTGCGCCTGCGTTTTTTGCGTTTACCGCTACGTTAAATGGCGCGCCACCGCAAAAAGACTTAAAAAGCATTCCGCTTTCTGCCTTTTCGCCTACCATATCCGCTAAAATTTCACCTATACATAAAATCATTTTTTTGCTCCTTTTATTCGGGGAATAATACTCTTTCCACTTCTGCGCAAACTGCGTGATATATTGGAAGGTGATATTCTTGAACTAAATACGTTTGGTTTGCAGGTGCGATAATTACAACGTCGCAAATCTCGGCAAGTTTTCCACCGTCTTTTCCAACGAGAGCAACCGTCTTGATTCCCATTGCCTTTGCTACTTGTGCGGCTTTTACGGTGTTAACTGAATTTCCTGACGTGGAAATTACAACCAATAAGTCTTGCTTTTTACCCATTGCAAATACCATTTGCGCAAAAGCGAGTTCGGGGCTTACGTCGTTTATAAATGCGGTAAGTCCACTCATTAAAGATACTAACGGAACGGCAGGAATGCCTTCTTGCAAGAGTTTAGCGTCCGTATCGTTTCCGAAATATTTATTAAACTCTTTTATTTTCTTTTGTGAAAGTGGGCGCTTGGTCATAAAACCCTTTAAAAGTTCGCCCGTTATGTGTTCGCTGTCCGCCGCGCTTCCACCACTACCGCAAAGCAAAACTTTGCCGTCTTTTTTGTAACTTGTAACGATGGCGTCTACAAACGCTTGTATTGAGCCTTGTTGAGGTTTGAGTTCTGGAAATTTTTCAACTAATTTAGTTACGTAATTTTGCATATTTTACTCCTTCTTCGGCTGTGATTAGGGCGGCTACGTCGCCTATTTGTTCGCCTAAAACTGCCGGAACTATTTTGCATACGGAAGCGGATACTGAAAGCGCTTCCTTTTTTATCGCCTTTTGCGTTTGAGAAACTAAAAGATTTTGGCTCCTTGCAAAAACACTTCCTATTACTATTACTTGGGGATTAAGCATATCGATTATAATTGACAAGCCTTCGCCAAGTTTATATCCACATTTATCGTAAACTTTTTTAGCGTCTTTATCGCCTTTATTTGCGTATTCTGCTAAAAGTTTTGCCGTTATTTTATCAAGGTCTTGCTCTGTGGGGCAAAATGCGGTGGGTTTGCCTTGTTCTAAGCGCTTTTTAGCAAGCGTTTTGCCCATTCTCGCTATTCCGCCGCCCGAACAAAAACCTTCGAAAGAACCGTATTTCCCAAAACCTATCTCGCCTTTTTTTGCAAGACGAATGTGCCCTACTTCACCTGCGTTGCCGTTTGTTCCGCTATATAATCTACCGTTGATTATAAGCCCTGCGCCAAGCCCCGTCCCAAATGTTAAAAACGCCATATTGTCGCACTCTTGCCCCGCGCCGTATTTCCACTCTGCCAAAGCGCACGCGTTGGCGTCGTTGAGTAAAAACGCTGGTTTATTAAACCTTTCTTCAAGCATTTTAACTATTTCTACGTTATCCCAACCGGGAAGGTTTGGTGGGGACTGAATTATTCCCTTTTTTTCATCGAGCGGTCCGCCACAAGAAATTCCTATTGCTTCGTAGTCGTCGTCAAGTTTTTCTATCATGGAAAATATCTTATCCAAAGTGCTTTTGCAGTCCATTGTTGCAAACGCTTCTCTATAAACGACGTTTTTGCCCACGCCTTTTAAAACGGCGCATTTTGTTCCGCCAATATCAATTCCTAAAAACATAATTATTCTCCGTAAAGGTCTGTTGATAAATATCTATCGCCTGCATCGGGCATGATAGCAACGATTATTTTACCTGTGTTTTGCTCCATTTTTGCGAGTTCTACCGCAGTAGAAAGCGCTGCGCCCGAAGATATTCCAACAAGTATGCCTTGCTTTTTTGCCATTAAGTTTGCAAACTCGTATGCGCTCTCGTTAGAAACTGGGCACACCTTATCTATAACGCTTAAATCGAGATTTTTGGGTATAAAGTTTGCGCCTATCCCTTGAATTTTATGGCTTCCCGAAACGCCCTTAGTAATAAGTGGAGAACTTTGCGGTTCTACACCGATTACTTTAATTTGGGAATTGTATTCTTTAAGTCTTTTGCCTGTTCCACTAATCGTTCCCGCAGAACCTATTCCTGCAACCAAAAAATCCACTTTTCCGTCGGTGTCTTGCCATATCTCGGTTGCCGTGGTTTGGTAATGTGCAAGTGGGTTTGAAGGGTTGTCAAACTGACCTGCTATTATGCTGTTTGGTGTTTTTCTTTTAATTTCTTCGGCTTTTTCTATCGCGCCTTTCATACCCAAAGCGCCGTCTGTTAAAACTACGCTCGCACCGTAGGCTTTAAGTAGTTTTATGCGCTCTTTACTCATGGTGTCGGGCATAACTAAGATTGCATTATATCCCCTTGAAGCGCAAATGGACGCGATACCTATGCCCGTATTTCCACTCGTCGGCTCTATAATGGTTGCGCCTTGTGTTATAAGACCTTTTTGTTCAGCATCGTCTATCATGGCTTTTGCCACCCTGTCTTTAACGCTTCCCGCAGGGTTAAAAAGTTCTAACTTTGCATAAATTCTTGCTTTTAAGTTAAGTTCTTTGGCAATATTTCCCAACTCCATTAATGGGGTATTGCCTATTAAGCTTTCGATACTTTTATGAACGTTCATTATTTAATCTCCACAATGTTAGGAGTGATTACACCGTCGTTTATATCAATTACCGCGTAAGAATTCTTGCCAAAACGAGTCATTGAACCAGGATTAAGTAAGGTTACTCCTTCGTTATAGTCAATTCTCGCACGGTGGGTGTGTCCATATAAAACAAGGCTTGCGCCAAGTTCTTTTGCCCTTAAAAAAATTCGCGTAAGGCTTAGTTTTACGTGGTATCTATCGCCGTGGCAAACGAGCATTTTTACTCCGCCGAGCGTAAAGACCTTTTCTTCTCCACCGCCGTCACAGTTGCCGTAAACGGTTATTAATTTATCATTTAAGGTGGAAACAAACTTATCCATGTCGTAAAAGTGGTCGCCAAGATGAATTACTTTATCCGCACTATCAAAAAGGGACTCTATTTCCTTTATGGCGTTTATATTCCCGTGGGTATCAGATATTACGATTAATCTCACTTTAACTGTTTCCTTATGCCTTCTAACGCGCGGAAGCGGTGGCTTATTTTATTCTTTTCTTTTGGATCAGCAACGCCTAAACTCATTTGCAAATCGTCAGAGAAAAACAAGGGATCATAACCAAAACCGTTTGGGCCTTGCTCGCTTTCCATGATTTTTCCGTGAGTTTCGCCCGTGGCGGTGATAATACTTCCGTCCGGTGAATAGTAAACCATACAACAAACGAATTTTGCATTCCTATTCTTTTCGCCTTGCATGTTTTTTAATAAAAGTTGATTATTGTGCGAGTCATCTCCATCGCCTGCGTAGCGGGCTGAATAAATTCCCGGAGCACCGCCGAGCGCTTCTACAACTAAACCGCTATCGTCAGCAAGAGCGGGAACGCCCAACGCGTCGCTAACAGCCTTGGCTTTTATCAAAGCGTTTTCATAAAAAGTCGTGCCGTTTTCTTCTATTTCAAAGTCTAAGCCGTGCTCTTTATATCCGCTTATCTCAAAATCTGAAAGTATGGCTTGTATTTCTTTAATCTTTGCATGGTTTCCGCTTGCAACAACTATTTTCTTTTTCATAAATTATCCTAAATTATTTGCCAAGTTTACAAAATCTAACGCAGAGAGCGTTTCGCCCCTTGCGGTTAAACTTATTTGGCTATCTAAAAGCGCTTTTTCTGCCTGTTCCCTTTTGATTTTGTAAAAATTCATAAGGTTGTTTACAAGCATTTTTCTGCGGTTTCCAAACGCGCATTTAACAACTTCTCTAACCTTTTTAAGGTCTACTCCGCTAAACTTTTCTTTATCTATATCGATTTTTACCACCGCTGAGTCAACGTTTGGCGCGGGGGTAAACTTTTCTCTTGGAACGTATAAAATCTCTTTTGCGCTTCCCCTAAGGTTTATACCAACGGTTATTGCGCCGTAGTCAGAGCAACCTTCTTTTGCGGTAAACCTATCGGCAACTTCCTTTTGCACCATTATAACGAGCGCTTTTATTCGACTTGAATTTTCTAAAAAATTCATTACGATAGGCGTGGTTATATAGTATGGAAGGTTTGCAACCATTACGTAGTCTTCGCCAAGTTTATCTTCTAAGACGCTTAGTTTTTCTTTCATAACGTCCTTAAAAACCACTTGAACGTTCTTTCTATCGCCCACCGTTTCTTCCAAAATAGGTTTAAGCCTTGTATCAATTTCGTAGGCTATTACCTTTTTTGCCTTTTGGGAAATGGCGCGCGTCAAAGCGCCTGCGCCCGGACCAATTTCGAGCACGGCTGTTTGGCTATCTATTGCTGATTTTTCCACAATCTCCGCTAAAAGGTCTTGGTCAGTTAAAAAGTTTTGTCCGTAGGCTTTTGTTAACTGAACACCGTGTTTGCGAAGTAATGTTTTTAAGTCTGTTTCCATTATTTACCAAAAAAATTTCCGTATAAAAAGTGCAATCTCTCCCATAATAACTACGTAAGGAGAAATTCTTACTTAAATCATTTTTACCAATGATAGATTTTAACAAAGTAGGACTGAATTTGTAATATTTTCGGTCTTATTTTGTTTTAAACATTTTTCAACTTTGGAAAGAGTGTTTGCGCGTTATTTTTAACGGTTTTTGCAAACTCAGTTAATTCTATGCCCTTTAATTTTGCCAAAAAGTCGCAAATAATTGGCACGTTTTTTGGTGAGTTTACCGTTCCGCGATATGGGGTAGGCGCTAAAAAGGGACTATCCGTTTCAGTTAGGCATCTGTCGGTTGGCACAAACTTACCAACTTCTAACGCTTTGTTTGCGTTTTTAAAGGTTAGCGTGCCTGCAAAAGATATATAAAAACCTTTATCTAAAACGATTTTAGCCGTTTCTACACTTCCCGAAAAGCAATGCAAAACTCCACCGTACATTGGCTTATGCTCGGTTAACACTTGCAAAGTGTCTTGCGTTGCGTCGCGCATGTGAACGCATATAGGGAGTTTGAGTTCGTTTGCTATCTCTATTTGGTCGATAAACACCTTAATTTGGGTGTCTTTATCGTAAGGTTTCCAATAATAGTCTAAACCTATCTCGCCAATAGCAACGCACTTTTTGTCGGTTGCTATTTTTATAACTCTATCCTTTTCTTGGTTGTTATACCCTGCGCTGTCGCTTGGGTGAACACCGCTCGCAAAATACACGCTTGGGTATTTTTTTGACTGTTCAAAGCCCACTTCGCTCGTTTGGGCGCAACAACCCATTGTCATAACGGTATCTACGCCTGCTTTTAGGTATTCTTCAACAACAGCGTCGGTATCGGCAAGTTTTGGATCTGCTAAGTGGCAATGCGTATCTATGAACATTAGAACACCTGTGAGCCGTCTTCTATATCCTTTTCTGGGGTTAAGAAGGCGAGTTTGCCCTCGTCGTTTTCAGCGCAAATTATCATGCCTTCGCTAACTATTCCACAAAGTTTTGCAGGCTTTAAGTTAGTTACCATTACGAGTTTTTTGCCTATCAATTGTTCGGGGGTGTATGCCAAGGCGATTCCGCTAACGACCGTGCGAGTTTCTTCGCCGAGTTTTACGGTAAGTTTTAATAACTTTTTACTCTTTTCTACCTTTTCGCACGCGGTAACAAGCGCTACCTTTAACTGAATCTTAGTAAAATCGTCAAATTCTATTTGTGGTTTTTCCGAATGGTCGTGCGTTGCAGGTTTATTTTCCTGTTTTGGCGCGTTTGCCTTTTGGCGTTCTTCTATCATTTGATTTACCTTTTCCATAACTTTTGCTGAATCTATTCTTGCAAACAAGATTTCGGGGGTTTTAGTAACCACCGTGTTCTTAGTTAAACCGAACGTTTCGGTATCTTTTAATGCTCTAAGAGTTAAACCAAACATGCCTATTGCCTTTTCGCAAGTGTCGGGCATGAAAGGTTGCATGAGCGCTAAGCCGATACTAATCGTTTCGGTAAGATTATATAAAACGGTTGCAAGCCTATCTTTCTTGCTCTCGTCCTTTGCGAGCGCCCATGGCATTGTTTCGTCTATATACTTATTTGCTCTGCGGAATACGTTTAGAATTTCTTCCATTGCGTCAGAAACCTTCCAAACGTCCATCTTCGCTTGAACTTTTTTATAGCATGCGGTTGCAACGTCTTTAAGTTCAGCATCAACAGGCTCTACTGCACCCTTGTCTTCTACTACGCCGTCAAAGTATTTATTGCTCATTGCAATCGTTCTACTAACTAAGTTGCCCAAAACGTTTGCTAAGTCGCTATTTATTGTTTCGATAACGCTTTCCCAACTGATTAGTCCGTCGTTATCTTGTGGCATTGCCGTCAAAACGTAATAACGAACTGCGTCTTTGCCAAAGTATTCTACTAAATCGTCAGCGTAAATTACGTTGCCTTTGGACTTACTCATCTTTCCGCCGTCTTGTAAAAGCCAACCGTGTCCGTAAACTTGTTTTGGTAGCGGAACGCCGAGCGCCATAAGGAATATTGGCCAATAAATTGTGTGGAAACGCACGATGTCTTTACCTACAACGTGAACGTTTGCAGGCCAAAACTCGTTATAGAGCGCGTCGTGGTTACCGTCAACGTCATAGCCTAAACCCGTGATATAGTTTGTCAACGCGTCAAGCCATACGTAAACTACGTGCTTATCGTCAAAGTCAACGGGAATTCCCCACTTGAACGAACTTCTCGAAACGCAAAGGTCTTGAAGTCCAGGTTTTAAGAAGTTGTTTACCATTTCGTTTTTACGAGAAACGGGAATGATAAAGTCGGGGTTTTCTTCATAGTATTTCATAAGCCTGTCGGCATACTTACTCATTCTAAAGAAATACGCTTCTTCGTGAGCCTTTTTAACTTCTCTACCACAGTCGGGACACTTTCCGTCTTTAAGTTGGCTTTCCGTCCAGAAAGATTCGCATGGAGTGCAATACCAACCTTCGTATGAGCCTTTATAAATGTCACCCTGCTCGTAAAGTTTTTTGAATATCTTTTGAACTTGTTTTTCGTGATATTCGTCTGTCGTTCTTATAAACTTGTCGTATGAAACGCCGACTAAATCCCAAATGCTTTTAATTTGCGCAGCAACCCCGTCAACGTATTCCTTGGGGGTTTTGTTTGCTGCTTGCGCCTTTTCTTCTATCTTTTGACCGTGCTCGTCCGTGCCCGTTTGTAAACGAACGTCATAGCCTTCTAAACGCTTAAATCTTGCCATACTGTCTGACAAAATTGCTTCGTATGTGTTGCCGATGTGCGGTTTGCTGGAAGTATACGCGATTGCCGTTGTGATATAATATTTTTCTTTCAAAGCGGTTACCTCTTTTAATTATAATTATACTGATATATTCTATCATATTTTTCTTTCATATTCAAGGGTATTTTAGCATAAAATTAGCGTATGAATATAATTTTCGGCGTTATTTTAATCTTATCTACCTTTCTACTCCTTTTTATTAGCCCTGACTTAGCACTTTCGGCTATGCTATCGGGCGGAGAAAAGGCGCTTGAACTATCCTTAAAAATGGTGGTTATATATGCCGTTTGGTTGGGGGTTTTTCAACTTATGGAAAATTCGGGGCTTTCTAACAAAGTGGCTAAACTTTTTAAGCCTATAAACAGGTTTTTGTTTGGCAAACTTCCCGAAAAAGCCAACGATTTTATGTCGCTTAATATTTCGGCTAATCTTTTGGGTATGAGCGGTGCGACAACTCCCATGGGTATTAAGTCCATTCAAGAACTCGAAAAACACCCCGACACCAAGTATGCAATAACCATGTTTTTCGTCATCAACGCGACAAGTATTCAACTTATCCCGTCGTCTGTTTTAGCGCTTAGAACTTCGCTTGGCTCTACTTCCCCTGCCGATATTATTTTGCCCACTATTCTCGCCACTCTTCTTTCATCGATAATAGGCATTTTATTAGTTAAGATTTTCGTAAGGAGAAAATGATGGCGTATTTTATTCCCATTCTGTTTTTAGTCATTTATATCTACTCAGCTTTTAAGAAGGTAAAACCTTACGATTCGTTTACTCAAGGGGCAAAGTCTGCCATTCCGTTTGCAGTCAGCATTTTCCCTTATTTAGTAAGCATTTTCGTGCTTACGGAACTGTTTGAAGCAAGCGGTATTTCCGCCGCCGTTTCCAACTTTTTAGCACCTGTCTTTAACTTTATTGGCATACCAAAAGAACTCACTAAATTAGTGCTTATTAAACCCTTCTCAGGCAACGGCTCTCTCGCTGTTTTGACCGAGATTTTTAACACCTACGGTGTGGACAGTTATCTATCTCGATGCGCTTGCGTTATCTACGGTAGTAGCGAAACGGTTTTTTATATAGCAGCCGTGTATTTTGCAGGGGCTAAAACAAAGAAACT
>JAFVWA010000022.1 GCA_017501885.1 Clostridia bacterium | reverse complement strand
CTCCTTCTGTGGAGTAACCTTTGCCTCTTCAGCAGCCTTTGCAGCAGCATAGAAGCAACTACGAAAAGTCTTTTAAATAAACTCTCGGAGTTTAATACCTTTGCAAAAGGTGATGCTAAAGCAAAGTCTTTTTTGAACGAATTAAAAGGACATTTGCTTGGAAAAATGGACTTCAACTCTTTGGGTGGTGCGCTTCTTTTAGGTGCAAAAAAACCCGTAATAAAACTTCGCGGTTCAGCAACCGCACAAACAGTGGTTAACACAATCCGCCAAGCTATTTCAATGGTTCAAAGCGGATTGACAATATAAAAATAAAAAAGGAAGGTGTTACAAATGAACAAGTTTGTTATTATCTCAGACTCTTGTTGTGATTTAAGCAAGGAACTTCGCGAAAAATACGATATTGATTATATTCCAATGTATATTTCCTGCGATGGTAAAGAATACAAGGCAAGTCTTGATTGGGAAGAAATTTCCATGAAAGATTTCTACGGTGCTATGCACAAAGGTAAAAGATTTATGACCGCACAAATTACAGCGGCTCAGTATACCGAAAGGTTTGAAAGTTATTTAACCCAAGGCTATGACGTATTATCACTCTCATGTTCTGCGGCTCTTTCTAACTCTGTTAAAACAAGTTTTATTGTTAGAGACCAACTTGCAGAAAAGTATCCAGATAGAAAGATTATTTGTATGGACTCTTTGAATGCTTGTATGGCTTTGGGATTATTATGTATAAGAGCATCAGAACTTCGTGCAGAAGGCAAAACTATTGAAGAAACTGCACAATGGATTACCGATCACAGATTAACGGTAAATCAAGAATGCACGGTTGAATCATTAAGATTCTTAAAAATGGCGGGCAGAGTATCTGCTGCAAGTGCTTTCTTTGGCGGACTTTTAAGCGTTAAACCTATCATTATTTCGGACGTTAACGGTCAAAATACTGCCGTTGAAAAGGTAAAGGGAAGACTTAATTCTATTAAGAGAATTGCTGAACGTGTAAAAGATGAATATAGAGACCTCGATTATCAAAACATTTACGTTGTTCACGCAGACGGCGAAGAAGATGCACTTGTCTTAGAAGAAGAAGTTAGAAAAGTATTGCCAGAAGGCGTTAAAATCAATAGGGGATTAATAGGTCCTATCGTTGGCGCAACCACCGGTCCCGGAACGCTTGCAGTTTATTTATTTGGTAAAACGGTTGAATTTGACAGCAAAAAGTGATATAATCTATAAAAATCAATATTATTTTTATAAGGGGATATCACATGAAAAAATTTGCTATTTTAACTGATTCTTGCTGTGATTTGACCAAAGATTTACGCGATAAATACGACATAGATTATACTTCTATGCACTATTCTTTTGACGAAAAAGATTACGTTGCGGACCTTGATTGGACGGCGCGTTCGCCAAAAGAGTTTTATGATTTAATGCGTCAAGGTGTTCGAATTAAGTCTTCTGCTGTAAATAGCGCAGCATACGTTGAACTGTTTGAAAAATATCTTTCTCAAGGAATGGATATTTTATCAATTTCAACCACTTCTGCTTTATCTAATTCAGTAAGAGCAAGTTTTACCGCAAGGGATCAGCTTTTAGAAAAATATCCACAAGCAAAAATTATCTGTATTGACTCTTGTTGTGCTTGCACAGGTCTTGGAATACTTTGTATTAAAGCATCCATGATGAGAGAAGAAGGTAAAACTATTGAAGAAGCTGCTGGGTGGGTTAAGGAAAATGCTAAGTATATTAACCAAGAAGGCACGGTAGATAAACTGACGTGGTTAAAACAGGCTGGTAGAGTTTCAGCATTAAGCGCATTTTTTGGTGGTTTATTAAACATCAAACCCCTTATAATTTCAGATATTCACGGTTATAATGTTGCCGTTGAAAAGGTTAAGGGAAGAAAAGCTTCTATCGTAAGGGTTGCTGAAAGAGTTGCAGACGAATACGTTGCAAATGATTTCGGTATCTTTATAAACCACGCAGATTGCTTGGGAGATGCTATTGATTTGAGAAATGAAATCATGGCAAGATTAGATGTTAAACAAGAAGACTTCCATATGGGATATATAGGACCTGCTATCGGTGCGTCCGTTGGCCCAGGAATGATGGGTGTTTATTTCTACGGAAAAGAAGTTACGTTAGATTCAAAGGCTAAAGAGGAGTAAATATGGCTAAACAATGGAAAGTCCCAAAGCGCAAACAAAGAGTTTGGAGAGTTGTAAAACCAATCTTAAGACTTTTTCTTAAAACAAAAGTTGAATTTGAAGGTGAGCAATTCCCGGATAAGTGTATTATTATTTCAAACCACGCTAACAAAATGGGGCCGATGAAGTTTGAAGTAAATTTACCTGTATTCCATGCTACGTGGGGCGCATATCAAATGCTCGGAAGTTATAAGGAGAGATTTCATTATTTGAGGGACGTTTTGTATATGCAGAAAAATGGTTTCAGTAAGTTTAAAGCAACGTCTAAGGCTTGGTTTGAAGCGTTATTTTCCATCTATTTTTATAAGGGAATGAAAATTTTACCTTCATACCCAGATGCAAGACTTCGCACCACGCTTAAATATAGCATGGACGTGCTTGATAGTGGCGCGGCAGTTTCGATGTATCCAGAAAATTCATCTGATGGCTATCATGACGAGTTGAAATCCTTCTATCCAGGATTTGTTATGCTTGCAGAACAGTATTTCAAAAAGACGGGAGAAGACGTTCCTGTTTTTCCCGTTTATTATGGAAAGAAAAAGAAGAAAATTGTGGTAGGGAAACCTATCTCTATTCAAGAATTGCTTAAAGAAGGCTTGGATAGGTATCAAGTTGCCGACCGTTGCAAGGATATTGTCAACGACTTGTATAGAAATCATTTCAAAGATTAGTTTTAAGCTTAAAGCCCTTGGTTAATTGCCAAGGGTTTTCTTTTAACGTTAGTTATATCAAAATGATATAACAATATATATCAAAAACAACCTTTTTTAGAGTTGGGTTTTTCCAAAAAGTATTTACAAAACAAAGAAAATATGTTAAAATATTATGCACGCATAGGCGCGTAAGTTTTATATAACTCCACGTGTTATGCAAAAAATAATCTAAAGAGGTTGGGTAGATGTATAAAATTGCAACAAAGAAAATGCTTAACTCCACCGTTTGTCAAATGGAGATAGAAGCACCGCTCGTAGCAAACAAAGCTAAACCGGGCCAGTTTATCATACTTCGCGTTGATAGTGAAGGTGAAAGAATTCCGCTAACTATTGCAGGTTGCGATAAGGTTAGGGGAACGGTAAAAATTATTTTCCAAATAGTTGGTGCTACTACCGAAAAACTTAATCATAAAAAACAAGGCGAATTTATTCAAGACTTCGTTGGTCCTTTAGGAAAGGCAACTGAAACTGAAGGCATCAAGAAAGTTTGCATCGTTGGCGGTGGCGTTGGTTGTGCTATTGCAATGCCTGTTGCTGAAGAGTTCCATAGACTCGGTGCAGAGGTAACGAGCATAATTGGTTTTAGAAATAAAGATTTAGTTATTTTAGAAGACGAATTTAAGGCTTGTTCTGATAAACTTGTTGTAATGTCTGACGATGGTTCTTATGCAAGACAAGGTAACGTAACCGTTCCATTAAAGGAAATGCTTGAAGCGGGCGAAAAGTTTGATATGGTTATCACTATTGGACCACTTATCATGATGAAATTCGTTGTTTTAACCGCAAAAGAATTTGGAGTTCCTGTAACTGTATCTATGAACCCAATTATGATAGACGGAACGGGTATGTGTGGCGGATGCAGACTTACCCTTAACCAAGACGGCAAGAAAGTTACAAAGTTTGCTTGCGTTGACGGACCTGATTTCAACGGCTACGAGGTTGATTTTGACGAAGCAATGAGTCGTGGTAGAATGTATTTTGGTTTTGAACGTCACGCACACGAAGAAACTTGTAATCTTTTCAAAAAGGCAGAAGGGGGTAACAACTAATGGCAATCAATCCTAAGAAACACGAAATGCCCACGCAAGACGCTAAGGTTAGAGCAAGAAATTTTAGCGAAGTTGCGCTCGGCTATACAGAGGAAATGGCTATTTCTGAAGCGAATAGATGTCTTAATTGTAAAAATAAGCCATGCGTTGCAGGTTGCCCTGTAAACATCAATATTCCCGATTTTATTACTCTTGTAAAACAAGGTGATTTTGAAGGCGCTTATAAAGTAATCGCGCAAACTTCTTCACTTCCTGCTGTTTGTGGCAGAGTATGTCCACAAGAAACACAATGTGAAAGCAAGTGCACGCTCGGTATCAAGTTTGAACCTGTAGGTATCGGTAGATTGGAGCGTTACGTTGCTGACTGGCATAACGCAAATGCGAAAGAAGGCGGGGAGAAACCACAAAGCAACGGACACAAAGTTGCTATCGTTGGTTCTGGTCCTTCTGGACTTACTTGCGCAGGCGACCTTGCAAAGAAAGGATACGACGTAACCGTTTACGAAGCATTCCACGTTGCAGGCGGTGTTCTTGTTTACGGTATCCCTGAATTTAGACTTCCAAAATCTATTGTTGCAAAAGAAGTTGAAGGCTTAAAAGCATTAGGCGTTAAGGTTGAAACCAACGTAGTTATCGGCAAAACCCTTACCGTTGACGAACTTTTCGATATGGGCTTTGAAGCTGTCTTTATCGGCTCTGGTGCAGGTCTTCCTAACTTTATGGGTATTCCTGGCGAATCACTTAAAGGCGTATATTCAGCAAACGAATTCTTAACGAGAAGCAACCTTATGAAAGCTTATCGTGAAAATCCCGATACTCCTATCATGAAGGGTGGAAACGTTGCAGTTGTTGGTGGCGGAAACGTTGCTATGGACGCAGCGAGAACGGCTTTAAGATTAGGCGCTGAAAAGGTTTACATAGTTTATCGTCGTTCTATGGATGAGCTTCCTGCAAGAAAAGAAGAAGTAGAACACGCACAAGAAGAAGGAATCGAATTTAAGCTTCTTTGCAACCCTGTAGAAATACTTGGTTATAACAATCCTGAAAATCCAAGAGACGAAAAGAACGGATTTGTCACAGGCATGCGTTGTGTAAAAATGGAACTTGGCGAACCTGATGCGAAAGGTCGTCGTCGTCCCGTTGTAATTCCTGGTTCGGATTTTGAAATTAAGGTTGATACAGTTGTAATGTCAATCGGAACTTCTCCAAACCCACTTATTAAAGACACCACCGAAGGCTTAGAAGTTAATGCTCACGGCGGTATAGTAGTAAATGAAGAAGGTCTTTCTTCAAAACAAGGCGTTTATGCAGGCGGAGACGCGGTAACAGGCGCAGCAACCGTAATTTCAGCTATGGGTGCAGGCAAAACCGCAGCTGCCGCAATCGATAAATATTTATCAAACAAATAAACAGGAAAAACTATCAGGAGGAATTTATGGAACAGAAAATCGATTTAACCGTCCTTGACCAAGCTATAAAAGAGTTTGGCAATCAGGAAAAATCCCTTATCGCAATTTTACAACGCGCTCAGGAAATTTATAGGTATTTACCACAAGAGATTTTCCCATACTTAGCGGAAAAACTTGACATTCCTGAAGCAAGAATTTACGGTGTGGCAACCTTTTACGAAAACTTTTCTTTAGAAAGAAAGGGTAAATACATTTTTAAGGTTTGTGACGGAACTGCTTGTCACGTTAGAAAGTCAATTCCTATCTTAGAAGCATTAAGAAAAGAACTTGGACTTTCAGAAACAAAAAAGACTACTGATGATTTCTTGTTTACCGTAGAAACAGTATCATGTCTTGGCGCATGTTCTTCAGCGCCTGCTGTTATGGTTAACGAAGAAATTTATCCTACAATGACGCCTGAATCGGCGGTTGCGCTTATTAAACAATTTAAGGAGAAAAACTAATGCTTAAATCTATAGAAGAATTGCGCGCTTTCCGTCAGGAATGCAAAGCGGCAATGGATGCCGAAGGTAAAAGAATTATAATTTGTGGCGGAGCTGGTTGTGTTTCTAAGGGCGCAAACAGAGTTTACGACAAATTGTTGGCTTTAATGAAAGAAAAGAACGTTAAGTTTGTTCTTTCATTAGAAAAAGAACCACATTCTGACAACGTTCGTTTAAAGAAGAGTGGTTGTCACGGATTCTGTGAAGTTGGTCCATTAGTTCGTATCGAACCACAAGGCTGGCTTTACGTTAAAGTAAAGGAAGAAGACTGTGAAGAAATTATTGACAAAACTATCGTTAAGGGCGAATGTATCGAAAGATTAGCATATACCGAAAACGGAGTAGTTTATAAAGAACAAAAGGAAGTTCCTTTCTATAAAAAACAAACGAGATTATCTTTAGATAATTGTGATAAAATCGACGCTACTTCTATTGAAGAATACCTTGCTATGGGTGGATATACCGCACTTGAAAAGGCGCTCTTTGAAATGACAAGCGAACAAGTAGTTAACGAAGTTTCTGAATCAGGACTTCGCGGTCGTGGTGGCGGTGGCTTCCCAACAGGTAGAAAGTGGAGCCAAGTTGCAAGACAAAAGAATTTCCCCAAATACGTAGTATGTAACGGTGACGAAGGCGACCCCGGTGCGTTTATGGATAGATCGGTTATGGAAGACGATCCACATAGACTTTTAGAAGGCATGATTATCGCAGGTGTTGCTTGTGGTGCTACTGAAGGTTATATTTACGTTCGTGCTGAATATCCTTTGGCAGTTGCAAGATTAAAGCAAGCAATCGCTAAGGCTGAAGAATTGGGGCTTCTTGGCGACAACATTTTGGGAACGGATTTCTGTTTCCACATGCACATTAACCGTGGTGCAGGCGCATTCGTTTGTGGTGAAGGTTCGGCGTTAACGGCATCTATCGAAGGCAAACGCGGTATGCCAAGAGTTAAGCCTCCAAGAACTGTTGAACACGGTTTGTTTGATAAACCTACCGTTTTAAATAACGTAGAAACATATGCAAACATTGCAGATATTATAAACAAGGGCGCAGCCTGGTATAAGACTATCGGCACGGCAAACAGCTCTGGAACAAAAACTTTTGCTCTTACCGGCAATATTAAGAACGCAGGTTTAATCGAAGTTCCAATGGGAACAACTTTAAGAGAAGTTATTTTTGATATCGGTGGCGGTATGAGAGATGGCAAGACCTTTAAGGCTGTTCAAATCGGTGGACCTTCAGGTGGATGTCTTACCGAAGAACATCTCGATTTGCCTCTTGACTTCGATTCATTAAAGAAAGCAGGCGCAATCATCGGTTCAGGCGGACTCGTTGTTATGGACCAAAGCACTTGTATGGTTGAAGTTGCGAGATTCTTTATGAACTTTACTCAAAACGAATCATGTGGTAAATGCGTTCCATGTCGTGAAGGCACTAAGAGAATGCTTGAAATTCTCGAAAGAATAGTTGCTGGAAAGGGTAGAGATGGCGATATCGAAATGCTTGAAGAACTTGGCGAAATGATTTCCGCAATGGCTCTTTGTGGTTTAGGTAAAACCGCAGCAGGTCCTGTTCTTTCAACCATTAAGTATTTTAGAAAGGAATATGAAGCACATATTTACGAAAAACGTTGTCCTGCAGGTGAATGTCAAAAATTAAAGACTATTGAAATTGATCCTGAACTTTGTAAAGGTTGTTCAAAGTGTGCGCGTCAATGTCCAGTAGACGCAATTAGTGGCAAAATTAAAGAACCTTTCGTGATTGATCAAACTAAGTGTATCAAGTGCGGAAGTTGTGTTTCTGCGTGCCCATTCAAGGCTATAAAGGAGAGATAAGATGGATAAACAGTTTTTAACTATAGACGGTATACCCGTAGAGATTAATGGCGAAAAGAACCTATTAGAACTTATCAGAAAAGCTGGTATCAACATTCCTACCTTCTGCTACAACTCTGAACTATCAGTTTACGGCGCTTGTAGAATGTGTATGGTAGAAAATGAGTGGGGCGGTTTAGATGCCGCATGTTCAACTCCTCCAAAAGCGGGAATGAACATCAAAACCAACACCCAGAAATTAAGAAAATATCGTAAAAACATTTTGGAACTCTTGCTTGCTAACCATTGTCGTGATTGCACGACTTGTGAAAAGAGTGGAGATTGCAAACTTCAAGATTTAGCAAGAACTTTCAAAATTGACGGTGTTAGATTCCCAAACAATATGGGCACTCCAAAGGTAGATAAATCTTCTCCTTGTATCGTTAAAGACCAAAGCAAGTGTATTCTTTGCGGTGATTGTGTTAGAATGTGTAACGAAATCCAAAACGTTGGCGCAATTGATTTTGCTCATCGTGGTTCAAAGATGGTTGTTAGCACAGCTTTCAATAAACCATTAAAAGATTCACCATGTGTAGGATGTGGACAATGCGTAGCAATTTGTCCTACTGGCGCACTCGTTCTTCATAGCGATGCTGAAAAGATTTGGGCAGCACTTGACAATAAGGAAATGAAAACTACCGTTCAAATTGCTCCTGCTGTTCGTGTTGCTATCACAAAGGAACTCGGTATCAAAAACGGCGAAAACGTAATGGGTAAAATCGTTGCAGCTCTCCGTCATATCGGTTTTGATGAAGTGTATGATACAACTTTGGGTGCAGACCTTACCGTTATGGAAGAAACCGCTGAATTTATCGAAAGATTAGAAAGTGGTAAAAATATTCCATTAATCACGTCTTGTTGTCCAGGTTGGATTCAATATGCTGAAAAGAAACATCCAGAACTTTTGCCAAACATTTCAACCTGTCGTTCACCAATGCAAATGATGGCTTCACTTTTGAAAGTAAGTGCAAAAGAAGAAGGAAAGAAACATTTCCACGTGGCAGTTATGCCTTGCACGGCTAAGAAATTTGAAGCTGCTCGTGAAGAATTTTCTATGAACGGCGAACCT
>JAFVWA010000211.1 GCA_017501885.1 Clostridia bacterium | reverse complement strand
TATTTTTATAAACAAGCCGGAACTATTGGAGAATCGATAATTACTCCTCACGCTACCGGAAATTTAGCCGGAGATACTTTGATTTTATCAAGAAATGGCGTGTTTGGATTGGAAATATCTACAAATGTTTCAACTACGGAAAGATATTCAAAAGAGCGTAGTCGTTATATAAACGGCAAGTTATGCGGTTTAGATAACTTGCAAGACGCTTGCGCCGTAGTTTATAAAAATAGATATTATTTATCAATCCCGGACGCAAATGAAGGCGGAATTGTGTTTATTGCAGACGCGAGATACACCTCAACAAGCGAAGAAGATGTCAACGATACTATGAATTATGAATGGTGGTATTGGACGAATGTTGACGCGCGAGTTTGGGCCGTAATAGATAATGAGTTATATTTCGGAACTTCCAACGGATTAATTTGTGTTTTTGACGACCAATATTCAGATAGAATCTTTCAAAATACTAGCGTCGGCGATTTATCGGTTACATTTAGCACTAACAAAATCGCTTACAATATGGCGCTTTCTTCCGAGTTAAGAGAAAATGACGGAATTAAGTTAAGCGGAGCGGATATATTTGCCCTTCTGCTTAGTGAAGACGATATTACGGAAATAGGATACGAATATAATCCACTTACAGAAAATGAAGATTGGACTAGCGGAAATTCTATAACCGGAAATAAAGTCTACGAATACGACGAAGAATACGGATACTTTCAAACAGCCGACACAACTTACGAAACCGGAAAAGATTATTTCTTAAAGGTTGGCAAATGGCTTTTAGGAGATAATTCAAAAATTGAAAAACTTTACGACGGAATCGAGGTTTATGCGGATAATGTGGAAAATACCGGACTTTCTGTAAATACAAAATACAAAATCGCAAATGTGGATTTGGGAAACGCGAGGTTTGGACTTAAAAACGAGGACGGCGAAGATATCGAAATCGAAAGCGTTGGATTTAGATTATGCCGAATAGTTAGCGGGCTGGATTTATTGGTTAGCGAAGTAGACGAAGATAATGCTACTTTTACAATAAAAGAACACGAAGATACGGCAGACTTAGATTTGGTTTTATACAACTCGAATACCCCTAGCGGCTTAACCGCTGTAATAACCTTCAAGAAAAATATTTATGCTTGTTGGTATACTCCGGTATTAGACTTTGGAACTAACATTTCAAGTAAAACATTGTTAGGAATAACAATTTCAACAGAGCCGGCCCAAAAAGGCTCGATAGTTTTCGGATATGAAACTAGACAAACAAACAGGGACTATACTGCTAAAACCGGAACAGGATTTAGTTTTGAAGATATCAACTTTGAGGACTTCTCTTTCGATTCGGCCTTCGCAAATAGTTATACTGTAAAACTTAAAGAACGAAATTTCAATTTCATTGTATTTAGGTTTATTAGTGATAATCAATACTATTGCGCTGTTAATACATTGGCTATCACTTACAAAATAAACAAATTAAATAAAGGAGTAAGATAATATGGCAGTAAATAAAGTTAGTGAATCAACTAAAAATGCGATACTTAGAAAATCCGCTCAAACCTTGCCAAATAGACCAACAGAACAAGGTTATACAGCGGAAGAAATAAAGCAAAGATTATATAAGCCTTTAATTGACAATACCTTCTCTGCGATAACCGAAATTGACAGAATTGTCGACGAAATCAACGACGAACTCGATACAAAATCAACTACGATTGAAGATTTTATCAACAACTCTAAAATCTCGGCAAATTATAAGCGACCTTTCTCTGCTTCGGATTGGGTATTAGACGCAACTAGCGGCCTATATAAATTTCAGATACCAAAAACCGACCACCTTGTAGAAGATTATAGAGAAATAAGAACAACAATGTATATCATAAACAAGGACGGCGAATATCAACAAGTTAATCAATACACTATTAGCACGACCGGAACAGTTACGGCTTATTCAGACGCTAAGGTTGCCGGCGTAATCTTGGTTGGTATTAATAAAGACGCTTACATAATGAGTGATGTTAAAACAGATGTAAATCTTATTGTTGGATTAGCAGATGTTGCAAAGACCGGGAGTTTTAATGATTTAAAAGACAAACCGGACTATTCTCAACTTGAAGTAAACGAGCAGAATATAGCAAATATCCTTTCCGGCTCATTAATGGTAGGCCGCGCAGCAAATGCGGATAGCGCGACGGAGGCAACTTATGCGGCAACGGCCGGACACGCTTCGGACGCGGATTCTGCGCTTCTTGCAGAAAAAGCAAAGGCCGACGAAGACGGATATAATTTTAAGGCCAAATATTGCCGAAATGATTCAACATATCCAAATCTAACGGCCGGATATGCGATAAGGGCAAGAAACGACGAAGACGGCAACAGTATTAAAGAAAATTATGTTAAACAAACCGGAACTTATGCAAACTTAACCGCTGGCAGAGCGACACAAGCCGATAATGCAACATTGGCCGCAAATGCAACGCTCGCAACAACGGCTCAAAAAGCACTTACAGACGACAAGGGCAGAACTTTTTCTCAAACATATACTACGGGAATGGTTTTGGCTTGGGAAGAATTAACCGTAGAAATGAGAGTTGGCGATAGCGCTAGCGGAAG
>JAFVWA010000210.1 GCA_017501885.1 Clostridia bacterium | reverse complement strand
TAGCCTAACCGTTACGTTGTAATTATTCCTGATAATTTAAAACCTTACGAAAAAAAGAAATCTTCTAAATGGGATAATAGCGAAAGGAAAAGTAAAGGTGGGTTTAAAAGCGAAATGATTAGAACCACTAAAAAAACGAGTGGTTTTGGAACATACCTTGGAAACAGCCTTAAAGATTGATTATTGTAGCACACTTGAATAATAAGTGTGCTATTTTTTTAAAGGAGTTATTTATATGCAGTTTCTTTACTTTCTACAATCAATAAGAACGCCCGTTTTAGATGCGATAATGTCGCTAATTACAACGTTTGGCGAAGAGACGATAGTTATTGTAATGGCGGTTTTAATTTTTTGGTGTTATAGCAAAAAAGACGGCTATTACTTAATCGTAGTTGGGTTTTTGGGTATGATAATAAACCAACTTTTAAAAATAATTTTTAGAATCCCAAGGCCTTGGGTAATTGATAAAAATTTTGAAATTGTTGAAAGCGCAAGAGAGCAAGCCACGGGCTATTCCTTCCCAAGCGGGCACACCCAAAACGCCGTTGGTTTATTCGGCGCAACGGCAAGGTTTAGTAAGGCTTTATGGATAAGAATTGCTTGTATAGCCCTTTTATTAGGCGTTGCTTTTTCAAGAATGTATTTAGGCGTTCACACCCCGCTTGACGTCGGCGTTTCACTATTAATAGGTGGCGCTTTGGTGTTTGGAATTTACCCTATTTTTAATAAGTTTTACGATAACGATAAGGTTATTGGTAGTATATTTTTATCAATAGTGATTTTAAGCGTTGGAACTTGCGTGTTTATTCTAACTTATAACTTTCCAAGCAACGTAGATATGAATAATATTAATAGCGGGTTATATAATAGCGCTAAGTTAATAGGCTCGTCAATCGGTTTGCTTGTATCTTTCTTTATTGAAAAAAGATATATTAAATTTGAAACGAAAGCCCCTATTTTAGCGCAAGTAATTAAAGTGGTTTTAGGTTTTTTGGGCATCGTTATTATAAAATCTCTTTTAAAAACGCCTATTAACTTCTTGTTTGGCGAAGTTTTTGGCGGTGGCGTAAGATATTTTTTAATAATAACGTTTGCGGTTATCGTGTGGCCACTTACGTTTAAATATATAACGAAGTTTATTGAAAAATTAACAAAACGTAATTAAAATTATCAAAACTAAAAGATAATTTTTTGCTTTGGCAGAAATTAATTTACTAAAAAAGGATAGCGACAATATCGCTATCCTTTCTTTAATAGATGGATTTAAAAAACATTATTTTACTTGTTCATACATCCAAAGAACCGTATAACGATCTTTAAGATCTTTTGCATATCTGATGCCGTCAAATAACTTCTTTTCCCCATACGTTTTTTCGAATTCTTTTATATTAAGTTTGACGGCTCCAAGCATTTCGAGCACTTTATCAGGCGTTGGCGAGTCGGCGAGGACTTCGCGGATCTCCGACCATTTTTCTTTGTAAAGGGGGAGATTGTTTTCATAGATCCAGCCAAGTTTTTTCTGCAAGGCAATAATCCCCTCGGCGGTAGTCATATTGTCTTTCGCTCCGTATACCCGACGGATGCTCGCCTCCCATTCATCTTTATCGAATTTCTTCGCTTCGGGCATTTCTATGGTTAGAAGTTCTTGACGAAGCCTTGCTGTTAAGTAGGTAGAATACGCCACGTCAATACCGTGACAAAAATATGGCTCGTTATGAAGAAGACCGGTTACTTCAAAAAAATGCGAAAGGTGATGCTCGCTTCCCGATGCGGGACGTGAGTTTCCCATATAAGCCATGGCAATTCCAACAATAACGAGCGCTCGCATCAATGCCGCAATGCTTTTTTCGTCACGCGAAACAATATCCTTACCAATTTTCGAAACGTGTGCAACCGTATCATACGTAAGGTTGTAAATATAATTGCAAAGTGGCTCTCCGTTGACTATGTGACTAAGTCTCCAATCGTTCAGACAGCTGTATTTACCGATAATATCACCGTATCCCGCTTGTAGCATTTCGATAGGAGCATCCTTCAAAATTCCCGTATCTGCTATAATTGCTTTGGGAACGTCAGCATTTGTCGTGATCTTCATTCCATCGAAAATCATCGCGGCTCCCTTGGAAGCGTAACCGTCCATGGAAGGTGCGGTTGCGACGATGTAATACGGAAGAGAATGTTGAAAACTTACGTGTTTGCAAAGATCGTTTATAACCCCTGAGCCTACACCGATAATAAGATCAGTCTTGTCATTTAAGCAGGCTTCAAGCCTTGTCACCGCTTCTTCGTTGGGAATAACAAGGGCGTCTCCGCGATACGTAAGTCGGGCATCGATTTTATCGCCAAGTAGCCCGTCCACGTGCTCACCGCACGCCCGACGTGTATTTTCATCGCATACAAGCAGAATGTGGCGGTATTCTTTCGTCATAGCAGGAAGTTCGTTTAATGCCCCGTGGCGAATAACGACACGGTCGATAGTACAAGTGTGAGTTTTTCCGCAAGCGCAATTATCCTTAACTCCAAGAAGTTCGTCGATGTCCGCAACTGTATCATCCAGCCACGGAGCCAGCACTTCGTCAAGACGGGTATAATCGTCGATGGGGACAAAACGGAAATCCGACCAGTAAACGCATTCGTCGTTGCCACCGACTCCGTAATCATCCCCGACAAAGACCACCTCGCTGTGAGCATAACCATTTTCACGACACCATAGATCAAGAGCATAATATTTGTTGAAGGGTTTGGGAGCCATATCAAAGGAGGAAGAGCCTCCTACAAAGACGTTATAGTCAGAGAATACTTTGCAAACCTCGCTATAAAAAGCACGGCGCTTTCTTCTATCAGGATCAAAAGCCAACT
>JAFVWA010000209.1 GCA_017501885.1 Clostridia bacterium | reverse complement strand
CTTATCACCCTTCATCAGCGTGAATAATAACAAATTAAGGAGAAATTATTATGTCAAAAAAAATTGAAACAAACGAACTTTTTTGCGATTATTTTGAACGTTGGATTAAAGTGTATAAGGAGGGTGCAATACGAAAAGTAACAATGAACAAGTATTTATTGGCGCTTTCTTGGTTAAGAAAAATTATTCCCGAATTACTTTTATCCGAAATGGATAGAACAGCATATCAACGTTTATTGAATGAGTATGCAAAGCATCACGAAAGGCAAACAACAATGGATTTCCATCATCAACTAAAAGGTTCAATACTTGATGCAGTAGATGAGGGGTTGATTGCAAGAGACCCGACAAGAAAAGCCATAATAAAAGGAAAAAGTCCGAGACAAAAAAAACCAAAGTATTTAAGTCAGTTTGAATTACATACTTTGTTGTCGCAGTTAGATTTGAAGTCTGACGTGAATTGGGATTGGATGATTATGTTGGTGGCAAAAACAGGTATGAGATTTTCAGAAGCACTTGCAATTACCCCGAAAGACTTTGATTTTTCGCATCAATCTCTTTCGATAAGTAAGACGTGGGATTACAAAGGCGGCGGTGGGTTTTTACCAACAAAAAACAAATCTTCGGTCAGAAAAATTCAAATTGATTGGCAAACTGTTGTGCAATTCTCTGAATTGATAAAGGGAAAGCCCGAAGAGGAACCTTTATTTATAGGTTGTAAAGTATACAACTCTACGGTAAATGATTTATTACGTAGACGTTGTAAGGAAGCAAATGTTCCTATAATATCAATACACGGATTGAGACATACTCACGCATCTTTATTATTGTTTGCAGGGGTATCAATAGCAAGTGTTGCTCGTAGGTTAGGACACGCAAGTATGACGACCACGCAAAAAACATATTTGCACATAATTCACGAGCTTGAGAACAAGGATATAGACTTGGTAATGAGAGCATTGTCAAGTCTTTAAGTCAAAAAACGCTGATGAAGGTATAAGAGCAGCTCTCCTTGTGAGGGCTGCATATTTTACTAAAAAGGGTTTTCTACAAAGTTAGACAAAAAAAGTTCTAAAAAGATGTCAAATGTCCAAGAACGTGGACATTTGGGACTTGACAAAACAACCTAATATGAGTATAATAAGGCTACACTCTAAAAAGAACACCCCGTTCCGTTTAGACTAAAAGGAGTTTTTACTAATGAGAACCTTAAAGGAAGAAACGCTCAATCGTATTGAAGCGTATGTTAAAGAGTATCATCAAGAACACGGTCTTTCTCCAAGTTATCGTCAAATAATGCGTGCATTAAATTTAGCTTCATTAAGTGGGGTACAAAGATATGTTTTAGCGTTAGAAAATAGTAATAGAATAGTAAGAACAAATCTTGGCAACATAGAGGTTCCACCGAGACTGAAAAGGGGAGAAGTGGTACAAGCTCCGCTTGTAGGTCAAATCGCTTGTGGACAACCTACCTTTGCCGAAGAGAACATAGAAGAAACGCACGCTCTTCCACAATCGTTGTTTGGCAATGGCAAGTTATTTATGCTTCGTGCATTTGGCGATAGTATGATAGATGCAGGTATCAAACAAGGCGACCTTATTGTATTAAGACAACAAAACTGTGCAGAGAACGGAGATATAGTCGTTGCTCTTGTAGACGGAAAGAATACTCTTAAACGTTTTTATAAAAAAGGCAAAAAGATTGTCTTGCACCCTGAAAACGCTACAATGAAAGATATTATTGTTAGCGAGTGCGAAATACAAGGCGTATTAGTATCTTGTATTAAAATGTATTGATATAAAATCAAAGACACACGCCCCGAATTTGATTTTGTAAATAGGTTGCAAGCAGTAGATTACTACGTTATAGGACAAATCCCAACCGTAACAATGTAGCATCTAAATCTCAGGTTGCTTGTAATATGGGAGAAAGGAGGTGCTATCACTAATGGATTATTCTAATTTATATCCTGTCAGGTTGTACTGTCCTAATTGTGGTAAAATCATAGAAGGCTACAAAAGCGAGGATGGTGCAGTCCGAATTGATTGCCCGAAATGCAAGGTAAAGGTGTTCAGTAAGCAGAAAAACCCACGAAAAATAAACATAGAACTGACACTACCCAAAGTTGCGGCGCAATACCCTTAATTTCATACATACAACTTAATAGATGAAAGGCTTGTAAAAACATATTATAGGTCGTTGCTGAAATAGTGCAACAGGTAAATCCTTATAAAAAGATTACAACCACAAATTCGTAAAGCTACAGAGGACACAAAGGTTCTAACGAATTAAACCGTAAGATAGGTTTATATTTCGTTAGAGCCTTTTTAATTTTCTCAAAAAAGCCTGATTACGGTTTCAAAACCGCAGTCGGGCTTATTTTTTTGCAGTTTTTTCCAAAACAGCGGATTTATTTGCTCGGCGCAAGCGGTTCAAAAGCAGATAAATTAGCTCGCCCCCCAATGGGCTTAACGGGGAAAGGAAAAAACTATGAAAAAATTATTTACCCAAATCGTGAAGAAGAACGGCGAACTCAAAGACGTATATGTATGCGTTGATGACGAAACGGCAAGAGTGCTTGAACAAGTAGATGAAGAAACAAGACATACATACTTGCAGGAAGAGTACAAAATGTTTATGGCTGATTATAGATACAAGCGCCGTAATCAATCTTTGGAAAAGTCTGTTGATAATGGCTTTGATGTGATTGATGAAAAGCAAGACGTTGAAGAAATGGCTATTAAAGAAGCAGATATGCAAAGAATTTTAGAAGCTATTAAAACGTTGAATGATGAACAGCAATGGCTTGTGAAGCAAGTGTATGTATATGGAAGAAAAAAGTTGGAAATCGCCGCAGAATTAGGCATTGATAATTCGTCAGTACGAGACCGTTTTCGGGTAATTTTCAAAAAAATAAAAAAATTTTTGAAAAATTGACCCCCAAAACCCCAAAAAAAAGCCCTTTTAAGTGAAAGGGTATGAATCCCACACAAAGAAAGGAGCGAAAGAAATGCTATTAAAGATTGAAAAATTTGAAGAGTTGGCAAAAAGAAAAGGTTATCGTAACGGATACGAGCTGTCCCGTGAAGTTGGGTGTGGGAAACTTACCTACAATCTATTAAAGCAGGGACACCGTATCGGTTACGACGTAGTTGCCGAGATATACAATCGCTTTGGCGAAAAAGAAACCCTTGCAGTAATTGACTTCGAGGAGGAAACGCTTAATGGATTTACAAGTAAATTCGTCAAAGTCGGCAACCGATTATATTAAAGAAGAAAGCAAATATTCACTCAAAAAGCGAAAGTTGCAACAATGGATCTATCTTAATCAATTAACGCAACCGTATGTAGCAAGACGGTTGGGCTTAGACCCGATAGAGTTCAAGGCGATGATAAAAGATAATGTGCCGTTCAACCGAGAGCAAATTACAAGGCTCGTTCACTTAATGGGTGCAAAGGATGCTTTCCGAGTTATATATTTCCCAACAAGCGAACAGCGTAGCGAAGTATATAAGAGTGTATTTGGAAACTACAAGGAGAGAAAAAATGAGTGAAACAATGAGATTATCAGAGCGTAAT
>JAFVWA010000208.1 GCA_017501885.1 Clostridia bacterium | reverse complement strand
GGGGTTAGAAACCAACGTTCTTATTAAAGCAACACGCTGACGCATTCCACCTGATAGTTGGTCGGGGTATTTTTTCTTAAAATCTTTTATACCGTATTTTTCTAAAAGAGAGTTGACGTATTGTTCGCTTTCTTTTTTATTTTTTCTTTTAATTTCTAAAGGCAGATATATATTTTTTTCTATTGTTCTCCAGGGAAACAAATAGTCTTTTTGTAACATATATCCAATCCCCAGATCCGTTTCTTTATCTTTACCATACAATGTAATTTTACCTGCGGTTGGTTTTATTAAACCAGCAATCATTGATAAAACTGTCGTTTTTCCACAACCAGACGGACCAATTATAGAAATAAATTCTCCTTCGTTTGCTGAAAAAGATAAGTTTTCAATAGCTTTTATTTCATCATCTTTTGTTTGGTATGTTAATGAAACGTTTTTTAATTCTAAAAGTTTATTCATTTCTTTATCCGTTGTAAAAGTTTTTGTTAGCCAAAGATTGCCTTTGCGTGTGAATTGTTTACCAATTTACTGAATGCAACTCTTGCAGAAAGTTCTCCGGCATTGGTCATGACATCTTGCAACCTATTAAAACTCCTTTCAGTAGCTTGTAAATTCGTAGTCCACGCATTTATGTTTTTATAGCTTTTTATTGACGTTTCAATAGATGTAATACTTGTTGAAGGGAATTGTTTTACGATTGTTTCAGCAACCGTTCTTTCTGTATTTGATTCCATAAAGTCGTATGCTTTTTTGATTGCTTTCAAAAAACTACGAATGGTTTCTGTGTTTTCATTTATATAGCTTTCTAATGCTATAAAGGATGTGTAAGGGATTTCACCGGACTGTTCGCCAACGCTTGCGACAATATGCCAAGTGCCATTTGATTGATATTCTGATGCAGTAGGCTCAAAAACGGTGCAGTAATCTGCTGTTCCACCTATAAAAGCACTCGTCATAAGGTTAAATTGCACGTCGTAGTTAAGCGTATAGTTAGATAATCCAAGTTCTTTTAACACGTATTCAAAAGTCATTGCTGGAACGCCACCTCTACGACCAGCTAAAATTTCTTTCCCTTCTAAATCAGTCCATTCAAAGTCAGGCTCGGGATTCCTTGATACCAAGAATGAACCGTCTTTTTGGGTTAACTGTCCAAAAACTTTAGGAGCGTCTTTTTTGCCTTGATTTTGCACGTAAATTACTGTTTCTGGACCCATTAGCCCAACGTCTGCTGAGCCTGATAAAATTGCTGTCATTGATGCATCGGCACCGCCGCCGTTAGTCAATTCAATTTCTATGCCTTCTTCTTCAAAGAAGCCTTTTTCAATGGCAACGTAAAGTGGGGTATAAAATACTGAGTGCGTAACTTCGTTAAGGCGCACTTTTGTTAAGCCGTTGTCGTCGTTACATGCCGAGAAAGGCATAACGATGAGCATAATTGAAGCAATCATTGCAATAATTTTTGTAAGTTTTAATTTAATGTTCATTTTGTTTTTTCTCCGTTTTTTATAATTCATTTTATGATTTAGTTTTTTTATTTGACAATGTTTAGGGAATATCGATTGACAATAAATAAAAATAAAGGTATAATAATACCTTGTTACAAGGAGAAAGCTATTTATGGATATGGCAAAAACTTATAATCCTTCGGAGTTTGAGAAGGAAATATATCAAGAATGGAATGACAATGGTCATTTTAAAGCTAAAGTAGACGCTGAAAAACTACCTTTTACAATCGTTATTCCGCCTCCAAACATTACTGGTCAATTACATATGGGGCACGCTTTAGATGAAACTTTGCAAGACATCTTAATTCGTTTTAAGAGAATGCAAGGTTATAGTGCGTTGTGGCTTCCTGGAACAGACCACGCTTCTATTGCTACTGAGGTTAAAATTGTTGAACAAATGCAAAAAGAAGGTCTTACCAAAAAAGATATTGGTAGAGAAGGCTTTTTGGAACGCGCTTGGGCATGGAAAGAAAAGTATGGCGGAAGAATTATCGAACAATTAAAGTTGCTCGGTTCTTCTTGCGATTGGTCTCGTCTTGCTTTTACGATGGACGAGAGATGTTCTAAAGCGGTTAAAGAAGTTTTTGTTAATTTGTATGAAAAAGGCTTAATTTACAAAGGGGATAGAATTATTAACTGGTGTCCTGATTGTAAAACGGCTTTATCAGATGCTGAAGTTGACTACGTCGAAGAAGATAGTCACCTTTGGTATATTAAATATCCCGTTAAAGATAGTGATAAATTCATTACAGTTGCAACTTCTCGCCCTGAAACTATGTTCGGTGATACAGCAGTTGCTGTAAATCCAAAAGACAAGAGATATGCCGATATGCAAGGCAAATCTCTAATTCTTCCATTGGTTAATAAGGAAATTCCAATCGTTTTTGACGACTACGTTGAATTAGAATTCGGCACGGGCGCGGTGAAAATTACTCCCGCACACGATCCTAACGACTTCGAAGTTGGGTTAAGACATAATCTTCCTGTGGTTAGAGTATTAAATGACGACGGAACAATGAACGAGTTTTCGGGTGAGTTTAACGGAATGGATTCTCTTGAATGCAGAGAAAAGGTTGTTGAAAAACTTAAAGAATTAGGTTATCTTGAAAAAATAGAGCCACTACATCACAACGTTGGTCATTGTTATAGATGTAAAAAGACGGTTGAGCCAATTGTTTCTAAGCAATGGTTTGTTAAAATGGAACCTTTGGCAAAGCCTGCTATTGAAGTTGTTAAGAGCAAGAAAGTAAAGTTTACTCCCGATAGATTCTCTAAAACTTACTTTAATTGGATGGAAAATATTTGAGACTGGTGTATTTCTCGTCAACTTTGGTGGGGGCATAGAATCCCTGCATATTATTGCCAGGATTGTGGCGAGATGATGATTAGTAAAGAGGACGTTAAGGTTTGCACGAAGTGTGGAAGCACTAAAGTCGTTCAAGACGAAGACGTTTTAGATACCTGGTTCTCATCGGCGCTTTGGCCTTTCTCAACGCTTGGATTCCCCGAAATTACCGAAGATTTGAAGTATTTTTATCCAACTGACGTTTTAGTTACCGGTTACGATATAATTTTCTTCTGGGTAGCGAGAATGATTTTCTCCGGATTAGAACACATGAAACGTATTCCTTTCAAAAACGTTCTTATTCATGGTCTTGTTAGAGATGCTCAGGGTAGAAAGATGAGTAAGTCGTTGGGTAACGGTATAGATCCTACTGAAGTTATTGCTAAATATGGCGCAGATACTTTAAGATTCTCGCTTGTTAATGGTGTTGCTGCTGGTAGCGATATGCGTTTCTCTGATGAGAAAATTGAAGGCGCAAGAAACTTTATGAATAAAATCTGGAACGCTTCTCGTTTTGTTCTTTTAAACGTAGAAGGCAAAAAGATTTTTGACATAAAAGAATGTAAACTCAATGCTGCAGATAAGTGGATTATTACAAGACTTAACAAAACCATTAAAGAAGTTACCATTAATATGGAAAAATTCGAAATGGGTGTTGCGCTTGCAAATCTCTACGATTTTGTTTGGTCGGATTTCTGCGACTGGTATATCGAACTTACCAAGCCTATTCTTTACGGTGAAGACGAAACTAAGAGAAATTACACTTTGAGTGTTCTCGTTTACGTTTTAGATAACATTTTAAAACTAATGCATCCATTTGCTCCCTTTATCACCGAAAAGATATATAAGAGCATGCCAAACGTTAAAAAACCTTTGATAATTTCTGATTTCCCAAGATACAATGCAAAGAATAACCATTCTGCAAGTGTGAAAGATATCGAACCTATTAAAGAAATTATTAAAAACGTTAGAAATGTTAAGGCTAAAGTCGGTGCAGCTCCTTCTAAGAAAGTTACTCTTTATGTTAAAACGGAAAACAAGAAACCGATTAAGAACGGTGCCGTTTACATCGAAAAACTTGCAGGCGTTTCTAATATCGAGTTTATAGATGATAACGTAGCTTTAAACGAAAAAGTTGTTTCACAAGTTATAACGGGAGCTGAATTATTTATTCCACTTGGTGAGTTGGTTGACATTGAAAGTGAAATTAAACGCTTAAAGAGTGAACTTGCAACTGTGGAAAGTGAAGTGGCGAGAGCAAACGGAAAATTATCAAACAACGGCTTCTTGGAGAAGGCTCCAAAAGCGTTAGTTGACAGCGAAAGAGCAAAGAGAGATAAGTATCTCGATATGCGCGAAAAACTAATTAAACAAATTAAAGACCTAAACGGTTAAGAAAAGCCCCTTGAAGGGGCTTTTTTCGCAAGATTTTACAAAAATTCCCATACGTTGTATTGACAATTTGAATTGTTTGTATTATATTATAATATATTATTATATTTATAGGAGAAGGCACATGACTTCAGAATTTGCTAAAAAAATGCAACTTAAAATAGACTATAACAATATGATGGCTGATTATATTGGCAGAGAAGAAGGTTTTACTTTTGAACAACTAAACCAAAATAAAACTCTTGTAAACAAGGCTTTTAAGACGGTTAAAGAAAACCGTGGTTTAGGAATGATGGGTTGGACCGAACTTCCTTATAATCAAAAGGAAATTGTTGCTGATATAATTTCTACCGCAAAAGATATAAAGAAGAAATTTGATAACTTTGTTGTTTTAGGAATAGGGGGGTCGGCTCTTGGACCTATTGCCGTTTTTCAAGCTTTGTGTCATTTAAGACACAATGAATTACCTAAGTCTAAGAGAAAAGCTCCAAAACTTTACGTTGAAGATAACGTTGATCCCGAAAGAATGAACGCACTTTTGGACGTTTTAGACTTAAATAAGACCATGTTTAACGTTGTTACAAAGAGTGGTGCAACGAGTGAAACAATGGCTCAATATTTGATTATCATGGATATTTTGAAAAAGAGATTTGGGGACAAAGCAAAAGATCACATGATAGCTACGACTTCTGCAAACAAAGGAAATCTTATTAAAATTGCTAAGGAAGAAGGCTTAAAAACCTTCTATATTCCAGACGGCGTTGGCGGAAGATTTTCTGAGTTGTGTCCTGTTGGACTTTTACCTGCAGCAGTTGTTGGTGTTGATATTAAAGCGTTATTAAAGGGCGCTGCTTATATGGACAAACTTTGTAAGAACAAGGACATCACAAAAAACCCTGCGCTTATGACCGCACTTTTAGAAGTTCTTTCAATGAAAAGGGGCAGAAATATTTCTGTTATGATGCCTTATGCGGACAGTTTAAAATATATTGCCGATTGGTATTGCCAACTTTGGGGCGAAAGTTTAGGCAAAGCCGTTGACAATGACGGTAACTACGTTTACGCAGGTCAAACTCCTGTTAAAGCGTTGGGTGTAACTGACCAACATTCGCAAGTTCAACTTTATAGAGAAGGACCTTTTGACAAGGTAATTACCATAATTGGTGTTGAAAATTTCCGTTCAGAAGTTCAAATTAGTAATGGTTGTGAAGCTATTCCTGACGTTAACTTCTTGTGTGGACATACGATGAACGAACTTATCAATACTGAAAGAGAAGCAACAGAATATGCTTTAACAACTGCAAAAAGAGCAAACTTTACAATCATGCTTCCAGAAGTAAATGCCTTTACTATTGGTCAATTGCTTTATATGTTTGAAATGGAAACTGCTTATGCAGGTGCAATGCTTAACATTGATACCTTTAATCAACCTGGTGTAGAAGGTGGTAAAAACGCTACCTACGCATTATTTGGCAGAAAAGGCTACGAAAATACGAAAAAAGAAATGGATTCAGCCCCTAAGAAGAATCCAGAGTATATGATTTAATATGGCAAGAAGAAAAAAAGTTCCACCAACAAATCCGGCAGAATTACCGTTATATTTGTTTCATCAGGGAACTAATTACAAAGCTTATGAATATTTAGGTGCGCATTTAACCGAAAAAGATGGTAAAAAAGGCGTCGTGTTCCGCACTTGGGCTCCGAGGGCTGAAAGTGTGTCTATTGTTGGTGATTTCAATTTTTGGGATTGCTATGCTAATCCTATGCAAAAAATTAACAATGAAGGAGTTTATGAGCTTTTTGTTGAAGGTTTAAATGAGTTTGATGCCTATAAATATGCGGTTAAAAGAAAGGGTAAAATTGTTTTTAAGGCTGACCCATATGCTTTTCATGCGGAAACGCCTTCTAAAACCGCTTCAAAAGTTTATAATTTAGATGGTTACGCTTGGCAAGATGCAGACTATCAAAAAAATAAAGATTTTCCTTATCAAAAACCCGTCAATATTTATGAAGTAAATCTTGCTTCATGGAAAAAGCACAAAGACGGAAGTTATTATACATACAGAGAGTTGGCTGACGAATTAGTGCAGTATGCCTTTGATATGGGATATACACATTTAGAACTTATGCCTGTTTCTGAACATCCTTTTGACGGCTCTTGGGGATACCAAGTTAGTGGGTATTATGCTATCACTTCAAGATATGGAACGCCAAAAGACTTTATGTATTTTGTTGACTGTTGCCATAAAAAAGGTCTTGGTGTTATTCTTGACTGGGTTCCTGCACATTTTCCCAAAGATGAACACGGTTTATATGAGTTTGACGGCACTTCTTGTTATGAATACGCTTCTCCAACAAAGAAAGAAAATAAAGGTTGGGGAACGAGAGTTTTTGACTGGGGAAGAAACGAAGTTAAAAGTTTTTTAATTTCAAATGCTTATTTTCTTTTTGAAAAGTTCCATGTTGATGGACTAAGAGTTGACGCCGTTGCTTCCATGCTTTACCTTGACTATGACAGAAAAGATGGGGAATGGGTTCCAAATAAATTCGGCGGAAATTATAATTTGGAAGCTATTGAATTTTTCAAGCAACTTAACGTAACAATTTTTGGTGGTTTTCCAAAAGCCATGATGATTGCTGAAGAATCAACCGCATTTCCTATGATTACTAAGCCTGTTGACGTTGGCGGTTTAGGATTTAACTTCAAGTGGAATATGGGTTGGATGAACGATTCTCTTGAATATATGAAAGCCGATCCGTATTTTAGGTCTGGGTTACACGATAAAATGACTTTTTCTATGTGTTATGCTTTTAGCGAGAACTACGTTCTTCCGATTTCACATGATGAAGTTGTTCATGGAAAAAAATCGCTTTTGGATAAAATGCCAGGTGATATTCAAGATAAATTCTCAAACTTAAAAGTATTTAATGCGTATATGTATGCCCACCCTGGAAAGAAACTTACTTTTATGGGTAACGAATACGGGCAGTTTAAGGAGTGGAACAACTCTGAAGGATTAGAGTTTTTTATGCTAAAGTATGACTATCATAGAAAACTTCATGTCTTTAATAGATATTTGAACCAAATTTATAAAAATACGCCTGCATTCTATGAAATAGAAGATTCCTGGGACGGTTTTAGTTGGATATCTGTTGATGAAAGAGATAATAACGTTATTGCTTTTGAAAGAAAGGATTCGCGAGGCAAAACCGTTGTTGTAATTCTTAATTTTTCTGGTAATGATTATAAAAATTATAGGCTTGGTGTAGAAAAGGGCGATTACAGAACCTTGCTTAACACAGATAGTGTTAGATACGGTGGTAGGGGATATAACAAGAAAGGCACCTATAGAACGGCTAAAAAATCTGCCCACAGTAGAGAATATTCAATAGTAATAGATTTGCCCCGTTTTACAGGGTTATATTTAGTTAAAAGTGACAAATAAAAGGAGTTTTTTATATGATAAGGAAGAAAAAATGTGTAGCTATGTTGCTTGCTGGTGGTCAGGGAAGTAGACTTTACGCCCTTACCAACAATATTGCAAAACCTGCGGTTTCTTTTGGTGGTAAGTATCGAATTATAGACTTTCCGCTTTCTAACTGCGTAAATTCAGGCATTGATACTGTAGGTGTATTAACTCAGTATCAACCGTTAGTCCTTAACGATTACATCGGTAATGGACAACCTTGGGACCTTGATAGATCTTTTGGCGGTGTTCATATTTTGTCGCCATACCAAGGTAAAACGTCTTCTGACTGGTATAAGGGAACGGCTAATGCTATTTATCAAAACTTGCATTTTATAAAGCAATTTAACCCTGACTACGTTTTGGTTTTATCAGGCGATCATATTTATAAAATGAATTACTCTAAAATGCTTAATTTCCACATTTTAAACAATGCTGATTGCACGATAGCAGCTCTTAACGTTCCTATTGAAGAAGCGTCTCGTTTTGGTATTCTTAACACCAAAGATGACGGGGTTATTTACGAGTTTGAAGAAAAGCCTAAAAAACCTAAGTCCACACTTGCTTCAATGGGTATTTACATATTCTCTGCAAGTAAACTTTATAAATATTTAGAAGATGATAGTAAAAACCCTAATTCTTCTAACGACTTTGGTAAAGACGTTCTTCCTACAATGCTCAATAGCGGTGAGAAAATGATGGCTTATCAATTTGAAGGCTATTGGAAGGACGTTGGAACGATTAATTCGCTTTTTGAAGCTAATATGGATCTTTTAGGTGATTCTCCTAACTTTGACGTTTCAGATAATAACTGGAAAATTCAATCAAGAAGCCCGTTAGCACCTCCTCACTTTATTGGGGATACTGCAAAAACAACTAATAGTATTATTATGTCGGGTTGTGAAGTTTATGGAACTGTTGAAAATTCCGTGCTTGCAAGTGACGTTAGAATAGCAAAAGGCGCTGTTGTTAAGAACAGTATTATTATGTCGGACGTTGTTATTGAAGAAGGAGCAGTTGTTGAATATTCTATAATCGACGAACGCACAGTTGTTGGTAAAAATTGTCAAATTGGCGATCCTATCGATAGTGGTAAGGGTATAGCATTGCTTGGTAGAGATATTTCCATTTGTGAAAATGCAAAAATAGATGGTGGCGCTATTGTAGACAAAAACGTAGAGGAGGGAAAATAAAATGAGAGCAGTTGGAATTGTTTTTTCTAATATTCACGATACCAATATTCCCGAACTCGTTAGGGTAAGGAGTTTTGGTTCTATTCCTTTTGGCGGAAGATATAGACTAATTGATTTCCCATTGTCAAATATGGTTAACTCAGGTATTGATACCGTTGGTATTATCACCAAGAGCAACTATCAATCGTTAATGGACCACGTTGGAAGTGGTAAGGATTGGGACTTAGCAAGAAAAGATGGTGGTTTGATTATTCTTCCACCTTTTGGCGATACAGAAAGTAGTAGCCTTTATAATACAAGACTTGAAGCGCTTAAAGGTATAACGAGTTTCTTGTTTCGTGCTGATGAAGAATACGTTGTTATGACCGACTGTGATTCAGTTTGCCGTATCAACTATAACGAAGTTTTAGAGTATCATATTAGAAATCAAGCGGATATCACTTTAATTTATAAAAAAGGCGTTCCGATTTCTGGTTCTATCGATTATGGCACAACGTTTGACGTTAATGAAAGTGGTCGAATTGTTGGTTTAAATTATAAGACACCATTAGATGTTAAAGATGCAAACGTTTTCATAAACGTTTTTGTAATGAAGAAATCTCTTTTGCAAAACATCGTTATGGACAGTATTTCTCACAACAAAAAGAGTTTTACTAACGATATAATTGCTGAAAACCTAAAGAGTATGAAAATTATGGGCTTCGAGCATAAAGGTTTTTACGCTGGTATTTCTTCACTTCAAGCATACTATGAAAGCAACATGGCTATGCTTCAACAAGATATAAGAAACGAAGTGTTTGGCGATAGAAGTGTGTTTACTAAAATTCGTGACTCTGCGCCTACAAAGTATGGTAATAGCGCTATTGTTAAAAATTCTATGATTGCTGACGGCTGTATTATTGAAGGCGAAGTAGAAAATAGTATTATTTTTAGAAACGTTAAAGTCGCTCGCGGTTGTAAAGTCAAAAACAGTATAGTGATGCAAAACACCGTTTTAGGCGAAAACTGCACGCTTAACTGCATTATTACGGATAAAAACGTTACTATAAAAGATAAAGTTGTTTTATCTGGTAGTGAAACACATCCTTTCTACATAGGTAAAGGAATAATGGTTTAATTTTAAGGAGAGTTAAATGGCTGAAAAAAAGTCAACCGTTAAGTCGGTTAAAAAAACAACTACTAAAGCAAAAACTACGACAAAGAGAACATCTAAGATTCCCGCTATAAAAGTTGTAGAGAAGAAAAAAATTGTTTTTCTTGGTTCAGAAGCTGCCCCTTTTATTGCAACGGGTGGGTTAGCTGACGTTTTGGGTTCTTTGCCTAAGGCTTTGGCACGCAATAAAAATCTTGACGTAAGTGTTATTATTCCTTTGTATGGCAGTATTAACCCTGAGTTTAGATCGAAATTCAAATTCTTAACTAATTTTAACGTATCGGTTTCATGGAGATTGCAGTATTGTGGTGTATTCTTCTATGAACACGAAGGCGTGAAGTTTTACTTCATAGATAATGAATTTTACTTTAAAAGAGAAGGTAATATTTACGGTTTTTATGATGATGGCGAACGTTTTGCATTCTTTTCTCGCGCAGCGTTAGATACTATTGCAAGATTAGATATCTATCCTGACGTATTGCATTGCAACGATTGGCAAACGGCTGCTTCAATTATTTACCTTAAAGGTATGTATTATGGAGACGAAAACTTTAGAAAGATAAAGTCTGTTTTTACTATTCATAATATTGAATATCAGGGCATTTTCCCAATGGATACTTATGGTGATTTGTTTGGTTTTCCAGAGTCCATTCGTAACTTTGTTGAATTTAACGACTGCGTAAATCTCATGAAGGGCGCTATGGAAATGACCGATTTATTGACTACTGTTAGTCCTACGTATGCGGAAGAAATTAAGAATCCTTTCTTTGCGCATCACTTAGAAGGCATTGTAAATAGAAATTCTTCTAAATTGCATGGAATTTTAAACGGTATTGATATTGATTATTATAATCCTGAAAAAGACAAGTATTTATTTAGCAATTATTCAGTTAAAGACCTCTCTGGTAAAGCCGTTTGCAAGGCTGAACTTCAAAAAATGTTAGGTCTTCCCGTTAGAGAAGACGTGCCTGTGATTGCGATCATTTCAAGACTTGTTTCACATAAGGGATTAGACTTGGTTAAAGCAGTTTTGGAAACCTTACTTGTTGATGATGTTCAAGTTGTCATTCTTGGTAAGGGCGAAACCTACTATGAAAACTACTTTATGGACGTTGCAAATAGATATAATGGCAAATGTGCTACAATTATTGCTTATAATCAAGATCTATCAAGAAAGATTTATTCTGGGGCAGATTTATTCTTAATGCCTTCAAAAATGGAACCTTGTGGACTTTCTCAAATGATAGCAAGTCGCTACGCAACTGTTCCTATCGTTCGTGAAACGGGCGGTTTAAACGACAGTATTAAGAGTTATGACGGTGAAAATGGAAACGGCTTCACATTCCATGATTACAATGCTCACGATATGTTATACGTTATAAATAGCGCAATAAGAACGTTTAAGGATAAAACTGCTTGGAAAGACGTTCAAAATAGAGCCATGACAACCGATTTCTCTTGGAATGGTTTAGCAAGTAAATACGAAGATTTATACGACAAATAATACCTATTTAGGAGACAGAAATGATAAATTTAACTGAAAAAGAAGCGGCATCATTAATTAAGAGCAAACTTTCAAAGTATTTTGGCGTTGGTCCACAAGAAGCTGAAAAAGAACAAGTTTATAAAGCGCTCGTTATGTGTGTTAGAGATATGCTTTTGGAAAAGAGAAATGCTTTCAATAAGCAATATCGTGACAAAAACGGAAAGCGTGTTTATTACTTATGTATGGAATTCTTGCTTGGTCAATCACTAAAAAACAATACCTATAATTTAAGTGTTCAAGATGCTTTCAATGCTGCGTTGAAAAAAGAATTTAACTGCAGTCTTGAGGAAATGTATGATTTAGAACCTGATGCAGGTCTTGGAAACGGTGGTTTAGGAAGACTTGCTGCTTGTTTTATGGATGCTTTAGCGAGCCAAAACTATCCTGCCGTTGGATATTCTATTAGATACGAATACGGTTTATTCAAGCAAAAAATTGTTGATGGTTGGCAAATGGAATTGCCCGACATTTGGTTGCCAGGTGGGGAAGTTTGGCTTACTCAACGTATGGATAAAACGTATAGGATCAAGTTTGATGGCTTCGTTAAAGAAAATTGGACGGAAAATGGACTTAAAGTAGATCACTTTGATGCTAAGGAAGTAGAAGCCGTAGCATATGATATGATGATTTCCGGCAAGGATAGTAAAGCGGTTTCAGTTTTAAGACTTTGGAAAGCCCAAAATATTCACCATAATTTCGACATGAAGACCTTCTCGCAAGGCGATTACATGCGAAGTATTCAAGAAGATAATGAAGCAGAACTTATTTCTAAGGTGCTTTATCCTTCAGATAACCACTTTGAGGGTAAATCTTTAAGATTAAAACAACAATATTTGCTTGTTTCTGCTGCTCTTCAAGATATTGTTAGCGACCATAAAAAGAGATATGGATCACTTATGACTTTACCCGATAAAGCGGCTATTCATATTAACGATACGCACCCTGCTTTATGTATCCCTGAATTGATGAGAATTCTTATAGACGAAAATGGCTTTACTTGGGATGATGCTTGGAGTATCGTTACAAGAACTGTTGCATATACAAACCACACCGTTATGAGTGAAGCATTGGAAAAGTGGAGTGAAGACCTTATTCAAAGACGTTTGCCACGTATCTATATGATTTTGAAGGAAATTAACCAACGTTTCTGCGGTCAAATGTGGGATAAATTCCCTGGTGATTGGGATAAGATTGATAGAATGAGTATTTTCTCTCATAACCAAATTAAAATGGCTAATCTTTGCGTGGTTGCTTCCCATACTGTAAACGGTGTATCGGCACTTCATAGTGAAATTATTAAAAATAGTATTTTTAAGGACTTTAACGACGTATATCCTGAGAAATTCACTAACGTTACTAATGGTATTGCGCATAGACGTTGGCTTTGCCAATCAAACCCTGAACTTTCTTCTTTAATTACTGATTGTATTGGGGATAAGTTTGTTTTAGATGCTTCAGAACTTATTAAGTTTAAGAAGTTTGAAAAGGATAAAACCGTTCTTCAAAAACTTAATGATATTAAACAACTTAAAAAACGTCAATTCTGTGAATATGCGTTAAAGAAACGCGGTGTAGTTATTAATCCCGATTCAGTATTTGACGTTCAAGCAAAGCGCTTGCACGAATACAAGCGTCAATTGATGAACGCGCTATACATTATCTCTCTTTATAATGATTTGAAAGAAAATCCAAACTTAGAGATGACGCCAAAGACATTTATTTTTGGAGCAAAAGCCGCTCCTGGATATTACTTTGCTAAGCAAATTATAAAACTAATTTGTTGTTTGAGTGAAGAAATTAAAAAAGATCCTGTAATTAGCAAAAAACTTAACGTTGTTTATATGGAAGACTATTGTGTTTCTATGGCTGAAAAGCTTATGCCTGCAACCGAAATTAGTGAACAAATCTCACAAGCCGGTAAAGAAGCAAGTGGAACAGGTAACATGAAGTTTATGATTAACGGTGCGTTGACCATAGGAACTCTTGATGGCGCAAACGTTGAAATGAGCGAAGTTGTTGGTAAAGATAATATTTTCATTTTTGGTTTGACTGCTGATGAAGTAGAAGCAAAATGGAAAATTGGCTATAATTCCTCAGTTTATTACACAAATAATAAGAAACTTGAAAAGGTTATAGATGTTCTCAATAAGGGACTTAATGGTCAAACGTTTACCGATATTGCTAATTATTTGTTAACAGGAAGCCCTGTTGCCGATCCGTGTATGTGTCTTGCTGACTTCGGTTCATTCTGTGACATTCATGCAAAAGTTGACGAAGTTTATAAAGACAAAATGTCATGGGCTAAAAAGAGTCTTAATAATATTGCTGCGGCTGGCATTTTTGCAAGTGATAGAAGTATTAAAGAATACGCTGAAAAAATTTGGAACTTAAGTAAAATCTACTAATGTTATATAATCCTTTATATAAACAATTTAAGAGCATAACGGGAGCAGTTCCCGCAAATAAAAAGTTAACTATCAGAGTCAAAGGTGATTTTGGCTCTGTAGTTTTACTTTTACGAAAAGACGGGCATGATTTTTGCATGAGATTTCCTATGCAAAAAGAAAGCGACCAATTTATCACGAACTTGCAATTAGATAGGGGATTATATTTTTACTATTTTGAAATTGAAGGTGGTAAGTTTATTGGTAAAGGCAACTATTATAGTGGTGAGATAACCGAAAAGCCTTGTGAATATCAATTAACAGTTTATGATAAAGACTATACTACGCCAGAGTGGTTTAAAGGGGGAATTATTTATCAAATTTTTCCCGATAGGTTTTGTAAGAGTCAGGCTGTAAAGCAACTTCCACAAGATAAAGTTTTTAGAGAAAATTGGGGAGAAACGCCGTATTTTTTGCCAAACGCGCAAGGGGAAGTGTTAAACAATGATTTTTTTGGCGGAGATATTCAAGGCATAATAAGTAAACTTGATTATATTGCTTCCTTGGGTGTGAGTTGTATATATCTAAACCCTATCTTTTTGGCTTATTCAAACCATCGTTACGATACAGCAAATTTCCTTGAAATTGACCCGATTTTAGGCGATTTAGAAGACTTTAAGTCTCTAATTGAGCAAGCGGACAAATATGGTATTAAAATCGTTTTAGATGGCGTTTTTAATCATACAGGGTCTGATTCGATATATTTTAACAAAAAGGGAAAGTTTAATGAAAAAGGCGCTTTCCAAGGGAAAGATTCTAAATATTACGATTGGTTTAAGTTTATTGATTATCCAAACAAGTATGAATCTTGGTGGGGGATACAAACGCTTCCTGCAACCAATAAAGGCGAGGGTGGTTTTAAGGAGTATATAACAGGTAAAGACGGTGTAATAGATTTTTATACAAAACTTGGTATTGGGGGGTGGCGATTAGACGTTGTTGATGAACTTCCGACTGATTTTGTAAAAAGCATTAGAAAAACTGCTAAATGCGTTAATAAAGATGCTATCATAATTGGAGAAGTATGGGAAGATGCTTCTAATAAAATTGCTTATGGTGTTAGAAGGGAGTATTTTCAGGGCAAAGAACTTGATTCGGTTATGAATTACCCCTTAAAAAATGCTATAATCGATTACGTCAAAAATAAAAATGAAAAAACTCTTGTGTCGGTTATTCTTGATCAAATAGATCATTATCCAAAGTTTGTACTTGATTCCTTGATGAATATTTTGTCCACACATGATACTTTTAGATTGATTTCTGCACTAGGTGACGAAAAGGTTTATGGTAAGACTAAAGAGCAAAGGAGTAAGATAACTTTATCAGACGAAAAACTTTTGCAAGCAAAAAATAGTCTTAAAATTGCATCTCTTTTACAGTATACGCTTTGTGGTGTTCCAAGTTTATATTATGGTGATGAAGCGGGAATGCAGGGATATACAGATCCATTAAACAGAGGATGTTTTCCGTGGGGTAACGAAGATTTAGAACTTGTTGAGTGGTATAGACTTTTAGGGAAAATTAGACGTAATAACGACGCTTTTATAAAAGGTGATTTCGAACTTATATATTCAAAAAAGGGTTGTTTAATCTTTAAACGCTTGGGCGATAATGAGGTTATGATAGCTGTAAATTTGGGAGATGAAATTACTCTTTCCTTTGAGGGTAAACTTCTTAATTTATTATCAAGTAAAATATACGTTAACGAGATAGTTTTAAAGTCAGGCGACATGGGTGTTTTCGTAAGCCGTTAACGATTAACTTTTTTTCTAATATTGCTTGATTTATTTGAGTATATATATTATAATATAATATATATAAAATCTATTTTAGTTGGAGGATTGACTAATGAGCATTGCTGATAAAGTAAGAGAGACTATCTCTAAGCAATTAAACAAGCCTATCGAAGATTTAACTGATGACAAAGAAATAGTTAATGACTTAGGCGCTGACTCACTTGACGTTGTTGAAATGCTTATGAATCTTGAAGAAGAATACGGTGTAACCGTTCCTGAAGAAGATGCAGTAAACATTAAAACGGTTGGTGACATTATAAGAGTTATCGAAGAAAAGAAATAATTAAAGAAAACACCGCTAATTGCGGTGTTTTTAATTTTAAAAACTCCTGATTTTCAGGAGTTTTTTGTTTAATTATTCGTTTGTTTGGTGGTGTTTGTGTTTGCCTTTTTGTTAATCTTTTCGCCGAATTTCTTTAATAACCAATGTATAGGAACGTCAATTAACAAAATTCCAATTACTATTAAAAGATGATGCCAATAAGTTGATAATGGAACCATTGGCGACAAGTATTTGCTTGGTAGAATTCCAAAACCAAGTAAAGAAGTTATTATCAAAATGAAAATAACTGCTACGTTTCCTACAAATAACACAGTTCTATATTTGTTGAAAGGTCTACATGTTGAAAATAAACTTATGCACCCTGCGAGAGTAAGAACAATAACGCTCATTGTGGTATAAGTAACGTAGTTGTCTTGTGGGAAAGTATTAAGTGCCAACTTAAATATCTCAACAATCATTACGCTAAGAGTCATTACAATTGCAGCAGGAATTGATTTTTTAATAACGTGGCTTATAAACTTGCCCTCGACAAGCGAATCGTTTGGTTGCATTGACAAGAAGAAGGCTGGAAGACCTATAACGAAAACTTCAAGCATTATCATTTGTGGAAGTCTAAATGGGTAGGTTTCCATATAGGGGATACACAAGGTAATAATACCCATAAGCATTGTAAAGAAAGTTTTCATTAAGAATAAGGAAGCTGAACTTTGAACGTTATTTATAACGCGTCTTCCTTCATATACAACTTTTGGCATTGAGTTAAAGTTGTTGTCTAACAAAACAAGGTGGGAAACGTTTCTTGCAGCATCACTTCCTGATGCTACTGATATAGCACAGTCGGCTTCTTTAAGTGCAAGAATGTCATTCACTCCGTCACCAGTCATTGCAGTAACGTGTCCGGCTGACTTTAATGCTTTAACCAAAATTGCTTTTTGTTCAGGGGAAACTCTACCGAAAACCGTATATTTATTTGCGCAATCAAATACTTCTTGGTCAGTTAGTCCTTCTAAACTAATAAATTTATCAGCATTAGGTATTCCAACTCTCTGCGAAACTTCAGCAACAGTAATTGGGTTGTCGCCTGAAATTACCTTTATTGCAACATTGTTTTCGTTAAACCATTTTATGGTAGATATTGCATCTTCTCTAACGTTATCAACTATTAATATAAATGCTTTAGCAGTAAAGTTGTTTGGTAGTTCGTCGTCATTAATCACTTTATCTGATTTTGCTAAAAGTAGAACACGGTAACCTTTTGATGCATATGTATCAACTTCTTCTTTAATTTTTTGATATTCTTCTTTTGATAAAATGAATTCAGGTGCGCCAAAGGTGTATGTTCCTAATTTTTCAAAAGTAACGGCAGAAAGTTTTCTTTTTGAATTAAAAGGTAGGGTAGCGGTTGGTTTATAAAAACTTTCAAAACCAAAGTGTTTTACTAATGCTTGCGCGGTTTGGTTATTGTCTTTAAGGGCATCTGTCATGCTTGAGATAACTTTGTTATAATCCGTGGAATCGTCTTTATCAATTACAATAAGTTCTTTTACCGACATGTTTCCATCTGTTATAGTCCCTGTCTTATCAAAGCAAATGGTATCAACTCGTGCAAGCATTTCTAATGAATAAAGGTCTTGAACAAGGGTTTTATGTCTTGCAAGTTTAATAATGCCTACGGCAAGCGCTACAGAAGTTAATAAAATCATTCCAGCAGGAATCATGCCAATTACAACGGTCGATGCGCCTTCAATTGCCATTTTAACATCAGTTTTAACAAATACTAAAGACTTGATTATGAAAGCGGCTGCAATGGGAACTATGGCAAAACTTACACCTTTTATTATGAGTTTAATAGAATTCATAATTTCTGAGTGTGGTTTTTTGTATTGTTTTGCTTTAGAGGAAAGAGTTTCTACGTAGTTATCTTTTCCAACTTTTTCAGCTTTAACGGTGCAAATACCTGAAGATATGAAACTTCCTGCAAGTAATAAATCACCTTGTTTTTTCTTAACTGGAACAGATTCACCAGTTAAAAGAGCTTCATTAACTTCAATTTCTCCTTCTAAAAGTAAGCAATCAGTTGGAATTTGATTTCCTAAACCTAAACAAATTATATCATCTAAAACAATTTCACTTGACGGTATCTCTAACTTTTCGCCGTTTCTAATAACTGTGGTTGTTTGTTTGGCAAGAAGTGAAAGTTTGTCTATACACAGTTTTGCTCTAACTTCTTGAATAATTCCTATCGTAGTGTTGGCTATGTAGAAAATTACAAAAAAGAACTGAGCAAGGTCAGCGCCCACCGACAATAATGCAATAAATACAATTAGTCCAAGCAAGTTGAAGAAAGTGCAAACGTTGTTAATAAAAATATTTAAATAAGACTTTGAATATTTTTGTTTTACAGAGTTTACAAGGTTTTCTTGTTTTCTTTTTTCAATTTGGACGTGATTAAGCCCCTCTTGCAAAGAGGGGTTAAATCTTTCTATTTCTGTTTTAGTTATTTGTTTTTTCATTTTAATCTTTGGTTATAAAATAATATTGATAAGTCTTTTTGGAACTATGATAAGTTTCTTTATTGTTTTTCCTTCAATTTCAGTAGCGATTTTATCGTTTTTAAATAACAATTGCTTAATTTCTTCTTCGCCGAGACCATTTGGAATCATCATTTTTGTTTTCATTTTGCTGTTAATTTGAACGGCAAATTCTACTTCATCTTGAACGAGAGCACTTTCGTCACAAACTGGGTATTTGGCATTAAAAATAGAGAACTTTTGTCCCATCATTTCCCAAATTTCTTCTGCAAAGTGTGGCGCGCATGGTGCTAAAAGAAGGATAAGTGTTTTGTAGCATTCTTTAAATACGTTTGCATTTTTGTTTTCAATTCCGTCGTATTTATATAATGCGTTTACAAGCTCCATGAGTCTTGCGACAGCTGTGTTGAAAGAGAATACTTCCATATCTTTGTCAACCGCTTTTACTGCATAGTTGGTTGCGTAGAGTAGTTCTTTTTCGTCCTTACCTATTTCTTTATTTTTGCTATTAATTTCCTTGATTTTGCCATAGAGCCTTTCAACTCTTTCAAGGAATTTAATAATTGCTTTTATGTCGTCTTCGCTCCAAGGACCGCCTTCGGTGTAAGAGAAACCAAACATAAGATAAAGTCTTAAAACGTCTGAACCGTATTGTTCAACATATGGATCGGGTGATATAACGTTTCCTTTTGACTTACTCATTCTGTTTCCATCAGGTCCTAATATAACACCTTGGTGAACTAAGGACTTAAACGGCTCATCAAAGTTTAAGTATCCCATATCTCTTAACGCTTTGGTTATAAAACGTGAATAAAGTAAGTGCATGCAAGCGTGTTCAGCACCACCTACGTATTTGTCTACGGGAAGCATGCTGTTTATGATTTCAGGATTGAATGGTTCTTTAGAATTATGTGCATCGGGATATCTTAAGAAATACCAACTTGAACAAACAAATGTATCCAATGTGTCAGGATCTCTATGAGCAGGACCTCCACAAATAGGACATTTAACGTTCATAAAGCCTTCGTGTTTTGCAAGTGGAGACTCTCCGTCTGGTGTAAATTCAACGTCGTAGGGAAGTTTAACTGGCAAATCTTGCTCAGCAACAGGGACGATACCGCATTTATCACAATGGATAACAGGGATAGGTGCGCCCCAATAACGTTGACGAGAAACTAACCAGTCTCTTAATCTATAGTTGGTTTTATGCTCACCAGCGCCAACTTTTACTAAAGAATTAATTATTTGTTTTCTTGCTTCTTCACTCGTTAAACCGTCAAAACCAGGGCTATTAACGACAACGCCATCATCGGTAAAGGGAAGCGCGTCGTCAACACCGGCGGAAGCACCTTTTATAACTCTAACAATTGGTAAATCGTATTTTTTTGCAAAGGCAAAGTCTCTTTCATCGTGCGAGGGCACTCCCATAACTGCGCCTGTTCCATAAGAATAAAGAACGTAATCAGCAACGTAAATAGGCACTTTTTTGCCATTTATTGGGTTAAACGCATCATGGCCAATATAAACGCCCGTTTTTTCTTTAGCGGTTGAAAGTCTTTCAATTTCATTTATTTTAGAAGTTTCATAAACATATTTTTCAACCGCTTCTTTTTGCTTTTCGCTTGTTAGTTTTTTAACTAATTGGTGCTCGGGCGCAAGAACAACGTAGGAAACACCAAAAAGAGTATCCGCTCTTGTTGTAAAAACCTTAAATTTATCACCGCTTTCAGCAGTAAATTCAACTTCGCCACCCGTTGATTTACCAATCCAGTTTCTCTGCATTAACTTGGTTTTTTCTGGCCAATCGATTGTGTCTAAACCTTGTAAAAGCTCTTCTGCATAGTCGGTGATTTTAAAGAACCATTGAGTGAGGTCTTTTTTGACAACAGTTGAGTTACATCTTTCACACACGCCGTTTACAACTTGTTCGTTAGCAAGCACGGTTTTACAACTTGGACACCAGTTAACAGGTGCTTCTTTTCTATATGCTAAGCCTTTTTCATATAATTTTAAGAATAACCATTGAGTCCATTTGTAATAGTCTTCGTTACAGGTAATGATTTCAGAATTCCAATCAAACATGGCGCCAATTCCTTTAAGGGTTTGCTCCATGTTCTCAATGTTTTTGTCTGTTGAATCTTTGGGGTGAACACCCGTTTTAATTGCATAATTTTCCGCAGGAAGACCAAAAGCATCGAAGCCCATTGGTTGGAACACTTCGAATCCTTTCATTTTCTTGTATCTTGCAAAACTGTCGGTTGGCGCATAGTTATACCAATGCCCGAGATGTAGTCTGGCTGCTGATGGGTATGAAAACATTTCTAAACAATAATATTTTTTAGAAGCGTTTTTGTTGTTAAAGTAGCCTAATTTTTCCTTTTCCCAAACGTTTTGCCATTTCTTTTCGATTGCTTTAAAATCCATAAAGTCCTTTCCTCCGAAAATGCTTTTTTGCATCAAGTAATAAACATTATATATTAAACGAATAACTTAGTCAAGCAATATAAGGTGTTTCAACATTCTAAAAATTGCTTTTATGATAAAAATATTTATTTACATTTATCGCAAAATATGCTATATTTATAATCAAGTATATTTAGGAGATTTTAAGTTATGTTGCCTTTGAAAAAACCTTACTTTTCTTTAGATGGGATTGAAAGTAATTTTATCGATTTATATGGTGAAGTGGAAGCGTGTCAAAAGCAAAGATACAATGATGCTTTTGAGAATTTTAAGAGTTACTTTTCGGTAGATAGCGCATACATTGCTTCTTCAAGCGGTAGAGTTGAAGTGTGTGGTAATCATACCGATCACAATGGTGGAAAGGTGGTTTCATGTGCTATTAGTTTAGACTCGCTTGCTTTTTTCTTGCCTAGAAATGATAGCATTATAAAAGTAAAAAGTGAAGGTTATCCTGAAATAATAGTTGATCTATCAAAAGAGAGTGATGAAAAAATAGGAACTTCCGACGCACTTGTTCGTGGTGTTTGTGTTGGTTTGAAAAATAAAGGATTTAACATTGGTGGATTTAATGCCTATATAACAAGTAACGTAATAGGTGGCGCTGGAATATCAAGTTCAGCTTCATTTGAAGTTTTAATTGCTGAAATCCTAAATTTCCTATATAACGATGGTAATGTTTCGCAGGAAGATAAAGCCAAAGTATCTCAATTTGCGGAGAATGTTTATTTTGGTAAACCATGTGGTTTACTTGACCAAACAGCTATTTCGTTTGGTGGCTTAAAAATGCTTGATTTTTCAGATAAAAATAATATTTCCGTAAAAGACGTGAAGGCGAACCTTTCAAATTGGACGTTGGTTTTAATCAATACAGGCGGAAGTCACGCCGATTTGACAGATGAATACGCATCTATTCCTGCTGAAATGAAGATGGTTGCAAAAGAATACGGGGTAGAAAGACTTGTTGAAATCAACGAAAATGATTTTTGGGATAGTATAGGGCAAAAACAAAAGAACTTACCCGATAGAGCAGTTTTAAGGGCGATTCACTTCTTTGAGGAAAACAATAGAGTAGATACTCTTTGTTCAGCTCTTTCCGTAAATGATTATGATACTTTTATTTCCGTAATAAATCAATCGGGGACAAGTTCACTTTGTAAATTACAAAACTGTTATGTTTCGGGCGGAAATTCACAGTTAATACCAAAGGCCCTTTCTTTAGCTGGGAAGTATTTAAATGGTGGTGCCAATAGAGTTCACGGTGGGGGATTTGCCGGAACTATTCTAAATATAGTTTCAAATGATAATGCTAAAGCATTTATTGGTAAAATGATAGAATATTTTGGAGAAAAAAACGTTTTCCCGCTAAAAGTGAGGGCGGTTGGGACAATCGTCTTGTAAAAACAGTTAATTTTTAGTGCTATTATGTGTGACATAATTGTTTTTTGATATAAAAATAATTAAAAAAATGGAAACCGATTAAATTTAGTCGGTTTCTTTTGCTGTATGGTCTTGACAAAATTTGGTATTATATATATAATTATATTAATTTTTAAATAAACACGATTTTTGGAGAAAACCATGTGGCTTGATTACATTATTTTAGGACTATACGCACTATCCATGATTGGTGTTGCTCTTTACACAAGGAAGCGTTCTAAATCCGTTAGTGATTTTTTATTAGCAGGTAAGAAGGGCTTAAACGGATGGATGAGTGCTTTTTCTTATGGAACAACGTATTTTTCCGCAGTTATTTTTATCGGTTATGCTGGTAAGTTTGGCTGGGGATTTGGTTTATCTTCTATTTGGATTGGCGTTGGGAACGCAATTTTTGGTGGTCTTTTTGCTTGGTTAATTATGGCAAAAAGGACAAAAAATATGACAATAAGGTTATCGGCTAAGACGATGCCTGAGTTTTTCTTTAAACGTTATGATTCGCAATTCTTAAAAATATTTTCTTCAATTTTGATTTTTGTATTTTTGCTACCTTATGCTGCGTCAGTCTACAACGGACTTGGCAATCTTTTTGAGATGATTTTTGGCATTGATGGAACTATAATCATTATTTGTTTAGCTTTGTTAACTGCGCTTTATTTAGTCTTTGGCGGTTATTTTGCGACGTCTTTGTCAGATTTTATTCAAGGTATTGTAATGATTTTTGGCGTAGGCATTATGTTTGTATGCTTTTTTACAGACGTGAACGGTTTTGAAGGATTAAATCAGTTAACGAAAACTGGTTTTGGTTTTTTTGAAGATTATGGTGACGTTGGTTTCTTGAATTCGCCTTTAGTTACTTTAATTTCATTGATTTTGTTAACTTCTATGGGTGTTTATGGTCTTCCTCAAACAGTTCATAAATATTATACCGTTAGGGATAAAAAAGCCATTAAGCAAGGTATGATTATAAGCACTATTTTTGCTTTATTTATCGGTGTTATTGCTTATTTTGTAGGTGGGCTTGCAAGACTATATTTTGCTAGTGAATCAGCCTTTGGTGGTGTAACTGATAACATTATTCCACTAATGTTAAAAAAGGTAATTCCTACTGGATTAATGGGGGTTATAGGCATTTTGGTATTATCTGCGTCAATGTCTACACTTGCTTCAGTTTCTTTATCGAGCGCATCCGTAATTTCTGTTGACCTTTATAAAGGTGTGATTAAAAAGGATGCAAGTGATCGCAAGGTTACTGTATCTCTTAGAATTATGAGTTTTGTCTTTGTTCTTCTGTCGGTCGTTATTGCTTTATTGAATAAGATTTTTAATGTAACCGCGATTGCGTATTTAATGTCGCTTAGTTGGGGAACTTTGGCGGGCTGTTTCTTTGGTCCTTTTGTTATTGGGCTTTATTCTAAGAAAATTACAAAGACAAGCGCAATAGTTTCTATGATTAGTGGTTTGATATTTACAATTACTTTCATTTTTGTGTTTGGTTTAATGAACTGCAATGGAAATTATGCTTTCGGCAATATTTTAAAATGTGGAGTAGCACTTTCTCCATTAATAGGTGTTTTATGTATGGCTTTGTCAATTACATTAACCTTTGTGATTAGTAAGTTTACGCGTAAGCCTTCTGACGAGATTATAGAGAGAGCTTTCGAAAGTAATGTTGAAGGACTGATAAATTAAAAATTTTCTTAATATTTGGAGTGATTATGATTTGGTCTAAAGAAGAAACGCTATCTAGAAAAGAGATAGAAAAAATTCAATTGGAAAGGTTACAAGAAACGGTTAATCGCGTTTATGAGAAGGTTGAACCTTATAGAAAAAAAATGGATGAAAAAGGCGTTAAACCTTCAGACATTAAAACCTTAAAAGATCTTTCTAAATTACCGTTTGTTACCAAGCAGGATATGAGAGACACCTATCCATTTGGCTTATTTGCCGTTGAAAAAGATAAACTTGTTCGTATTCATGCAAGTAGTGGAACGACAGGGAAGCCAACGGTAGTTGGGTATACACAAAAAGACCTTGAAATGTGGACTGAATGCGTTTCAAGAATTGCTTGCATGGGTGGTGCGACTGAAAAGGACGTAGCGCAAATTTGCTTTGGTTATGGTATGTTTACTGGGGCGCTTGGCTTACATTATGGTTTAGAAAATATTGGTGCAACCATTATTCCTTCTTCGACTGGAAATTCCGAAAAGCAAATAATGTATATGAAGGATTTTGGGACAACCTTATTGGTTGCAACACCTTCTTATGCGTTAAGGCGTGCGGAAGTTGCTCTTTCGATGGGGATTGATCCTAAAAAGGACTTAAAAGTTAAAATAGGTTTGGTTGGAAGCGAGCTTCTTACTGATGCTATGCGCGCAGAAATGCATAAATTCTGGGGTGAGGACATGCTAGTCACTTCAAATTACGGCATGAGCGAGCTTATGGGACCTGGTGTTTCTGGTGAGTGTGAATGTCTTGACGGTATGCACATAAACGAAGACTTTTTTATTCCAGAAATTATAAATCCTAAGACAGGTGAAGTTTTACCAGCTGGTGAAAAAGGCGAGCTTGTTATTACTTGCATCAAAAAGGAAGGACTCCCACTAATCCGTTATAGAACTAAAGATATTACGAGACTTATTTATGAGCCTTGTAAGTGTGGAAGAACGTTCGTTAGAATGGAAAATCTTTCGGGAAGAAGTGATGACATGTTGAAGATTAGGGGGGTTAACGTTTTCCCAAGTCAAATTGAAGAAGTTATCTTAAACTTTGACGAGTTAGGACCTCACTATGAAATTATCGTTGAAAGAGAAGGGTATTCCGACATGCTTACTATAAGGGTTGAACTAGCGAAGGCAACTGACTCTTTTGCTGAACTTGAAAAAATTAGTAGGGGTGTTAAAAATAAATTAAAAATTATGCTTGGTTTGGATGCTAAAGTAAAACTTGAATCTCCAAACACTCTTCAAAGATTTGAGGGTAAGGCAAAAAGAATAAAGGATTTAAGGAGTTTATAAAAATGGCTGACAAAATTATTATGCTTGGAAACGAAGCTATTGCTCGTGGTGTTTACGAAGCTGGTGTTAAGGTTTCGAGCGCATATCCTGGAACTCCAAGCACGGAAATTAGCGAGTGCTTGGCTAAATATAACGAAGTGTATACTGAATGGGCTCCAAACGAAAAAGTAGCTTTAGAAGTTGCTATTGGCGCTTCCATTTCAGGGGTTAGAAGTCTTTCATGTATGAAGCACGTTGGATTAAACGTTGCAAGTGATCCGCTATATACTTTTTCATATACGGGTGTTAACGGCGGCTCTGTTATAGTTGTTGCTGATGATCCTGGGCTTGCAAGTTCTCAAAATGAACAAGATACGAGAATGATTGGCCGTTCGGCTCACGTTCCTGTTTTAGAGCCTTCGGACAGTCAAGAAGCAAAAGATTTTGTCAAATTTGCTTATGATTTAAGTGAAAAATATGACACCCCTGTTATTTTGAGAACAACAACGAAACTTTCTCACTCTCAAGGTGTTGTTGAACTTTGCGATAGAGTGGAAGTTGCTGATAAAGAGTATCAAAGAGATGTGAAAAAATACGTTATGATGCCAGGTTCTGCAATTGGTAGACACGTTGTTGTTGAAGATAGGGAGAATAGGTTGGCAGAAGAATCTTGTGGATTTGATATAAATAAGGTTGAATTAAACGATAAGAAAATAGGTTTTGTTACTTCGGGTGTTTCTTATCTTTACGTTAAAGAAGCTTTTCCAAACGCAAGTGTTTTAAAATTAGGATTAGTTAATCCGCTTCCAAAACAACTCATTAAAAAGTTCGCAAGTCAAGTTGATAGGCTCGTTATCGTTGAAGAATTAGAGCCTGTTATTGAAGAACAGGTTAAAAGTTGGGGAATTGCGTGTGATGGTAAAAACCTTTTTACTAAGCAAGGTGAATATAGTTCCAATATGCTTAAAAAAGCATTGCTCAATGAAAGCGACGTTGCTTTTGACCAAGTTAACGTTCCTAATCGTCCTCCTGTTTTATGTCCAGGTTGTCCTCATAGAAGTGTTTTCTCTGTTTTGAATAAATTAAAGATTCATGCGGCAGGTGATATTGGTTGCTATACGCTTGGCGCAGTAGCACCACTTAGTGTAATCGACACCACTATTTGTATGGGTGCAAGTATTTCCGCGCTTCACGGGATTGAAAAGGCTAAGGGACATGATTTTATTAAGAATTGGGTAGCCGTGATTGGCGATTCAACTTTCTTACATACTGGCGTTAATTCTTTGATAAATATGGTTTACAATAAGTCAAAAGCAACGGTAATGATTCTTGATAATAGAACTACAGGTATGACCGGACATCAAGAACACGCTGCAACAGGTAAAACCTTAAAAGGTGAAGACACATACGCTATTGACCTTGCTGAACTTTGCAAAGCTATTGGAGTTCCTTATGTAAACGTTGTTGATGCTTTCGACATTAAGGAACTTGAAAAGGTTATCAAACAAAGTGTTGAAAGTGAAACTTTGTCAGTTATCATTGCAAAAGCTCCATGTGCGTTATTAAAGGGACAAAAATTCCCATTTGTTTGTGATGTGAATCCTGACGATTGTAAAAAGTGCGGAATGTGCTTAAAGATTGGTTGTCCTGCAATTTCTAAGGGTGCTGACGGCAAGGTTATTATTGATTCGACTGCTTGTAACGGTTGTGGGCTTTGCTTAAATTACTGTAAATTTGGTGCAATAAAGAAGGTGGAAAGATAATGAAAGAGTTAAACGTTATGGTTGTTGGTGTAGGCGGTCAAGGAACTTTGCTTACAAGTAGAATTATTGGAAAAACAGCTCTTAGTAAAGGGTATGACGTTAAACTATCTGAAGTTCATGGAATGGCTCAGAGGGGTGGTAGTGTTGTCACATTCGTTCGTTTTGGTGAAAAAGTTTTTGAACCAGTTGTTGAAGTTGGACAAGCCGACGTTATTATTTCTTTTGAAAAGCTTGAAGCTTTGCGTTATTCGCATTACCTTAAAAAAGACGGTGTGATCATTGTTAATGATCATGAGATTAAGCCTATGACTGTTGTTACAGGTGCTGCTGAATATCCGGAAAATATTTTTGATAAACTTTCTGATAAACATAAAGTTTATACTATTGATGGTAAAAAACTTGCTTTGCAGTTAGGTAACCCTAAGGTTTTAAATACAGTTGTTTTAGGCTTTTCTGCAAAACATATTGGTTTTGATAAGAAAGATTGGCTTGACGTTGTTGAAAAAACCGTTCCTGCAAAGACGATTGAGATAAACAAATTGGCATTCTTGGCTGGTTACGATAAATAATCTTGGAGGAGAGTTCTATGATTTGGAATAAAGAAATTGAATGTATGTCAAGAGACGAGCTTTCGGCGCTTCAAAGCGAAAGACTCGTTAAGACTGTAAAACACGTTTACGATAACGTAGCATTTTATCGTAAAAAAATGGACGCGATTGGACTCTTGCCTGGAGATATTAAAGGTGTGGAAGATATCACGAAACTTCCTTTTACAACAAAAGACGATTTAAGAGACAATTATCCGTTTGGTTTATTTGCTGTTCCGCATTCTGAAATTGTTAGAGTGCATGCAAGTAGTGGAACTACAGGTAAAGCAACTGTTGTTGGATATACCGAAAAAGATATAGATATTTGGTCGGAGTGTGTTGCTCGCTGTTTGACCATGGCAGGAGTTACTAAAGACGATATTATTCAAGTTGCTTACGGTTACGGTCTTTTTACTGGTGGTTTGGGCGCTCATTACGGTGCTGAAAAAGTTAAAGCAATGGTTGTTCCTATGAGTACGGGCAATTCTAAAAAATTAACCACCATGATGGTTGACTTTGGCGCAACTGCAATTGCTTGCACGCCTTCTTATTTGCTTTATTTGTCTGAAGTTTTAGAGCAAGAAGGACTTAAAGATAAAATCAAGTTAAAAGCTGCAATTTGTGGTGCTGAACCATGGACCGAAAAGATGAGAAAAGATATTGAAAGTCGCTTAAATATCAATGCTTTTGATATTTACGGTTTATCTGAAGTTATGGGACCAGGCGTTGCTTGTGACTGTATTTATCATAATGGGTTGCACGTTTGCGAAGACCATTTCTTGCCTGAAATCTTGAATTCTGATACTCTTAAAACACAAAAGCAAGGTGAACTTGGCGAACTTGTATTCACAACAATTACCATACAAGGGTTACCACTTATTAGATATAGAACAAAAGACTTGACAAACATTGATTATTCTACCTGTGAATGTGGTAGAACTTCTGCAAGGCTTGGCAGATTTAAGGGTAGAGTTGACGATATGCTTATTATTAGGGGTGTTAATATTTTCCCAAGTCAAGTTGAAGCCGCATTAGTTAATGTTAAAGAGGTTTCTCCACACTATATGATGATTGTGGATAGAGTAAATAACCTTGATACTCTTGAAATTCAAGTTGAATTAAAAACGGAATATTTAACGGACGAAATTAAGGGTATTGAAAAACTTACTGCAAAAATAGGTCAGGTTATCAATCAGGCTTTGGGTATTAGTGCAAAAATTAAAATTGTTGAACCTAATTCACTTAAGAGAAGTGAGGGTAAAGCGGTTCACGTTATTGATAATAGAAAAATATTCTAAGGAGATTTATTATGGTAGCAAAACAATTATCAGTTTTTATTGAAAATAGACAAGGCAGACTTCATGAGGTTTTGGACGTTCTTAAATTAAATAAGATTAACATTTTATCTTTGAGTTTAGCTGATACCACCGAATACGGCCTTTTAAGACTTATAGTTAATGATCCCGAAAAAGGTAAAGATAAGCTTACTTTTGCAGGTTTTTCAACTATGACAACTGACGTTTTAGTTATTAAAATTGATCACAAGGCGGGAAGTTTACAAGGACTATTGGAAAATCTTTCTGATAGGGGTATCAATATTGAATATATGTATGGATTGTCGGTTGATGGCGAAGATGCGTTTGTAGTTTTGAAAACTTCTGATTTAGAAGAAGCACTTCAAACCCTTAAAAAAATTGGCGTTACAACTCTTTCTACGGAAGACTTAAAAGATATTAAATAATGGTTGTTGATTTTCATACTCACGTTTTTCCCGATAAAATAGCAAAAGCCACAATTTCTTCTTTAGAAAATGCGGCTAGTAATCGTGCTTGTTTTGACGGAACTGTTGGCGGTCTCATTTCACATATGAAAAAATCAGGTGTTGACATTAGTGTTAACTTGCCTGTCCTAACTAAACCTTCTCAATTCGAGAGTGTTTGTAGGTTTGGTGTTTCAATTAATGAAATGTTTGCAAGCTCAAAAGTAAACAAAATTATTTCATTTGCAGGCATTCATCCAGATTGCGATAATATACCTGAAAAAATGAAATTTTTGAAAGATAACGGCTTTTTAGGTGTAAAAATTCATCCTGATTATCAAAATGCTTTTATAAATCATCCTGGTTATATCCAAATCTTATCTTGCGCAAAAGATTTAGATATGATTGTTGTTACTCATGCGGGTGTTGACGATGGCTATATTGGAGAACCTGTAAAATGTCCACCTGAATTGTGTCTTGAAGTGATTAATAAAGTGGGGCACTCTAAGTTTGTACTTGGGCATTTTGGCGGACATTCTCAATGGGATAGAGTGTATAATTTGCTTTGCGGTAAGGACGTTTATTTTGATACTGCGTTTACTTTTCATGAGATTGACAAAGATTTATTTGTCGATATCGTTAATAAGCATGGCGAAGATAAGATTTTATTTGCGACAGATTGCCCGTGGCGTGATCAAAAAGATGATTTAAGTATATTTTCAAAAATAAATCTTAGCGAAGGTATTAAACAAAAAATCTTATATAAGAATGCCTTTGAATTATTAGGAATAAAGGGGTAGTTTTAATGAAAATTTCTCTTAACCCAGATAAAGAAATTGTAAAAACAGTTAAATTAGGCTTGGAGAAAAAGGGGGGATATTGTCCTTGTAAAGTTGGTAAAAACGAAGATATTAAGTGTATGTGTAAAGAGTTTAGAGATCAAATAAATGATCCTAATTTTGAAGGGTTTTGCCATTGCCAACTTTATTATAAATCCAAATAGGAAGTTTTATGAATAAGCAAGAGTTTTTAGAAATTTTTGATAGATATATAACACGTGAGGGCGCTGATAAATTAAGAAGTTATTTAATTTCTTCTGATTTTTTTGTTGCACCTGCAAGTGGTAGATATCATTGCGCCTATGAAGGCGGTTTGTGTGAGCATAGCGTTAACACTTATAAGCGTTTTTTGAAAAACGTAATTAAAGAATATGGCGAAGATTACCAAGCGCACGTTTCTGATGAAACTATAGCTATTTGTGGACTTCTTCATGACGTTTGCAAAATTGATTTTTATAAAGTTGATTATAGAAACGTTAAGGAAAATAATGAATGGGTTAAAAAACCCTATTATACAAAAGAAGAAGGTTTGCCATATGGTCATGGAGAAAAGTCGGTTTATATTTTATGTGGCTTTATAAAATTAACAAGGGAAGAGGCTATGGCAATAAACTGGCATATGGGTGGTTTTGATAGCAGATTAAAGGGTGGTGACGGTAGTATAAGCGAAGCATACAGAAAATTCCCACTTGCTGTTTTGTTGCATGTGTCTGATTTAGAAGCTACGTTTATTGACGAAAATCACGGCCTTAATCTTTAAAATGATAAAGCACCAAACAAAATAATTGTTCAGTGCTTTGTGTGGCAGGAGAGACTTGACGCGGACGTTAGTCCTGCGGAGTGAAACGTTGCAGTCAGCAATCGGTTAAGGTTGCGTGTATAGTAAAAAATAAGCACCAAACAAAATAATTGTTCAGTGCTTTATGGGCAGGGGAGACTTGACGCGGACGTTAGTCCTGCGGAGTGAAACGTAGCAGTCAGCAACCGGTTAAGGTTGCGTGTGTTGTGAAAAAAAGCACCAAACAAAATAATTGTTCAGTGCTTTATGTGGCAGGGGAGACGCGAAACTCTAAACACCAAATATATGCTTAAATTCAAGATTAAAACCACAATATATAGTGGTTTTTTCTTTTGTGTCACATTTTAGTCACATTTTAATT
>JAFVWA010000207.1 GCA_017501885.1 Clostridia bacterium | reverse complement strand
GCTGGAAAAAGCATGAAAAACCCCTCTTTTGCAAGGGTAACGGCGTTTTCGGTGTGGGGCACGCATCCTTTTTTACCTCGCCGGACGGCACAGAGGTTTGGTGCGCATATCACTGCTTGCTGCGCTCAAATCCCACGCGAGAGGAAATGGATAGGCACACCTGTATTCAGAAAATTTCCTTTGATGAAAGTGGCTATCCCGTAATGGGAGATCCCGTTGGTATAAACGTGGAGATCGCGTCCCCATCGGGCGAAAAACAATCAAGGTAAACATGATAAAAACAATAAAAAGGATAGCATAAAAGGGCGTTTCTCATAGGGATTTTTTAGACATTATAAAAGAATAGCAAAATTTTACTATCCTTTACTTTTTGCTTTGCAAAACACACGACTTTGCAAGGCAAAGTATAGTGTCGTAAACCAACAATATGGACAAATAAAAAATTCACAAAAGCGAGCAATTCACAATTAAAATAAGAACTTAGACGTGAAAATCCAAGTTCTTTTTCTTTGCTTAAAAATAGATATGGGTTTCCCATATGCTTTACGCCAATAGTGCGAGTTGTGGCACTTTTCTTTACCTGCTTTGATTTTACCCCATTTTGTGGCACTTCATTATTTAAATTTACAAAATTATTTTCTCTAAATATTGGAGAATATCTTGATAAAATTATTTGTATGTGGTATAATAATAAAAATGGCTTATAGACTTCCTTTAGGAGATTAAAAAATGGCTGCAAGTTATAAAAAATTATGGAAACTTCTTATTGATAAAGATATGAGAAAAGAAGACCTACGCTTAAAAGCAGGTATCACTACAACCGCTATGGCTAAACTTGGTAGAAACGAAACTGTGCATATGGATATACTTCTTAAAATATGCAATGCCCTTAATTGTGGTTTGGACGATATATTAGAAATCGTGAGCGAGGACAAAAATGATTAAAACTTCTATTAGGTTTTTTGACAACGTTCCCGTTCGTTCGGTGTGGGACGAAGAAACTTCGCGTTGGTGGTTATGTGCTGTTGATATAATAGAAGCCCTTTCTTTGAGCAGTTCTCCACGTAAATATTGGAACACCTTAAAAAAGAGAAATAATCAGTTGTCATCAATTTGTAGACAACTGAAATTAACGGCGAAAGACGGCAAGCAATATTTGACGGACGTAATAGATGACGACGGATTAAATTTGCTCATAGCAATTATCCCAAGCAAAAAGTCAGCCGTGTTCTTAAAATGGTTTAAGACGAAAGGAACGTCTATCGACGAGCAAAGCAAAAATAAGGCTTACGAAATGTTCGAAAGCGGGCTTATCAACGATATTGAAGTAGGTACGGTCAACGGCTTACAGCAAATTCACGCTTACCTTTTTGGTGGGTTATACGACTTCGCAGGGCAAATTAGAGAGTTAAATATCTCCAAAGGTGGTTTTACTTTTGCAAGTATAGGATACATAGACCAAACGCTTGCTGCTATTGAAGTATGCCCGAAAGTACAGTAGAAGAAATCGTCAAAAAATACGTTGAAATGAACGTTGCTCACCCTTTTATGGAAGGAAACGGCAGGACGGCGAGAATTTGGTTAGACCTTATCTTAAAGAAAAACCTTTCTAAATGTGTAGATTGGAGTAAGATTGATAAAACGGAATATTTAGAAGCAATGAAATTAAGCGTTGTTGATTATAGCACTATTCTATCCCTTATTGAAAAAGCTTTAACAGACAAGATAGACGATAGAGAAATCTTTATGAAGGGTATAGATTATTCTTATTACTACGAAGAAGAAAGTTAAAAGTAACGTTTTATTGACATGGGTTCAATAGGCCTGATCCTTGATTATTTGAAAAGTAGGGGTAATATAGGAGGTGTTTATGCTTAAAGTTATTTCCTCAAAAAGAATGCTTGTTATAGGG
>JAFVWA010000206.1 GCA_017501885.1 Clostridia bacterium | reverse complement strand
ATTTTTACACTAATTTTTATAAATTTTCGGCTATTTTAACGACATTTTTGGTTAAAAAGCCTATTTTTTTGTTTATATTTTATTTGTAAAACTGTCTTTTTCGATTATTCGCTTTATAAAGCACGTGCAAGAACTTTATCAAGTTCTTCTGCAGCGAGAATAAACGTATCTTCCCCTGCTTGTTTTTCTACGTGAGATTTGCCGTCGAGTTCTAATTCTGCAAGTCCCTTAAAACTACCTAAGTGTGGCTCTAAACTGATAAACCCTTCAAAGCCGTTTGCGCGGAGTTTTTTGATAACGTATTCAATATTGCCGTCGCCGTGTCCTGCGGGAACAATGCCCACGCCTGCCTTATGGTCTTTTACGTGCATGTATTCAACGTAAGGCAAAAGCGTATCTATTGCTTTTATGGTGTCGATGCCCTTTTGAGCAAAGTTGGCAGGGTCGAAAACCATCTTAAAATTATCTGAGTAAAAGGTTTTCATAATATGAAGGTTTGCTTCAATGGTTTCGCCGTAAATATCGCCTTCGTTTTCGTGAAGCAATATAACGTTTTCTTTCTTAGCGATTTCTATCATAATGCCAAGTCGTCTGATAACTTCGTCAATTTTTTCTTTGGTCCATTCGCCGTCTTTGAAAAAACTGAACATTCTTATATATTTACAGTCGAGCATTTTAGCCGTTTTAATTACTCTATTAAGTTTTTCAATATGTGGCTCAAAATCGTCGGTAATCTTAATCTTTCCGATAGGCGAACCGATGGAAGATGCGGTTATGCCGTATTTTTCCATTTTTGCTTTAAGTTCTAAAACTTCCTCGTCGTTAAGTTCGGCAATGTTTTTACCGTTGACGCCACGAACTTCAAAATATTTAATGTTTAACTTGTTTAAAACGGTAAATTGCACATCAACCATTTCATCAATTTCGTCTGCAAATCCGCTTATTTTTTCGTATAACATAAAAAACTCCGTATTCTTCCATTATATATACTAAGTATATTACAATATTTACAATGCTTCTATAAAAAAATTGCTTAAAACATTGCAATTATTGCTTTTTAGTGGTAAAATAAAAGCATGAAAACTTTTACAGTATCACAACACTTTTGGGAAAACGCATCTACACAGGTTGCACGCCTTCATTCTCATCACGAATACGAGATATACTCATTTTTAGAAGGCGACAGTTATTACTTGGTAGACGGCAGAAGATACGAACTTAAAAAGGGCGACGTTATAATCATTAGAAAACACGAAATGCACAGGGTTTTTCATAAAACTTTTGGCAGATACCACTCTTACGTTTTGTTTGTATTCCCTGAATTTTTTGAGCAAAATAACTGTCAAGAATACGAAAAGGCATTTTTAGAATACGGCATAGATAATAAAATAGATGCACACACCGCCTTTTCTTCTGGACTTACTGACGCTATGGAAAGGCTTAAAAAATATAGCAATAATTTCACCGTTGAAGATAGCCCTATTATTAGAAGCACTCTTATGGAAATACTTTATATAATAAATAGCGTTCATTCTTTTGCAAAATCAACCAAAACAAACCGCTCTGTAAAAGATATTATTGCTTACTTAAATGAAAATTACACGGACGGCGACGTTGATTTAGACACTCTTGCAGATAAGTTTTTTATAAGCAAGTTTCACTTGTGCAGAGTTTTTAAGGAAACTACCGGTCTTACCGTTCAAGAATACGTTAAAAGAAAAAGGCTTACCCTTGCCATGGAATTAAAAAACGACGGACTTACTCTTTCAGAAGCATCGGCAAAAGCAGGATTTAAGGACTATTCTTCATTTTATAGATACTACAAAAAAAGATATAGCATTTCACCAACAAGCAAGGAGACAATATGAAAAAATTTATTAACTACGCTCACCGCGGAGCAAGTGAATACTACCCTGAAAACACCATTCTATCCTTTGACAAAGGCTTAGAAATGGGCGCAAACGGAATAGAAACTGACGTTCAAGTTACAAAAGACGGCATTTTGGTGCTTTTCCACGACGACACGTTAAATAGAGTTACAGGAAAATCAGGTTGCATTGCCGACTACACTTATAGTGAACTCTTAGAGTTTGACGTTATTAAGGGTGAACAACGCGAAAAAATACCAACCTTTGAAGAATTTTTAGTTCGCTACGGGAAAAAGGACTTAACCTTTGCCATTGAGTTAAAAGTTAAAGGCGTTGCAAAACAAACGGCGGATATGATTTACAAATACGGTGTTCAAGATAAGGTTATCATCACTTCTTTTATATACGACGCTATGCGAGAAATAAAAGAATGCGCACCAAATTTAAGACGTGGTTATTTACACTTTGAATTAAACGAAAAAACAAGAGAAGAAATTGTTAGTTTAGAACTTTACGAGATATGCCCCAAAGGTCAACTTATTACAAAAGAAGAAGTTGAGGAATTCCATAAAAAGGGTTACGGCGTGCGTGCTTGGGGAATGTCAAACCCCGACGTTATGGTTGAAACAATAAAAAAGGGAGTGGACGGAATGACCGTCAACTTCCCCGACAAACTAACAGAGTATTTAAAAAACAACAAATAAATGGTTAAAGGCAGACTGTAATAGTCTGCCTTTAATTAATAAAACAAAAAAGACTTGCGAAATGCAAGTCTTTTTCCTTTTTTGTTTGCGATTTACCGAAATTATTCAGCAACAACAGTAGCGCCAACTTCCTTGAAACGAGCGATGATCTTGTCAGCTTCTTCTTTGGTAGCGTTTTCTTTGATAACGCCCTTAGCTTCAACAAGAGCTTTAGCTTCGCCAAGACCAAGAGTGGTGAATTCACGAACTGCTTTGATAACGTCGATTTTCTTGTCGCCGATTTCTTTGATGGAAACTTTGAATTCCGTCTTTTCTTCAGCAGCAGGAGCATCTGCAGCAGCAGCGGGAGCAGCAGCAACTGCTACAGGAGCAGCAGCGCTAACGCCGAATTCTTCTTCTAAAGCCTTAACGAGTTCGTTAAGTTCTAATACTGTCATACCTTTTACTTCTTCAATCATTTTTTGGATATCTGCCATTTTTCTATCCTCCATTTATCCTTTTAAATTTAATTTTTTTTATTTTTTTGTTTGCCGTTTAACCTCGACTAGGTTT
>JAFVWA010000205.1 GCA_017501885.1 Clostridia bacterium | reverse complement strand
GAGGAAGAAGAGGAAGACGAAGAAGACGACTTCTAAGGTATAAAAAAAATTCAAACGGGAATAAAGAGAGTATGATTAAAAGTAACGTATCTTTATCCCAAGTAAAAACGCACATAGCACATTTAAAAGAAAAGCAAGTAGAAGTAACCTTGGCGCTTGGCAGAAACAAGTTCGTCAAGTTTATGGCAAAGGTGCAAGGCGTGTATCCCGCGCTGTTTACAGTAAAGCCCTTTGACGACGGGTTTAACGGCAGAACTTCATACTCATATCAAGAGTTTATGTGCGGAAGAGTCAGAGTAAAAGGCGTTGAGCCTACTATATCTCAAAGTTAAAAACGGAAAGACAATCTTTCCGTTTTTTTGTTTGTCCTGTCATAAAAAGCGCGCCCTACTAATATACTTTTAGTGATTAACATTTGGTTGGAGGAGCGTATGCCATTTGAACCCATTTTTGAAGATATAAGTTTAACCCAAAACGCAGGGGTTATAAAAGAACAAATTAAAGCCGAGTGCAAAACCGAAGTTCCTTCGGCCGTCGTTAGCCGTATATTAAGCGTAACCGCTCGCGCGGTAATAACAAAAGTCGATGCAGGCGAAAGGCAACTTTCTTATGAAGGTAAAGCGACCTTTTTCGTATGCTTCGAGCAAGAAGACGGCGCCGTTTGTAAGTGCGAGTGTGGAACGGAGTTTAAGGGCGCAATCTCGCAAAGTGGATTAAAACTTTGTAAAGTTCAAGCGCGTGCGGTAATTGATAAAACCGAAGCGGACGTTTCGGGGGTTAAACTGTCGGTTGCAGGGTATATCACCGTGGAAGCGACGGTAACCGAGTGCAAAAAGGTGCAGGTGCTGACGGGGGGAAACGGTCTTATCACAGACGGCAAAGAAATTTCCGTCTGCAAAGGTTACGGCTTGCGCGAAAGCGTTTTCCCCATAGAAGAAGAATTTGAGTTAGATTATAAAATAGAAGACGTGCTAACCCAACGCGCCGAGCCACACGTAACGGCTGTTCAATGCGGTGTTGGGTGCATTATAGTAGACGGCGAAGTGTGTCTTTCTTCAATACTCTTGCAAAACAAGGAAAAAAACGATATAATAAGAGAGAACAAAATTTTGCCCTTCCGTGCGGAGATAGAGTGCGAAGACGCAATGCCATCTATGAGCGCAACGGCATTCGTGCAAGAAAAGTCTTTTAAGACTGACGTTGCCGTTGATAACGAAAACAACAAGAGCATAGTGCGTGCGTCCGTTCAGTTGGCGCTTTCAGGCGAAGCCTTTTATAACGAGAGCGTTCGCGTGGTCGAAGACGCGTTTAGCATAAACGACAAAGTTCAAATAGAAAAGGAAGAATACTCATATTTTAGTCCGTGCGACGTGTTTAGTGACGTAAAACAAATAATGGGCATTGCGGTAACCGATTCTCTGCCCGTTGGAACGACTATTTCTTCGTGCATAGGCGAAAAGGTCGATATATTGTCAACTTCTTGCGTGGATAACCGCTTGTGTTTAGGCGGAGTTATTTATCTCACTTGCCTATTTAAAGATAGCGAAGGTAAGATTTTTTCGAGAAAACTTGAAAGTCCGTTTGAAACGGTAACCGAGATAGCAGGCGATTGCAACTGTGATTACACGGTGCGCGCAATCGCGTCGCAAGCGAGAGTAAGGTTAGTGTCCGACACCGAAATGGAAATTTCGGCAAATCTAAACCTAACGGTGTATCCGTTTGAAAAACGCAACGTAGGTTTAATAAAATCGCTTTCTAACCTTGGCGAAAAAACGGTGGAAAACCACGCGATAAGCGTTTATATCCCATGCGAAGGGGAAGAACTTTGGTCGCTTGCAAAACGTCTTAACGTTGCGCCCGAAACACTTATCAGCACAAATCAAGACTTGCAATTCCCACTTTCTGGAAAGGAAAGAATAGTAGTTTACAGACAACGCTAATATATAAGATTACATAGGAAAACAAATGAAGAAGATTAAAATTGACGCCCCTGCAAAAATAAACTTAACACTTGATATAACGGGAACGGACGGGGGATATCATCAACTTAATTCGCTTGTTACAACCATTGCCCTAAAAGACGTGATAACCATAAAAAAGCGTTCGGATAATAAGGTTACCATAAAAGAAAAGGGCATTTTATCGGGGTGCGACGAGAAACAAAACAACGCCTATAAAACGGCAGTTGCATTCATTGACGAGTTCAAAACTTGCGGGGTAGATATTACCATAAATAAAAGCATCCCCGTAGGCGGTGGATTAGGCGGTTCTTCGGCAGATATCAGCGCCGTGCTTAACGGAATGAAAAAACTTTTCGGTATAGAAAAGAGTGTTGTTCCGCTATCCAAAGCGCTCGGAAGCGACACCACGTATATGCTTGAAGGCGGACTAAAAGTTATATCGGGACGTGGCGAAAATATAACCCCCGTAAACGCTAAACTCAAACTGTATTTACTTTTAATCACGGCAGAAAGTAGCGTTTCGGCAGGCGCCTGCTATAAACGTTTTGACGAGCAAGGCGTAACATATCCGCCCGTTACCGAAAACGCGGTAAAAGAGTTAGAGATTGGAAATAAACTCAAGTTTTTGAGTTTACTTAAAAACGACCTTTATCCACCTGCAAAAAGTTTAGTTCCACAAATAGAACAAAACTTATTAAGCCTTAAATCTTTGGGTTGTGCATTCATGACGGGAAGCGGAAGCGTGGTCGTGGGCGCGTATTCTTCAAAAAAACAACTAAATAAAGCATACAAAACGCTTTATCCAACTTATACAAACAAACTTATAAAAACAAAAACTATATAAATATATAGTCAAAATCTCAATACTAAAACAAAAACCTTTTCTTTAAGACGAAAAGGTTTTTTCTTTTGTTACGGTATAAAAATTAAACAATGTGTCAATAAACGAAATATCTTAATAAAAGGCGGTATATAAAATGAAAAAGTTTGGTATAAGTTTTTTGGTTCTTCTCATAATAGTTGTGTCGGCTATAGGTATATCTTCAACTCAAAAAACTGAAAACGTAGAGTATCTTAGAATTCACGTTAGGGCAGATTCTAACGACGAGAGCGCGCAAGCGGTAAAGTATAAAGTTAAAGACGCGGTAGTTGACTTTTTAACTCCTTACATAGCAAGCATAACCACAAAGGCACAAGCGGAGCAAAAGTTAAACGAGTTATTGCCACAAATAGAAAGCGTGGCGGACAGCGTTTTAAGAGAAAACGGCTTTTCATATTCTTGCAAAGCAAAACTTGACCAAGAAAATTTCCCAACGAGAACTTATGACGATTTAACGTTAGAGCAAGGATACTACGACGCGTTGATATTAGAACTTGGAAGCGGAAAAGGGGACAATTGGTGGTGTGTGGTTTACCCACCACTTTGCTTTACGGGGGATAGCGACGTGCAATACATATACAAAAGCAAAATTTTAGAGATTATAAACGATTTTAAGAGTAACAGATAGGAGGAATAATGAAGAAAATTTTAAAAATAGCAACCCTTTTGATGCTTGCCGTATGCTTTTGTTTTTGCACGGTTAGTTTAACGGGTTTTCAAAATGCGCCGACTGTTTACGCTGCGGTATTAAAACAAGGTAGCAGGGGCAACACGGTAAAAACTCTCCAACAAAAACTTAAAAATTGGGGATATTACACGGGCGCGGTAGACGGCATTTACGGTGCAAAAACCAAGGAAGCCGTTAGATACTTTCAACGCAGAAACGGTCTTACGGTAGACGGTATCGCAGGTCCAAAAACGTTGGCTGCAGCGGGGATATCAAGTGGTAGTTCGTCTAGTGCAACGAGTAGTTACAGCGACTCGGATATAGCCTTACTTGCTCGCCTTATCTACGGCGAAGCAAGGGGAGAAAGTTACGTTGGTCAAGTGGCGGTAGGCGCTGTGGTTATGAACAGAATTAGAAGTTCGTCGTTTCCCAACACTATGAGCGGGGTAATCTATCAAAAATACGCGTTTACTGCGGTAGACGACGGACAAATAAACTTAACGCCAAACGCGACGGCAAGAAAGGCGGCGCAAGATGCTATGAATGGTTGGGATCCAACCTACGGTGCAATATATTACTATAATCCGGCAACGGCAACAAGCCAATGGATATTTTCAAGAAAGACGACTGTTACCATAGGTAATCACGTCTTTGCGAAGTAGGGGGGTAGGATATGGAAGAAAATAAAAATAGCGCAATTCAAAAAGTAGAAGATATAGCGAACGGCGTTTACGAGCATAAGCCTGAGCCTATCGAAACGGAAAGCCAAAGGGCAAAAGTTCGCGAAGAACAAGCTCTCAAAAGAGCAAGGGAAAAAGCCGAAAAGCAAAAGGAAAGGCTTTTAAAGATGAGAGAAGTTCAAAAGGCAAGAGAAGACAAGGCTTTGTTAAAGCAGACCAAAAGACAAGCGGAAATGGATAAAAAACAAATGCTCGATAATAAATCTAAGGAAGAACGTCAAACCCTTAAACGTTTAGAGCGTCAGGCAAAACTTGAAGCAAAGCAAAACGAAAAACGCGAAAGGATTCGCCTAAAAAGGGAAAAGGTAATTGCTAAAAAGCAGTTAAAGGAACAAAAAGAGAAAAATCGTAGCAGACGTAAAGATAACCGTCGGGGTTACGGTGGTTGGCTGGCGGCGGTGATATGCTTGGGCATTTCTACAATAGCGCTTGCAACCGCGCTTACTTTAACCTTTTTGATGCCACAAGAAGCCGACCTTGCAATGGAATCTGTTTACAGTAAATCATTTTACGATACGGTTGAACAAGTTGATAATATAGACCTTAATCTTTCAAAAGTATTAGCGTCAAAAGACGAAGGCGCAATCCAAACGTATTTACTTGACGTTGCGGTAAACAGCGAACTTGCGGAAAGTGACTTAAACCAACTTCCTTTGCAAGATGAAAGCAAGTTCTATACGACAAAGCTTATAAACCAAATAGGCGACTATGCAAAGTATCTTAATAAGAAGTTAATAAACGGACAAGGCATATCTATTGAAGATAGACAAAACTTGCTTGCCCTATACAATGCAAACGCAGAACTAAAACAAATGCTTCAAAATACAATGACTAAAATGCCAGGAGATTTTTCATTCTCGTCGCTTAGTGAAGGTGGAAATGGTAATCTCGTTATCAAAAACTTTAACGATTTGCAAAACCTTTCGGTAGAATACCCTGAACTTATTTACGATGGTCCTTTCTCTGACGGTATCGATAGAGTGGAAGTAAAGGGCATAAAAGGTAGAGAAATAAGTAGGGCAGAAGCACAAGAAGTGTTTATGAGTTTATTTAACGACTACGGCATAGAAAAGGTGCAAATGGTTGGCGAAACTACGGCAAATATTCCTACCTATAATATTCAAGCAGAAAAAGACGGCGAAAGTATTTACGCGCAAATAAGCAAGCAGGAAGGAAGACTAATTATGTTTGCTTACGCAGGTAGTTGCAATGGTGTAAACTATCAAAGAGAAGACGCCATTGAGAGCGCGCAAGAATTTTTTGAGAAAATGCAAGTAAAGGGTATGAAGCCCGTTTGGGTAAACCTTTCAAACAACGTCTACACCATAAATTTTGCCTACGAGCAAAAGGACGTTATAATGTATAGCGACTTAATAAAAGTGCGCGTTTGCGCAGAAACTAACATGGTTATCGGGTTAGAGGGCAGTTCTTATTGGACTAACCACACGAATAGAGTGGTGCAAAACCCACTTCTTAGTAGTTACCAAGCAAAGGAAAAAGTATCTTCTGATATAGCGGTGGAAAGCAGTAGGCTTTGCGTAGTGCCCGTTGGCAACTCAGCAGAAAAGCTTTGTTACGAATTTTACGGCCAATTTAACGATAGCGACTATTACGTTTATATAGACGCAATGACGGGAAGACAAGTAGAGATGTTTAAGGTAATCGAGTCTACCGAAGGCACCTTGCTTATGTAGTTAATAGTTTAAAAATTAAAAAACGGTTTTGACGGTTGTCTTAGCCGTTTTTTAGATATCTTGCGAAATTTTAAAATTTTTACTTTTAGACATTTTATTCTTATTATTTTATTGACATATTTGTCGGGGGGGGGGTGGGGTATAATGGAAACGTAAAGAAAACCTTGTTTTACGATTGTTTTTTTATAAAATGGCAAGATTTTGAATATTTTTTTGCAAGATTTTGAATATTTTTTGCAAGATTTTATATGGACAGGTGAAGTTTTAAAATATATACTTAAAATATATCATTATAAAATGAAAAAAATAAAAGAAGGAAAAAAGGAGGTTCACAATGAACAAATTTAAAAGATTACTTGCCATATTGCTTTGTGCACTCATGGCGATATCTGTAGTAGCTTGTGGTGGCGGTTCTGACAACGACGGCGATAATACCGGCAACGGCGGAACAAACCAAGACACACCTGCTAATCCAGATGATGGTG
>JAFVWA010000204.1 GCA_017501885.1 Clostridia bacterium | reverse complement strand
TTACCCGTGAAAGTGTTGAATATTTCTTGGGTAATTGTCAATGGAATAAGAACCGTATTGCACGAATTATTGACAATGAAAAATATATCGGTGCAGACGGGTATCCGCAGATTATCGACGATGATGATTTTGTCTATGCAAGACAATTAAAAGAGAGCAAAGGTGCAAAGAAAATTCATTTTGACGACGAAATAGAGTATCTAAGAAATAACAAGGTTACGTGCGCTCAATGTGGTAGTCCTATACGAAGAATATCTAAGTGGCGAAGCAGAGAAAAGTGGATGTGCAGGCGAGGTTGCGGAAACGAGATTTACTTGTCGGATAGTGTAATTTTTGGTGGTATCAATGCCATAGTTTATAAAATATTTCAAAACCCCGATATTGCAATTCCAATTAGGGAAGATAAGGTGTATAGCCCTGAGTTAAAGAGATGTCAAAACGAAGTAAACCGAATATTTGGGAGTAAGAACCCGACATTTACGGGTGGAAAGAAACTTATATTTGAACTTGCTCAGTTAAGGTTTGAAATAGGAAATAACAAAACACCTGATATATACACGGATATGCTTGTTGAAGATTGCTCAAAAATTGTGCAACAAGAAAGAGTTGACAAGGCATTTATAGAGAAGCATATAGAGAAAATAAGTGTTGATAAAGACGGGTACGTGATTGTACGATTTATTAACGGCGCAGAACTTACAAATAGAGAAGAGGTGGAAGTATGCAAGAAAGACCAAGAATAATAACGAAAATTGAAGCGAACCCTATGTTGTCTACAAAACGCAACGAGTATAGACAACTCAAAGTTGCGGCGTACTGTCGTGTTTCAACGGATAGTGATGACCAAGTAGAAAGTTATAAAGCGCAGGTTGCATATTACACCGATGCGATAGCAAAAAATCCACGTTGGAAGTTGGCTGATATTTATGCCGATGAGGGTATCACGGGTACGATGCTTAAAAATCGTGATAATTTTAATCGTATGATTAGAGACTGTGAACGTGGCAGAATAGACTATATTCTTTGCAAATCGGTAGCAAGATTTGCGAGAAATACGGTAGATTCACTCAAAATGGTTCGTAAGCTAAAAGCAAAAGGAATAGGTGTATATTTTGAAGAACAATGTTTGGATACATTGAAAGTAGAAAATGAAATGTTCTTAGGGTTGCACTCAGTAATGGCACAATCAGAAAGTGAAAATATAAGCGCAAACGTGCGTTGGGGTATACAACAACGTATGAAGTCGGGAACTTTCAAGTTCAGGTATAACATACTTGGATATGTAAAAGGGGAAGATGGAGAACCTAAAATTGTTGAAGAGGAAGCGGTACGTATTCGTTTAATTTTCGATATGTATTTGAAAGGTTGCAGTTTGGTAGCAATAAGCAAATATCTAAAAGAGCATCAGATGATGACAAAAAAAGGCGATACAAATTGGTCGGAAAATGGTGTAAAAAACATATTGACTAATGAGAGATATTGCGGCGATATGCTTATGCAAAAAACGTATGTGGATAACCCAATTAACAAAAAGCATTGTGTTAATCGTGGGGAATTGCCGAAGTATTACATACAAAACAATCACCCTGCAATCGTAGAACGTAGTGTGTTTCAAGCAGTACAAGCGGAAATGGCAAGACGAACAAACAAGCGCAGGGTTTCAGATAAAACAAGAACTGAATTTGGAAAATATAGTGGAAAGTACGCATTATCTGAACTACTTATATGTGGTGATTGTGGAAGTGCATATCGTCGTAAAACTTGGAGAAAGAGAAACGGCGAGAGCGAGGGCGTATGGTTGTGTGTAAATCGTATAGATAATGGCAGGGAAGCGTGTAAAGATTCTCTTGCGTTACACGAACAAGACTTGCACGAAGCAATATGTCGTGGTTTATTAAAAGCATATTCTGATTTTGGCGGTGCTATGGACTGCATTACAACGGCATTGACGTATGCGATGACAGGAGCAGACGAAATGTTAGATGTTTATGCGATAGAGCAACAAATAAAGCAAATCAATGAAAGCCTTGATGAAGTAATTGTTCTAAGAGAGAGAACGCAGGGGGATAAGAGTAAATATGATGTTGAAGTACGTAAGTTTTCTCAACAGTTGGTTGCCCTTAGACAACAGCGTGATTTTATGAAAGAAAGGCTCGAAGCGATGCCGAGTACACGAACAGAAATTGAAACAGTTAAAAAGATGTTTGAAGAAAAGGAAAACTTTATAACCTATCGTGATG
>JAFVWA010000203.1 GCA_017501885.1 Clostridia bacterium | reverse complement strand
GACCTTGATAAAGTAAAAAAAGCAAAAGAAAAGTACGAAAAAATGGTTTTCTTCTGCGAAAAATATAAAATGCCGTATATGGTTGTGGATACGAGCAATCTTACTCCCGACCAAACGGTAGACCTCATTATGAAACGTATAGAAGGTAGAGCGTAATGGCTATTAGTATGGATATGAAATACACCGCTTTATATTGGGCACTTCGTTTTGTTGAAAACGAACTTGACGTTCACGTTAAAGAGTATAGCGGTTATAAAATCATCATTGATGCCGAAAAGCAAATGGTAAACTATGGCAATAAAATCAGAGTGCTTGGTGAAGAGTTAAACCTTTTGAAAAGACACAAAGATTTTGTTGTTTTAGAGTGTGTTGACAGGTTGCTACTTAAAGGCTATAAGTCTACTGATATCGTTTTAGACGGTAGAGAAAATTGCCCCGATATTGTTCTTAATGGAAATATTGATATTTACTGTGAACAATGGGGGAAAGACTATTTGTCGGCTACAAAAACTTTTAAGCCCGATAAAAACAATTCAATTTTATACACGTCAAGACTTGTTAGTGGGCTTTTGGAATATAAAAACATTATCAAAGTAGATGACGATGTATATAATTATGGTTTATTTGAGCCAAGCGTTCCTTTATATTCAATAATTCCGAAAAAAGCAAAAGAAGTCGTTATCGAGCAAACAGCAGATATTGGCGACTATGAAATTTTTGAAGATGAACTTATAACGTATAAAGGAAAATCAAAAGTAGTAAAAGTTCCCGATGGAATTACTACCATTGGTGCAAGTGCATTTTGGAATAATACTTTTGTAGAAGAAATTATTTTACCCAAGTCGTTAAAAAGGCTTGGCGGTGATTGTTTTTACTACTGCACAAATCTTAAAAAAGTTAATATTCCAAGTGATGTTTGGATTATGGGGAATAACCCGTTTGCAGGATGTCCAAGTCTTAAAATTATAAACGAAAGCCCTTATTTCGTTTTAGAAAACGGTGTTCTATATAATCAAGATAAAACCAACTTAATTCACTATATGATAAGCAAAAAGGATAAAGAATTTATCGTGCCAAATGGCGTTACTTGTCTTGGTAAGCATTGTTTCTTTGCTTGTGATAATTTAGAAAGAATTATCGTGCCCGAAAGCGTTATTCGTTTTGAAAACAATCCTTTTTCAGGTTGTACAAAGTTAAGTGTTAAAAACAAAAGCCCATATTACCATTTCGAAAATGGTGTTATATATAACAAATTTAAAACGACGATTATCGGCTGTTTGAACGGCAGTCAAATTGATAGGCTTGTAATTCCTGAAACTGTTACCCTTATTAGCCGAAATTCATTTTGGAATTGTAAGGGGGTAAAAAATATCGTAATCACAAAAAACGTTGATAGAATCGGATATAATCCGTTTGCAGGGGCTGAAAACCTACTGTTAGAGAGCGAAAGTCCGTTTTTTGTTGCCGATAACGGTATAATTTACGACAAAGATAAAACTCATATGCTTTGCGTTACAAACCGTGCGGTAGGTAAAACGTTCAAAGTTCCCGATAGTGTAACTCACATAAATCGTGGCGTATTTAGTGGTTGTAAAAATTTGGAGCAAATTGACTTTAACGGTGTTACCTATATCGATAAAAGTTCTTTTACAAACTGCACGTCGCTAAAAGAAATCTACATACCTGATAGCGTTACGTATGTAGGGGAATGGGTGTTCTCTTATTGTAAAAACTTAAAAACGATAAGCATTAACAAAAACACGTTTGTAGATAAAAATGCTTTTAACGAGTGTCCGGCAGAAATTATTTGGAGAGATTAAATTGAAAAATATTATTATTGAAAGTGATAACTTAATAGCAATGCAAAATTTATTGCCTGCATACGAAGGGAAAATCGACGTTATGCCGATTGACCCACCTTACAATACCGAGATAGATTATATCGAGTATAAGGACGGAAATTACGATAACGGTTGGGTAAACTTTATGCAAGCACGTTTAGAAGTAGCATATAAATTGCTGTCTAAAAACGGTGTTATGTTTATTCATATAGACGAGAACGAATTACTTTCACTTACGATGCTTTGCGGTAAGATATTCGGTGCGAAAAATATTCTTACTATGGTTTGGAAAAAGACAAATGAAAGATTTGATAAAAACCGTAAAGAAAAGCCGTTAGAAAGTGGTATTCGTAGAACTCACGAATATGTTTTACTTTGCTTTAAGAATAGAGAAAATACTATTTTAAATCCTATCAAGCAACCCGTTTGGAACGGCAAAGAGTACGTTGAAATTGAAAAGCCACTTGAGACGGTTATAGACGATTTAGGAACGACTTCTTCTGCAAAAGATGAACTTGCTTGTCTTTTAGTGGATAGAACAATTTTCTCAACGCCAAAGCCTGTAAAACTCATTAAAGAATTTGTTCGTGCAGGAAGCAATAAAAACTCTATTATTCTCGACTTTTTTGCAGGTAGTGGAACAACGGGACAAGCTGTTATGGACTTGAATAAAGAAGATAATGGCAATAGAAAGTTTATTCTTATAACGAATAATGAAAGCAATATTTGCAGAAAGGTTACAATTCCAAGAATTCAAAAAGCGATTGAAAAGTTTGAATATAAAGAAGATTTAGAAATAGTATTATCGGAGTAACGTTATGGCGATAAAAGAAATTAACGTTGAAAATGGTTTTACTAGCGAAGAGGCGCTTGCTTACGTTAAACAAGTCTTATCTAATAGTAAAAAGACGTGCATTTACATTATTCACGGCTATGGTAGTAGTGGGAAAGGTGGAGTAATTCGTCAAAAAGTTAGAAGTTTTCTTAATGCTCAATTAAAAAATGGCAAAATAAAAGCCGTAATTAACGGCGAAGATTTTAACGTATTAAATTTTAAGGCATTAGAACTAAAGAATAAATATAAAGAATTAGAGCAACTCTTTAGAGTATGCAATCACGGCGTTACAATTGTAGAAGTTTAGAAAAATAAAGAAGTTATTAACAAAATAAGCTACTCCCGACGAGATTTGATAAGATGGGTAAGCTGTAGAAAAACAGAAGTTTCGTTTGCTTAAATGTATAGTATCGATTTTGCTTTTTATAACGTGCGCGATCTTTTATAACTTTTATCTTAAATTTATT
>JAFVWA010000202.1 GCA_017501885.1 Clostridia bacterium | reverse complement strand
CCCATTTTGATGGGTATAATAACGGATAAATAACATTACGGAAACACTCTCTTCTCTGCTTGCTGCTTGGTATGATTGCACCACTTTTACACTACTGTTTCCAAACTGTAATGTTATTCTCTTTTCTTCTTCTAAGGTCAAAATTACCTTGCCGTTTTCATACTCTTCATAATCAAATTCGGAGTTAAAAGAATTGATAAACTTGCTGTTTTGTGTTGTCCGTATTAGGCAGTAAATACTCATCACAAGTATCAAAACATTTACTGCCGTTAGGACTATTAGGGAACGCCTTTTCTTCATTACGTCTTGGCGTTTACCCCACCTTTTCCTTTTCCCCAAGTTGGGCGCAAAGGACTTGCGTGTTTACTCTTTATACTCTCTACAAATTTCAAAGATTGCTCTGCCATTCGTTCGTAAAAAGAGTTTGGTTTTTCGTCTCTAAATTGTCCTGATGATTTGAAAACTCTGAGCAGTTGTTCCTTGTCTCCGTTGCAGAACATCGCAAGTCGGCTCATCAAAGAACGCTCGTTTTTCTCTTCCGTTTCAAGTACCGAAATACCTTGATAAAGCTGTGTAAATTTTGCTCCATCTCTTGTTTTGCTTGCTCTCTCTACTACATCTCTATCCCCCATTCTCGTTAGACTTTCAATGCCACGCTCAGACATATCTACGGGCTTGCCTGCTGTTGCCGGCATTGCCCGTGCAGCAATCTCGCTTGGCTTTACAAAAACCTCTGATTTTTCTTCCTGTATCTGTTCTTTTTCTGCTCTTTCTATACTGAAATCTTGCAGTTCTTCAAAGGTACATTCTTGAAATTCTTTGTCTGCCCAAAACGGTAAAGTCTGCAATTTATCAAACTCTTCCATTAGGGCTTCCTTGCTCGAAAACGCATAGTTAATTGCAAGTGTCGTTTGACCGTAAGCACCTGCCATATACACCTTGTAAACGGTCTCGTCATAGTGATTTTTGTCCGTTACAATCGCATATTTTTCTATGCTTTTCTTCTGCTCAGCCTGTTCTTGATTTTTCTTTTGCTGTACTTTCAAGGAAACATATTTCGCAATTTTATCCGCATCGGTGATAGCCGTAAAAAGTGCGTTAGGATTGTCTTTAATTTCCTTTTTCCAAGCGGCAATGTACGCTGAATTATTACGTTTATGCTCGGCATCTACTTGTATATTCAAGTCTTGCTCGATAAACATAGAAGCAATCTCTGCCCTAAGTTCTTCCAAAGCATAGTCAGGTGTTCCAAATAGATTTTCAATATTTCTATTAAGTCTGCTTTCGTGTCCCGTAGAGTGTCCAAGTTCGTGCAATGCTGTTGAATAAAACTCTTGCATTGAAAAGAATTTTTCCCTGTTCGGAAGATGAATTTCGTCGGTTTTTGGTCTGTAATACGCTTGCGAGCCACCATATACAATCTTGGCTTCGTTTTCGTTCCAATAGTCCAAAAGTTGTTCTACTCTATCCACCTTTTCCATAGGATTGATTTCCGTTTTTTCAAGTGCAGGAATACCATTGATAACGTCGCCGTTAAACACACGATAAAATTTCCTAATAGGTTTGACATTATGAGTAAAATAATCATTTTTCTCTTCTATTGTCATACCGTCAAGTACGCTCCTATCCAATCTTTTGCCCGTTTGTTTGTCTATAAGGTCAAAGTATTCGATTGATACGCCTGCCCCTTTTCCTAAGCTATTCCCTTCTTCGTCGGTTTTGAAAGTCCAACCCTTTTCTTGCATCTGATTAAACGTTACCCAACGATAATCCCCGTACCCTCGTGACATTGCAACAAGAGATAACGTAACGTTGTTTATTCCGTGATATTGCTTTTTCGTGATTGCAGATTCGGGAACTTTCGGCATACTCCATCCTGCTTTCCATATTCCTGCACCCTCATCAAGATTTTTCATTACCTCGTCGAACAAAAACTTACGCTGTGGCGTTAGTTTTTCATAGTCAACTTGTTTGATTGCTTCTTCCAAAACTAACCGTCACCTCCTCTTCCAAAATCGGCTCCCCTAACTCTTCGGGGACTTCGGTATCATACAAATCTTCAAACTCATAACCATAAGGAACGTGAAGTTCCGTTCTGATTTTTCTTTTTTTCATAGTTCCTCCAATTTTCAGTCTAATCGTGAT
>JAFVWA010000201.1 GCA_017501885.1 Clostridia bacterium | reverse complement strand
TTAAATTCAAATTCGCCTTTTTGTAATATTGCAAATTTATCTTCTCTTAATCCGTATAATTCTTGATAATAAACTTTTCCCCAAGCACTATTTTTACTTGTTTTAATAGCAAAAATTATAGATACGCCTACACGAATATCAAATACGTTTTCATCTTTAGAGCCATCTGGGCATTTTTCTTGCTTTATAGAATTGCCGTGTAAATTCAATATATAAATTTTATCAAACGTTCTTAATAAACTTGCCCTCATACCCCTAAAAGTTGGGTTATCTAAATAGCCGTTATTTGATATGAATGCAAGAACGCCTTTTCCGTCTTTTTCAATATGTTTTTCAGAAAAACGAATAAACTTAACATAGTCATCATTAAGCCATTTAGAATTTTTCTCTTTTAAAGCAGTTATTCCATCAGTTTCAAATTTATAAGCAGAAATATCATATTCATTTGTAGATGACGCTAAATAAGGTGGGTTGCCTATAATAACCCTAATAGGTCTTCTTGCTTTCCACTTATCAGCTTGTTCTGCTTCTTCGTTTATAGCACCTGAGAAGTCAAAGAACGATTGTTGCACGTTAGTTTCAACAACTGATTTTGGTTTTGCTAAAGTGTTTGTTAAGTAGATATTAGTTTTAATTGAATCATCAGGAATTTCGCCTAACGTATCTTGAATAACCCTACGTAATTTTAAGTGTGCAACAACATAACTTGTCATCATTATTTCAAAACCGATAAGACGTGAAGTTAAGCTGTTTTTATCTTCTATCCACTTTTTATAGAAAACAGCATTTCCACCTGAAAAATATTTTTCTTTAACAAGCTTAATTATTTCAGCCATAAACGTTCCCGTGCCACACGCAGGGTCTAAAATGGCAACTTGAGGAACAGTTATTATCTTTTCAGTTTTCCATTTCTTTCCGTCTTTATATGGGTTAGATTCAACTTTTATATCAAAAGTTCCGTTATTTGCAAAACCTCTATCTAACTTAAAATCATTTACAAGTATTTCATCAACTTTGTTTACCATATAACGAACTACTTGGACAGGCGTATAATAAGCACCAAAGTTTTTCTTTGCTTCTTTATCGTAATAACTTAAAAAATCTTCATAGAAATGCACGATAGGGTCTTTTTTCTCATATTGATTAAGCAACGCTTGCAAATCTGCAATAGAGAATAATTTGCAAAGTTTTTCAACGGAATTATTAAGAGTTGGGTGTAAACTATCCGAAGTTGTTATATGCATAAAGAATTTCTTTAGCAATACCGATTCTTTTGATAAATTTTCTAATGCTTCACCACGTGAAAAATTGATTAAAGACTTATCATTATAGCGTGCAATAAATAAACCATAGGTAATGGTTTGCGCATACATATCAGCAAACTTCTCAATAGTTAAATCGGGCAACAAATCTTCTCTTAACTTGGCAAAAAGAGCGTTAAGTTCATTGAACATAGGTTTTGTATAGTCTGTTTTTAATATGCCGTCTATAATTACCTTAATTGTTCTTGCATGCTCTGCCATATAAAAGGCTAATTTATTTGAACTTTTTATGGTCGTAGGCTCTGTTAAAAGATAATCTTTAATAGATTGAATAAACAATTCTATCTTTTCTTCATCTAAAACAAAATTATTATTTTCATCTTTATTTAATAACACGAAGCCATTATACATTTTGGTTTCGCCTTTTTGATAAAAACGCCAAGAAACGTTATCAGTTAAAATAACGTTGCCATATTTGTTTGCTTCAATTAGAATTTGTTTATTTGCTCTATCATCAATGCCGTTAACTTTTTTAACTTCAATAGCACCAAATGCAGGTATATCATTTATATCTTCTTCTAAATGCCACAATTTAATATCAACGTTTTCGCCTGCTTCTGCACTTCTACCACCTGAAAAATCTTCAGGCTTACAACCAAAAAGCGAAATTAAGTCCATAATGGGTTTGTTATATGAACTTTCAACGTTGCCTGCTTTATATAACTCATTAACCTTATTGCAG
>JAFVWA010000200.1 GCA_017501885.1 Clostridia bacterium | reverse complement strand
CACCCGCCCCATACAATTTAATACTTATTATAGGGGTGTCGCCAAGCGGTAAGGCAACGGATTTTGATTCCGTCATTCGTAGGTTCAAATCCTGCCACCCCTGCCAAGTGCGATTCATTAGCTCAGTCGGTAGAGCACGTGACTTTTAATCACGGTGTCCGGGGTTCGAATCCCCGATGGATCACCATAACCCAAAACCCTAATCCGCCATTAGCTCAGTTGGTAGAGCAACTGACTCTTAATCAGTGGGTCCTGGGTTCGAGTCCCCGATGGCGGACCACGGAAAAACAACCAATTTTCATTGGTTGTTTTTTTGTTTATCTATCAAGGGGACTCGAATATGGAGCCACGAACGAAGTGAGTGTTTTTGCGAAGCAAAAATGGACTGTCCTGTGGATAGTCCAGCGGGTAGGTCGCACAGGCGAGAGTCCCCGATGGCTTTTTGGCGCGCCGTTACTTTTTTGTTTGTTTTGATTGACTTTTTTAAAAAAACGAATATAATATGTAATAGAATGTTTGGGAGATATGCGAATTAGGTTTCGATGTCCCGTAAATACGGTTAACTTGGTCCGTAGACATTCTTTTTTTTTGCAATTTTTCTGATTTTACAAATATTAAACCTCGCACTTATTAGCAACAAAAGTGTTGACTTTTTTATTTAAAATGAATATAATAATAATAGGTAAGGATAAGTGCGAGTTTATAATCTTTAGATTATTTTCATCGATAGCCTTGCCTTTTTTATTTCTGCGTTAAATAGTTGACTTTCTCGTTCCTTTTTCGTATAATAAAAATAGTGGTTGCCGACAACGACATATTTAGTTATGGCGCGGGCGTAATTTAATTAACGGTGCGAACATATTCGCATATATGCCATTTGATTTTTCAAAGTAAGTGCTTGCAAGATTATTCCACACAATTAAGTGAGATTTACTTCTCACTTTTTTATTTTTACGTTAAACAGTTGACTTTCTCGTTCCTTTTTTATATAATAAAAACATAATCAGGTATGGGTATAGCCCATACACCCCCGGACTTATGAGCGCCGGGGATTTTTTATTTTAATTAAAATAGTTGACTTTTTTTATAAAGTAGTATAAAATAAATACAAGTAACGTGACCGCACTTTTTGTGCACGGCTGATGTCCTCTGTGGCGTTTGGCACCCGTTACTTTTTTATTTGCCTATTGACGGTTTTTAAAAAGCGTGATATAATAACTTTCGGCTTGGTATATATTTATAATATGTAAGCCTATTATAACCGCTAAAGACGGTTAATTTTGACTGTCTTTTTTGTTTGTCAGGAGACGACTATGAATTACGACGTGATTGTTATCGGGGCGGGCCCCGGCGGAATTTTTGCTACATACGAATTAGTTCAGAAAAACCCTAACTTAAAAGTTGCTGTTTTTGAGTCGGGACATGCTTTGGATAAGCGCTCTTGCCCTATTGACGGCAATAAAATTAAAAACTGCATAGGTTGCAAAAGCTGTTCTATAATGAGCGGTTTTGGTGGTGCGGGCGCTTTTTCTGACGGAAAGTATAATATTACAAACGATTTTGGTGGCACACTTTACGAATATATCGGTAAAAAGCAAGCGCTTGATTTAATGCACTACGTTGACGATATCAACCTTGCTTACGGTGGCAAGGGAACTAAACTTTACACTACAACAGGCACTAAAATTAAGACTGTTTGTATCCAAAACGACTTACACCTACTCGATGCTTCGGTTAGACACTTAGGTACGGATATTAACTACGTAGTTTTGGAAAACCTTTATAACTACCTAAAAGAAAAAGCGGATTTTTATTTCGACACCCCCGTTTTAACAGTAAAGAAAGAAGACGATAAATATCTTGTCGTTTGCAAGGACACTACCTACCAAAGCACTCATTGTATAATCTCGGTAGGAAGAAGTGGAAGCAAGTGGATGGAAAACGTTTGCAAAGAACTTGACATCGGCACAAAATCTAACCGTGTTGACCTTGGCGTTCGCGTTGAACTCCCTGCCAACGTTTTCAGTCATTTGACTGACGAACTTTACGAAAGTAAAATAGTTTACCGCACGGCAAAATACGGCGATAAAGTGCGCACTTTCTGTATGAACCCAAAAGGCTCGGTTGTTACTGAAAACACTAACGGCATTATTACCGTTAACGGTCACAGTTATGAAGACAGCGCAAAACAAACGGAAAACACCAACTTTGCTTTGCTTGTTGCTCAACATTTTTCAGAACCTTTCAAGGACTCTAACGGATACGGCGAATCTATTGCAAAACTTTCAAACATGCTCGGTGGCGGTGTAATAGTTCAAAGATTTGGCGATTTAATTCGCGGTCGTCGTTCTACCCCAAGTCGTATTGAACAAGCGTTTATTACACCAACGTTAAGCGCTACCCCAGGCGATTTAAGTTTAGTTTTACCAAAGCGTATTTTAGACGGCATTATTGAAATGCTTTACGCGTTAGACAAAATTGCTCCCGGAACGGCAAACGAAGATACTTTACTTTACGGCGTGGAAGTTAAGTTCTATAATATGGAAGTTGAAGTTGACAAAAACCTTGAAACAAAACACAAAAACCTTTATATTATAGGCGACGGAAGTGGTATAACCCACTCCTTGTCACACGCTTCGGCAAGCGGTGTTTACGTTGCAAGAAAAATTGCAAAATAAAACTGAATTTACTTAATAACCCCTGTTTTAATCAAACGGGGGTTTTATTTTTGTAAATATATTGACATTGTGAAATTTGTTTTATCAATTTATTTGCCATAGACATTATATATATGCTAAAATGATTCAGTTGACGAAAAAAGGATAAAATTTATGTTAGAAATTATAAACGTAAAAAAGATTTATAAAACTCGCGCAGGCTCGCTTGCTGCTCTTGACGGTCTTTCGGTTAACTTCCCCGATCACGGCATGGTTTTTGTTACGGGTAAAAGCGGTAGCGGTAAAACCACTTTACTTAATATCGTCGGTGGGCTTGATAGTTTTGACAGCGGTGAAATCGTTATTGACGGCAAGCGTTTTAGCAAGTTTACTCTCGGCGAATACTCTGCTTACAGAAACACCGTTATCGGGTTCATTTTCCAAGAGTATAATCTTCTTCCCGACTACACCATTGAAAAGAATATTAAAATAGCAACCGAACTTCAAGGTCAAAAGCACGACGCAAAAAAACTTAACGACCTTTTAGAAATGGTTGACCTTAAAGGGCTTAACAAGAGAAAGCCTTCTGAACTATCGGGTGGTCAAAAGCAAAGAGTTGCTATTGCCAGAGCGCTTATTAAAAATCCAAAGATTATTATGGCTGACGAGCCCACTGGTGCGCTTGACCAAGCAACGGGTATCCAAGTTATGGATACGCTTAAAAAACTTTCCAAGGAAAAACTCGTTATCGTCGTTTCACACGATATGGAAATGGCAGAAAAATACGCCGACAGAATTTTAAGATTAGTTGACGGAAAGTTGGTTGAAGACGTTACCATTACAGACGACAAAATTACTTCTTCGATAATTGAAGAAAACGAGTCGTTAAAAATTAAAATGGGCGCAACGCTTGATAAAAACGAAACTTTAACCCTGCTTAATGCTATTCGCGATAAAAAGAAAATCGTTGCTTTTGACAGCGAATTCGTTAGAAACAAAGTTCCTACAAGCCAAATCGCTTGCCAAACGGCAGAAGACTTGCAAAGCACTACTACTGAAAAAGATAAAAAGAAAAAGACGTTCGTTAAGAGCAAAATGAAACTTTCAAGTTCTATGTTCCTTGGCGTTCGCTCGCTTAACGTAAAACCTGTCAGACTTATTTTTACCATAATCTTTTCGGTGTTAGCGTTTGCAATGTTCGGCATTTTTGATAGTCTTTCTAACTTTGACGAACTAAGGGCGGTTACAAACATATTAAAGTCGGGTGATTACCCCACTATAACCGCTTCTGCGCAATACAATAAAAACGGCTTGTCTTCACACATTAGGGTTAATCAAGGCGTTATCGATAACCTTAACAACAACACGGGTTACGATTTCCGCGGTCTTTATGAAATTGACGACCTTAACGAATACGGAACGGGACGCGCCCTTTACATTAAAGAGCCTGACATAATCAACACCGTGCCACAAGGTAAAAGTTATTACTTTAAGGTGCTTAACGATATTGTTGAGTTCTCTGACGACGAGATAACGGGTGAAGGCAAACAAGGTGACGTTGTTGATCCCGACGGGTTTAATATGAAAATCGTTTGTGGAGAATGGCCGAGCGCTCCTATCAAGTATGAAAAAGTCACTGGACTCCCTGAAACAGAACAGTATATGGAAAAGTCTTTCTACGACGTTGCAATTTCAAAGTATACTGCTGAATCTATCGTATACTGGCTCAACACTACCCCTGGCAAAAACCTTTATAAGTTTAACGATGAAAACGAAAAACCTTACATTGGCGGTAGAACAATAGACAGTATAGAAAAACTAATCGGTGTGCCTATTAGACTTCAAAACGAACGCCGTTTCTTTATAAGAGCAATCGTTGACACGGGTGAAATCCCCGCAAGGTTCGATTCATTAAAAGAACTTGCGCCAAGCACGGCAACTAATTTACTTGCTGATGATTTAAGAACGTATCTTGACGCAGGCTTATTCTTCAAAGTTTTCGTTCCCGAAGGATACGTTGACGCTTGGAGAGAATATAACAATTCCGCTGCGAGATATTTTACCAACACGAGTTCGTTTACCATAAACGGAAAGGGACTTACGGGAACTCAACACACGCACACTTCTTTTTATAAGCCTGACGATTACGTTAACGAAGACAAAACTTCTGATAATATAATCATGTTTGAAGATGAGCGCAACTCAAACATTGCGCTTGCTAAAAATGAAATTATTATCAACGTTCGTGATTTCCAAAATCTCTACGGTGCTGAAATTAACGACGTGGGACAAGCTCTACTTGCTGACGCTCTTAAAGTGTTTAACGAAGTGCATTATCACCCTTATGATATTATTCAAAGTTATCTTAAAAGGGTTAAAAACGAATTTACCAAATATAACAATAGACACGATAACCAGCTTAGTTTAGTTAAAGACGTTTTAGTTACTCAGCAACAGCAAGGCTCGGGAAACGTTAAAAAAATCACTTGCAAAATAGTCGGTGTATACTTTGGCATCGATGCTGGTGCTGAAGACAATACAAACTCTGGTATTTACATGCCACCTTACGGCGTGGACTACGGCGAACACGATTTATACTCGCTTATGATACCCACTTCGCTTATGCAAAGCCTTAACGTTTACCACAAGCAAGATAAGTTTATTAGAATGACTTCCCCTGCTTCTACAAACGTTGAAAATATGCAAGCACTTGCAACCATTTTCTCGGAAGGAACGGGTGTCAAAGTCGCTTGGTATGGCAACACCGTTTTAGTTTCATTGCAAAAGAACAGAGCTATGCTCAACCAAGTTACTGAGATTATGCTTTATATCTCAATTGCTTTGGCTTCATTCTCCATATTCATGTTGTTTAACTACATCGCTGTTAGTATCAGTTCTAAAAAGCGTTCGGTTGGTATACTTAGGGCACTCGGATCTAAGAGCCGAGATATTGCAAGTATATTCTTTACTGAAAGTATGATAATATCAATAATAAACGGCATTCTCGCTTGCTTTGCGGCGGCGCTCGGATGTGTGCTTGTAAATACTTACATTCAGAGCGTTATGGGACTGTCTATAAGCTTTGCAATTTACGGGTTTAGACAAATACTTATCATTATGGGAATAAGCCTTGCAACGGGAATTATCGCTTCTCTAACACCTATAATTAGAATCGTCCGCAAGAAGCCCGTTAACTTAATAAGAAAGCCTTAATCGGCATGATAAAAGCCTGCGCTGATAGCGCAGGCTTTTTTGTTTTATCAAAAAATTATCTCTTATCAATTTTATAAGTTGGAACTAATTGATGAACTACTTCTTTCATTACGTCAGTTTCTTGATATGCAAGGTCTTTCATTTCCTTGATAGTGTCAAACAACGTATGTTCGTCAAGCTCCAAAGGTTTGCCAATATAAATCATATCGTTGGCAGTCTTGTCAAGACCTTCTTCGCTCATAAGCATTTCTTCGTAAAGTTTTTCACCTGGGCGAAGTCCTGTTATTTCTATCTTGATATCCTTTTCAGGCTCTAAACCGCTGAGCTTGATAATATTAACTGCTAAGTCGTAAATACGAACGGGTTCGCCCATGTTAAGCACGAATATTTCCCCACCCTTAGCGTATGCGCCTGCTTGAAGAACAAGGCTTACTGCTTCGGGAATGGTCATAAAGTAACGAACGATGTCTTTATGAGTAACGGTTACGGGGCCGCCTTCTGCTATCTGCTTAGTAAATAATGGAATAACCGAACCGTTTGAGCCGAGAACGTTGCCAAACCTAACGGCTACGTAATCGGTTTCGTATTTTTTGTTGATAGTCTGAACTATCATCTCGCAAATACGTTTGGTTGCGCCCATTATGTTTGTTGGGTTAACCGCCTTATCGGTGGATATAAGAACAAACTTTTCCGTTCCGAATCTTCCTGCTGCATCCGCTACGTTAAACGTTCCGCAAACGTTGTTTTTAACTGCTTCGTTAGGGCTTGTTTCCATCAATGGCACGTGCTTGTGAGCCGCTGCGTGGAAAACTATTTGTGGACGATATTTTTCAAACACGTCGTCTACTTTACCGCTATCTCTAACGCTTGCGATAAGCGTTAACAAGTTGAGTTCGGGAAGTTTTCTCTTTAATTCTTGCTCTATTTCATAGGCGTTGTTTTCATACACGTCTAAGATGATAAGTTGCTTTGGTGAGTGTGTTGCTATTTGACGACAAAGTTCGCTTCCTATTGAGCCGCCGCCACCTGTAACCAAAACTACTTTGTTTTCTATATATCCTAATATTTCGTCTAAGTTTACCTTTACTTGCTCTCTGCCGAGAAGGTCTAACAAGTTTACTTCTTTGATGTCTTTAATAGAAACCGTGCCGTCTGCAAGTTGGTAAATTCCCGGAATGGTTAGCACTTGACGTTTGGTCTTCTTACAAAGCGCAACTACGTCGTGCAAGGCCTTTTTATCAAGAGATGGTATTGCTATTATAATTTTATCAATCGCGTATTTTCTTACCGCATAAACTACGTCTGAAATCTTGCCTACTACTTTTACGCCGTTAATTGATCTACCTACTTTAACTTCGCTATCGTCTAACACGCAAACGGGTATCATTTTAGAGTTTGCGTTGTCTTGCAATTCTTTAATTAAAGAATGTCCTGCTGAACCACCGCCGATAATCAAAACGCGCTTCATGTCAGACTTTCTTGCAACTGCCCTGTGGTGAGCTTCAACCATAAAGCCGATGATTCTGAAAAAGAATCTCGATATGCCGATAATCCCTATGGTAAACATTGTTACCATTATCGCCCAACCGATTATAAATTCTTCAGAACACCACGAAACGATTGCGTTGTATAAAAGCGTCAATGCGCCGAATAACAACAACTTCACAGCGTCTCTTATGTTCGCGTATTTAAGCAACGTCAAATATAAACCGAGCAACAAGTTAACTACAAAAGTCCAACAAATTCCGCCAATCAAAAAAAAGTAGTTTTCTCTTAGACATATAGAAAGGTCTAAACGCAATAGCACGAGTGTCAATATCCACGACACCGCAACGGCAACCGCGTCAACTATTGCCAAAGCGCCCATTCTGATCAATTTCTTAAACATAACTTTCTCCTTTTTCGACCACTTAACTGTTAAAGACAATTTTCTTAATATTGTCTACCGTTAATCCACAATAAGCGAGTTGTTCTTCAACGCTTCCGTGTGGAATAAACTCGTCCTTTATGCCAAAGCCGAAAACTTTTGCCTTTTGATTTTTATCTGCTAAATAGCATTTTACTGCCTGTCCAAAACCGCCTTTTATTGCGTTTTCTTCTAATGTAATTACCGTGCCAACGAGCCCGTCTAAAAACTTCTGGTCAAGCGGATTGACGCGCTTAACACATACTACGCTAAGCTTATTTTCGCAAGCTTGGTTTAGGTTTAGCGCAAGTTTTATCATTCTTGGACCTACTGCAAGAACGGTTACGTCCTTACCTTCGGTTAGTCTTTCCCACTCGCCCGTGCCAAATTCTTGTGTTGCAAAACGCCCTTCACCCTTCTTGGGATAACGAATTGCAACAGGACTATTTAACGAAAGCGCGTATTTTATCGTTTCAGCAAGGTCGTTATCATCGGCAGGCGCAAACACCGTTAGGTTTGGAAGGTGAGATAAATAACTTATATCAAACAAGCCTTGATGAGTCTTTCCGTCTTCACCGTTTAACCCCGCTCTATCCAAGCACAGCACTACGGGAAGATTTTGCAAGCACACGTCGTGAACTATTTGGTCGTAAGCGCGTTGGGTAAACGTCGAGTAAATTCCCACAACGGGTTTTAGTCCGCCCTTTGCCATACCTGCGGCAAGAGTTACTGCGTATTCTTCGGCAATGCCCACGTCGTAAAAACGGTCGGGGTGAGTCTTTTCAACTTGGAATAATCCCGTTCCGTCTTTCATACCTGCGGTAATCGCGACTATTCTTTCATCTTTATCCATCTCAGCCGAAAGCGTTTGACCGAGCGTTAACCCAAACCCAGAAGTGGTTTGTTCAAAGTTTTTAGACACTCCGTGATAGGTTGACGAATTTTCTTCGGCTTTATCGTAACCTTTGCCTTTGGTCGTTCTAACGTGCAACAGCACCGCCTTTTCTTTGGCTATATTTTTAACGCGAGATAAGATATTCGTAAGTTCCTTAACGTTGTTACCGTCTATAACGCCAACGTATTTAAAACCTAGTTTTTCAAAGTAGTTGTTTTTATTGAAAACTCTTTTCAGAAAATCCTTGCACCTTATTAAAAAGCGAGTAACGAAAGAGTTGCCGAATATTCTTTTAACCGCTCTCTTTCCCTTGACGTATCCGCGTTTAGTAGTGCTTTTAGAAATGAGTTTATAAAAGCCGTTCTTGTTTTTGGAAATAGACATTCCGTTGTCGTTTAGAATAACGATAAAGTTGTTAGGCTTTTGATTTGACGCGTTTAAGGCTTCTAAGTTAAGACCGTTAGATAGCGAACCGTCGCCAACCACGGCTATTACCGTATGGTCTTGACCAAGCGTATCTCTCGCATAGCAAAGTCCTAACGCTGCCGAAATAGAAGTGCCTGCATGCCCTGTCGAAAAGGCGTCGTATTCACTTTCTTCTATATCGGGAAAACCTGAGATGCCACCCCAGGAACGCAAACTTTCAAACGATTGCTTTCTATCCGACAAAAGTTTATGGGCATAGCATTGATGCCCTACGTCGAATACTATTTTATCTTTTGGCAAGTCAAAACAGTAATGAAGCGCAATGGTCGTTTCCACCATTCCGAGATTAGAAGACAAATGCCCGCCGTTTTTTCTTGTAACAGAAAGAATCTGCGAGCGAAGGTCAACCGCAAGCGCGCTGAGTTGTGAAATTTTAAGTTTTTTTAAATCGGCAGAACCGTTTAAGTCTTCTAAAATGTTCATAGATTAAATATCCATAGCGATAAAACGCTATTCGTGGCTAAAAGCCCATTTGATAAAAAGGGCTTTAAAAGTGCTATATATTGTAAATAGTATACTATATATTTTATTATAAGTCAATGTAATTTTTTTATTTGCGCCCTTAAAACAAGGCAAAACCACCCGCCAAAAGCCTTGACGGGTGGTTGTTTTTATTATGTATAATAAAAATTTAATTTGCGCGCTTTCTATTTACCGCTAAAACTCCAACTATTGCGCCTATAAACGCGCCGAAGATACTATCTATTATAGTTGAACCTGCCGTTAGATCTCCGCCCATAAAGGCAAAGACTATAAATATTATGACTGTGGAAAATAAGCCGACGAGTCCGCCTTTCAAAAAGCCTAACCGCCCTTTTATCGAAAAGAAAACGCCTACAAATATTGAGATTATTTTGAGAAATTGATTTACCCATTTAATAACCGACGAATCGAGCAGAGATACCTTTATTACTATTGCAAATAACAGTATTAAAGATAAAGTCGTTAGCACGGTTATTGTAACGCCTTTCATTATCATTAAGAAAACGTTTTCTGATTCCCTTTCTTGACTCATAAAAAAACTCCGCTATCTTTTTTATTATAGATATGCGGAGTTTGAGTTTTTTATTCAAGAATTATTCTTGGGCAGGCTCTTCTGCTTTTGCTTCTTCTACCGTTTCTGCAACTGCTTCTTCTACGGGAGCAGGTTCTTCTTTTGGTGCAGCTACTTTTTTTGCTCTTGGTTTTTTGTTTGACTTAGGAGCAGGTGCTTGTTCTTTCTTTTCTTCTTCGAAAGGTTCAGCAGGTTTTTCTTCAACAGCCTTTTGTGCTACTGCACTACCTTCTGCAGGTGCAGTTTGGTAAATAGCGCCTTTATCAAACTTAACGTATGATTTGTTTGTATCTGTGCCTGTTTCTAAAACGAAAGTGTTTTCTGCATTGTTGATTTCTACAACGAATCCGCAAACACCACCGATGGTCTTTACTCTGTCGCCAACCTTTAATGCGTTAACCTTTTCTTGGGCTTCTTTTTGTTTTTTCTTGCCTGATATTGATTGCCAAACGAATAAACCGATGATTGCAACTAATAATACTGCAAAGATTACGATTTGGCCACCGCCACCGCCTGATAATAAATTTAACATGGACATTCTCCTTACACGTTTTTATTTCACTTTACAAGCATTATAAAACATTTTTATCTTTTTTGCAATTAAAAATAAAAAAAATATGTTTTTTCTATAAATTATTTTGGCTTTTTTTAGGTTTTATGTTAATATCTATTTGGTGAGATTATGTTTAACTTTTTTTGTTCTAATAAAATAGATACTGATAAATATTCTATTAGCGGTGGGGATAAAAACCACTTAGTCAACGTTTTGCGCATGAAAATAGGCGAAAAACTTATTATAAGCGACGGAGAAAAAAGTCATCTTTGCGAACTTTTTGAAATCACCACCGAAAGCGCTATCGTTAAGGTGGTTGAAGAAAATTTTGCAGACACTTCTCTTCCCGTAAGCATTACTCTTTTTCAAGGGCTTCCAAAAAGCGATAAAATGGAACTCATTATTCAAAAGGCTGTTGAACTTGGCGCTGACGAGATAGTTCCCGTTGAAATGGCGCGTTCGGTAGTAAAACTTTTGGGCAACAAAAAAGATAACAAAACGATTCGTTGGCAAGCCATATCCGAAAGCGCGGCAAAACAAAGTAAAAGAGTGTGCGTTCCAACCGTTTCCCCCGTTATTTCGTTTAAAAACGCGCTTGATAAAGTGCCGGAATTTGACCTTTTTATTGTGCCTTTTGAGAGCAAAAACGGTATGGAAGACACAAAAGAGTGCCTTTCGCTAATTAAAAAAGATATGAAAATAGGCGTTTTAATCGGCCCCGAAGGCGGGTTTGAACAAAAGGAAATTGATGCATTAATAGAAAAAAACGCAAAAATTATTTCTTTAGGAAAACGAATACTCCGCACCGAAACGGCTTCCATAACCGCCCTTTCAATGCTAATGCTCCACGCGGAAAGTTATTTGTAATTTGAAACAAAAAACGCTCGGATAAATCCGAGCGTTTTTTGTTTTAATTTTATATTAGTCTTGTGGTTTAGCGTATTCGTAAAATTCCTTACCACATTCCGAACATTTGTAGCATACCTTTAACAAGCCGTTTGAAAGCAACGTGGTCTTGCTATCGTCTTTTACTAAGCGATGTCCAAAATATTCAGCAAAAACTAACGTTTGTGTTTCTACGTTATAGCCAAATAATGAATACATTCCAGAGCCACTGTAACTGCCTTCGCTACCGTATTGCTCATCTCTACTTACTTCGGTTCCTAATGCGTCTTTTACAACGTAATAGGTAGTGTCATAATATTCACACTCAACTTGGCAAATCATTTCCAAAGCAACTACGTTGTTGCAATTTTCCCATGCAACTAATAAAAGTGCTTGTTCTGGAATTACGTAGTTGTATTCATAATGATAGAAGTCTTCATAGTAATAGGTATAATCACCTGACGTGTATTCACCCCAAGTATTGCTACCTTCTTCTACGGAACATATAGAATACATACCGTCTTGATAAGTTACGTTGTCTTCGCCGTAGTGCGCTTTTAATTGATCTAAGATTTTTGCAGAAGAGATATCAATTTTATTAAAGAAACTTTCTGCATCAGTCTTGAATGCTTGATAACCTTCTAAATCTTGCGTTTGATAACCACAAATCAACGATACGTCGCCAGAAACGGTGAGCGCTACGTCTTCGGCTTCAGAGCCACCGCCCAACGCTTGCATTATATCGTTTAAGTCAAAATCTGCGCTATAAGTTATGCTCTTTACGTTGCCTTGCGCGTCAGTATGTAAAACGAAATTGCAAACGTCTTCTATAACGTCTATCACGTCGTCAACACTTTCTTTTACCATAAGCAACATTTGGTCAGTATCAGGCGTTACTCCGGGAGCAGCCGCATATGCGGGAATGCTTACGTCGTAGTTAGGTTCATCGTATACGGGTATAAGCATCATTTCATAAATAGTATAGTCGAGAATTTGTTCGAGCGTCGTAAATATTTCGTCAATAAACTCGTCTATACTTGCTGTGACACCTTCCGTTTGATAGAGAAGATCTTGTAAAAGTGATTTGATAGTAGAATTTCTAAGCGTCGTTGCGCTTAAAACGTCTATAATATCTTGCTTTGTTAAGCCTTCAATTTCTTCAGGTAAACCAAGTTCTACCCACATTTCGTTTATAAACTCACTAAATGTCATACCGAGTTCTGTTTCCACGTCAGTTATTATTTCGCCAACGGTGGTGTTGAGAACGCCGTCTATCTTGCTTCTGATTTTAACAAGTGGATTGATGCCGTATTCTTCTTCTAAGTAGTCTTCAATCGTCTTGCTGTATAAATCATTGTTAACGTCACGTAAAATATCAAAGTCTAAAGTTAAATCGTAGCCGTTTGCTACTTGCGTCTTTTTAAGTGCAGGCGCTATGGATGAAGCAAAAATCTTCTTGATTAACTGTTCGTTATCAGCAATGATACCTGTGATGTCTCCGATAGGATCGTCTTTAAGCCATAAAGCGATTTCGTCAATCGCACTGTGAAGATCTACAGGAACTTGCGTTTTTAACTCAGCAACTACTTGGTCTACTAATGCAGGGAAGTTTTGTTCAGAAAGCATTTCTTCTAAAACTTGCATTAATGTCGTTGCGTCAAGTTTTACGAACATTTCTTCTATAGCATTTAGTTTAAAGTATCCAACCGTGCCTTCAAAATACGCAGTTGCACTCATTGGCTCAATTGGTAAGTAATTACCTATAAGGGTTACTTCTCCGTCGCCGTAAGCATAGATAGTGCCATCTTCTTTATAACCTACAACTACTTCGCCAAACTGTGCGCTTAGGTCTATACTCGTTTCGCTCGATTCATCGATAATTCCGTCGTAGTTATAATCGTATGCCCACGCTTCTTCAAAATAGAAGTCTACGTCTTCAACAACAAGGCCAAAAGACTTAGTATCGATTAAACTTTGTAGCGAATTGCCGTAGAACTGCGTATCTTCTTGATTAACTATAATCTCGCCACAGTCAACGCATAATATGTATCCGCTGTGTCCTGACTTTGGAATTTTTCTATTTTCAACGTGGCTTGCGTCGGTTGTGCAAACTCTCATTTCATCGCCTTCTGCCAAGCACGTTGCAGGAGTAACCACTTGCCACTCACCCCAAGTATGGGTATGTGGAGTTGCTACTTCACACGCAGAAAACACGAACATACTTACGCATAACGTAAATATTGCAACTAAAAGGGTTAATAATGATTTTCTCGTTTTCATACCGTCTCTCCTTTTTGTTTTTATGGAAACTCAAACGTTCCTTATTACTTTTATTATATATTTATAATAAACTTGTTGTCAATACCAAAATAAATTTTTTATGTTTCCTACACAAATTTAACTATATCTCTCATGTCGCTAACTACCTGTTCACAAGGCGAAAAATCTTGCTGTGCGCCCATATCGTTTGCATTAAAACCTATGCAAGTTATCTTTGCATTTACCGCTGCTAAAATACCCAAAGTGGAATCTTCTACCGCAAGCGTATCTTTTGCCACTTCGTTAGAAAAATCCATGGTTTTAAGATAAATTTCTGGATCGGGCTTGGTGTGTTTTACCAAATCGCCCGTGCAAACAACGTTAAAATAGTCTTTAATTCCAGTTGCTTTTAATATCTCGTCAACGTAAGTGCCGTCTGACGAAGACGCCACCGCCATTTTTACACCGCTTGTTTTTAAGAATTCTAAAAGTTCTTTTACCCCTGTGCTAAGTTTAACCCCACGTTCTCTAATAACCGAAATGAGAATATCAAATTCTTCCACCGTTAAGGCGTTGCAATCTAAACTTAACCCATATTCTTTTTGCACTCTTTCCCAAAAATCACGTTTACCCACGCCTATTGCACTATCGGAAAGCTGCTCTGAATATATACCGAGCCTATTAAGCATTATATCTCTTGAAATTTTATGTAATGGCTCGCTATCTACAAGCGTTCCGTCCACATCGAAAACAACTAATTTTTTCACAGTTACTCCTTTAATAGTGCGCGGTATTTTACCACCTGGTGGTGTGGAAAATAACTTTGTTTTGCTTTCCTTAAACCTTCTATTCCTAAGTCTTCTTCTCTGTCGAGATATTTTATATTAGGATACTTTGCCCTAATATACTTTGCAAACTCGTTGTTTATTGCAACGTAAGCGCCGTCCACGTCGGCACGCGCCTTTTCAAAATGCACGTCCATAACGTCTTGATAAAAAGGGCTGGCAAAGGTTACCCCAAATATTTCTTCATCGTCTTTAAGAACCAAGCCTTCTAACCCAAGTTCAGAATAATTGTCCATTGCGCGCTCAAACACTAATCTTTCATAATCGAAATCGTCTTCTTTTGTGGCTTCGACCTTTTGTTTATACCAATCTTCCACCATTTGAATAACCTGACTTTTATTTTGCTCGCTAATAGGCTCTACCGTATAGTTCGGGTGCGCTTTTTTGAAGTTGTTTAAGTGATTGCGCTTTTTGTGATACTTCTTCCCTAAAAGGTCTGATAAGTCGTTTATATCGTAAACGTAGTCGTAAGAGCCGTCGTCCGTTTGAAAATCAAAACGACCGGTAAAGTGCTTTTCCAAAAACTCTTTCTCCGCTTGGCATACGGCAGTTATCATACAAGGTATGCCCCTTTCCTGCGAGTCTTTGATAATATCGTTTATAACGGCTATTTTATTCTCTACGTCTTTTTCATCGCCCATTGGAAATGGATAAAAAGTCTTGCTAAAAGAAGATAAAAATAACAAATGCTCATTTTTATACGCAATCTTTTGGTCGCCCCATAAAAATAGGTTGGCAAAAGACATCTCGCAACCCCTTTGAGGACAAGCGTTTGCAAGTTTATTAAATAATAGTTTATCATCAGTTGTAATTTGCTTAAAATCTATCATGAGTAACTTCTCTTTTGGGTAAACTTAGTAACATAAGTTTAATATGTCGGTAATTTCCTTTTCTCCGAGCGGAATATAACTCTTTATCGTTCTCGTTTTCCCGTAAGTGCAAAGGTCTGCAAGACGTGGAATACTTTCTTTTGGTATTCCAAACTCTCTAAGTGAAGATGGCATACCGATTTCGCTAAAATACTTAGCCATTTGCTCTATGCCAAGAACCGCCGCCTTTTCGTCGTCTTGTTCACGAACGCCCCAAACGTTTCTGCCAAACTGTGCAAAACGTTTAACGTTATACTTATACACGTATTTACCCCATGCAGGGAATAATACCGCAAGTCCCGCGCCGTGTGCAACGCTGTCAAACTCGCCACTTACCGCATGTTCGATTTGGTGAACTACTAAATAGTTTTCTCTACCGCACGCCGTCAAGCCGTTATGCGCTAAGCTTGACGCCCACATAAGCGTTGCCCTTGCATTATAGTCGGTGGGGTTTTCTACTGCAACTTTTCCCGCATCTATTATTCCGCGTAAAAGAGCTTCTGCTATGCCGTCGGTAAGAGGTGTGTCCTCGCAAACGGTGAAGTATCTTTCAATGGTGTGCGTCATCATGTCAACGATTCCGCAAGCCGTTTGATATTTGCTAACCGAATAAGTGAGTTCTGGATTGCAAATAGCAAACTTGCATCTATTAAACTCAGTAGAAATACCTTTTTTAAGATTAAGTTCCATATTGGTAATTACGGCTGAATTGCTCATTTCACTTCCTGCCGCAGAGTGCGTGAGTATTACGCCTACGGGAAGCGCACCTTTAACAGGGGCTTTTCCCATAACCAAATCCCACACGTCTTGGTCGTGAAAGGTGCCGAGAGCGGTGTATTTGCAAGAGTCTAAAACGCTTCCACCACCGACGGCAAGAATGAATTCAACATTGTTTTGTTTTGCCACCTTAACGGCTTCTCTAACGAAGGTTAGTTTTGGGTTAGGCTCAACGCCTGCCATTTCTATAACGGTTATTCCGTTTTCTTTTAAAGAACTCATCACTTCATCGTAAAGACCGCTCTTTTGATACTGCCCTTGCCATATTGCATCATTATTTTTTTGTAGCCGTATTCTTTTATAATTTCACCAACTTTTTTGTGAGTATCTTTTCCAAAAATCACCTTTGTTGGGGTATTGTAAACAAAATTTTGCATAACCGTCTCCTTATCCAGGCTTCCCGCCCTTTTACAAAAATATTATACTCCAATTTTTTATCATAGTCAATGCAAAAAACAATCAGTCCACTTATAAAAAATACTTCTTTTCTCTTGACTTTTTAATGGGATATGTTATCATATTACAAGAAAAACTTTTGTTAAGGAAAATATTTCCTTAAAAGGAGCTTATATGAAATTAAAAGTTAAAATGTTACCAAACGAACATTGGTGGGGTGGCGACGTAAACAACTCTAATTTTATGCCTTACGACTGCACTACCGAAAAGTTTATTACTACGGCTGGTAGGGGTAGAATTACTTGTCAAAGTGCACCCTTTTTCCTTTCGGACAAGGGTAGATATATTTGGAGCGATAAGGGTTTTGACATCACTTTCAAAAAGGGCGTTATCAAATGCCAAGGCGAAATGCCCATTATTTTAGACGATTCGGGCAAGACGTTGAGAGATGCTTTTATCAACGCTAAAAGGGATAGATTCCCATTTACCGATGGATTGGTTACAGAAAAACTTTTTTATGAAGTTCCACAATTTAATACTTGGGTAGAACTTATTAAAGACCAAACGGAAGAAGGCATTTTGCGTTATGCCGAAGGTTTGGTTGCAAACGGCTACACCAAAGGTATTTTGATGATAGACGACGGTTGGCAAAAGGAACACGGCTCTTGGCAGTTCGACCCCGATAAATTCAAAGACCCCAAGGGCATGATTAAAAAACTTCACGATATGGGCTTTAAGATTATGTTGTGGATATCCCCTTACATAAGTCTTTCAAGTGATAGATTTTTGGACCTTGCACGTGACCACGGTATTGAAACGGATACGGGTCATCTTCTCCGTCTTAAAGACGGCAGAGTTGCTATCCACAAGTGGTGGAACGGCTACTGTGCAATGTTCGATTTAACCCGTGAAGGGGATAGACAAGCTCTCAAAGAACAATTAGATGTGCTTGTTAACGAATATGGTGTAGACGGCTTTAAGTTTGACGGTGGCGACTACACTTGGAAACCTATTAACGAAATCGACACCTTTGCAGTTGAAGGTTATTTGGGTGGTGCGTCAGACGCAGGTGTTTTTGCCTGTTCAAGAGACCCCATGCGTTATGGTTGGAGACTTGTTGAAACGAAAGTTCCTTCAGTTGATGAACTCAACGAAGCGTGGGTTAAATTCGGTTTACAATATCCTTTCCACGAATTTAAGAACCATCACAAAACGGGACACTTACACCTTATCACAAGATTATTTGACAAGGCTCATAAATGGGGCGAAGGTGGCCTTGCCGACTTAATTCCACAAGGCATTTTAGTCGGTATTATAGGATTCCCTTTCCTTTGCCCAGACATGGTTGGTGGCGGTAGTTGGACTTATTTTATAGAAGAAAATTTGCCAAAATTAGACCACGAAATGTTCGTTAGAATGGCGCAATGCTCGGCTCTTTTCCCAATGATGCAGTTCTCTGCTGCGCCTTGGAGAGTTTTATCAAAAGAATGTGCAGGGTATTGTTTAGACATGGCTAAACTCCACGAAAAAATGAGTGGCTACATTATCGAACAAGTTAAAAAATCAGAAGTAACGGGCGAACCTATCCTTAGAAATATGGAATATCAATTCCCTAATGAAGGCTTGCATGCTTGCTTAGACCAATTTATGCTTGGCGACGATTACTTAGTTGCGCCTGTTCTTGTTAAAGGTCAAACTGTAAGAGCGGTTAAACTTCCTAACGGAAAATGGCAAGATATGAACGACGGCAAGGTTTACGAAGGCGGCCAAACGGTAGAAGTAAACGCACCGTTAAGCGTTCTTCCCTACTTTAAGAAAGTTAATTAAAATTTTATAATAGAAAGCGCCCGACCAATTGGTCGGGCGCTTTTCCTTTATATTAAAATTAGTTTTGACGTATTATACCGAGCACTTCGTAAAATTGTTTACCATCCAAGACCGCTTGCTTTATTTTTTGCATAAAGGAATTTGTTATAGGAGCGTCTTTAAGATTGTTTTCGTTCGTATCCCAAGAGAAAATAAATCTAAGTAACGCAAACGAAGGATCTTTGTGGACTTCTGTCCACAATTTTGCAAACTTTAACGTGTTGCTCTCTGGGGATAGGTATTCTTCAAGAGTCTTATCAAGAAGCCACGAGTGAGTTATGAAGGGCGCGTTCTCGTGCATAGGGAAAAACTTTTTAGCAAATTCTTTTGCCATATTAAAAGACTGTTTTACACTTTGCTCGCTTAACTTCCCGTCGGCAGGGATATGCACGTCTATAACCTTTTGACCTTTTAAAAGTTCGCTATCGGGATAATCATGTTTGCTTGTTATAAAGGCAAACTGCAACCTTCCAAGTTTAAAGAGGTTACCGTTAAGCGTTCTTGAAAGCCAACTCATTTCCCCAAGATGCGTTTTTCCTTTTACTTTACTCCACGTATCAAGCCAGCGATTTATGTCATGCAACGAGTCTATCAAAATCTCGTCAGATATGCCCTTTTCCTTATATAGACGTTGCAACCTTTCACAAGAGTATAAAGCCACTAAAAGATTTTTCATACCGTCTTCACAACTCATATCGTAATTAGATATAGTTGTTTCGGGGGGAATTTCTATCTCGTTTAATGCTTGATAAAAATCTTTATCATACTTTTTATCAAACTCTAACCGCTTATACCATTTTTCAATGATGCTTTTAACCATTTAGGTTGTTCGCTCCTATTTTAAACCACTATTTAATTCTTTATATAAAAATCACCCACATGTTTGTGTGGGTGATTTTTATGGAGCTGGTGAGCGGACTTGAACCGCTGACCTGCTGATTACGAATCAGCTGCTCTACCGACTGAGCCACACCAGCACGTCGAGTCAAAACCTCCTTTTCAATAGCCAACTGTCGTTGCCTATCAGCCAAGTCGGTTTGCCTCTCCTCTTTCGAAAAAATTTCTTCGACAATTTTTTCGAGTCTTGTCTTTTCCTTTGTCAAAACCTCGGTAGCCAATATCCACCTATCGGTGTCTATCTTGCTTCTCGGTTTGCCTCTCTTTTTATTTTGCTAAATTATATTATCATAAAAATTGAAAAATATCAACGATTTTTTGCCTTATTTAATAAGTTCTTTTATCTTTTCTATATTTTCTATTCCTGCCCTGTATCCTTGTTCCATGGCAAATTCAAAATTTTTGAATTTATATTGCGACATGTCGCCAAGTTCAGGTTTAATCAATAAGTCAGGTGGGTTTTCATTTAAACGATAGTTTGTTAACACCCCGTCCATAATTTCATATGAACGCATTAGAACGGTAATTATGTTAAAGTCTTTATCAAGTTCTCGCGTATCGCCAAGCCCGTCTAAACAAACCACGACTTCCGCGCCCATTTCCCTTACTTCCTTGATAGGAAGACGACACAAAACCCCACCGTCAACAAGTGTCATTCCGTTCATTTTTATAGGCTTAAAGATTGCAGGGATTGTTGAACTTGCTGCAACTCCGAGAGATAGATTGTCACTTTCTTTACATGCGTAAACCTTTCCGCTAAGCAAATCTACTGATACCGCAGTAAAAGGAATAATAGTGTCTCCAAACGTCTTACCCTTAAAATAAGTGTCCAACTTTTTGACGAGTTTTTTAGAACGCAAAACAGCTTTATTTGATATGGGACGAAAAGATAGGTCTATTAAGTGCGATGCCTTTAGAGACAATACTTCTTTTTCCATTTGGTCGGCAGTCATTCCAAGCGCGTAACACGCGCCCACGACAGAGCCCATAGAACTACCTGCAATAAAGTCAGGTTTAATTCCATGTTCTTCAAGCGCTTTTATGAATCCCACGTAAGACGTGCCCCTTGCTCCGCTTGAGCCTAATACCAACCCTAATTTTTTCATTTACTATCCTTTACTCTGTTCTAATTATAACAAATCCTCTATTTTGTAACCACGTGATTGAAAGTTCAATCCACTTTGAAACCGCTTGGTTTATCGAGTTAACTTCGTCCGTTGCGGTTGAAAGTCCGTGAGTGCCGTTTTCAAACATGTGAAGTTCAAATGGAACGCCTGCCTTTTTGTATGCAACTGCAAGGTCTAAACTGCTTTCGCTTGGGACTGCTCCGTCGTTAACCGTCGCCCAAATAAATGCGGGTGCGGTGCTTTGATTAACGTTTTTGGCAATATCCACGATAGGCAAAAGACTTGCATCGCCACCTGTGATATTTTGTATACTTCCTGCGTGCGTTTTATCCGTTTTAATAACCGCGTAAGCGAAAATAGTTGCATTAAGTATTGCCGTCTTTGCCCTTTCGCCAAGAACTTCAACTATCTCTTTGTTAGCATAAGCCGTGTTAAGCATGCCGTTAAGATGTCCGCCTGCAGAAAAACCCACTGAACATACTTTATCGGGATTAGTGTGAAGTTCTTCTGCCGTTTCCCTGATATAAAGCATTGCCATAACCGCTTCTATAACGGGAGTTGGGTATTTTGCCATTTTGCCTACTGAATAGTCTAGGCAATAACAGTTAAAGCCTTCTACAAAATACTTCATAACGATAGGCTCTTTTTCCCTAAACGAGCAATACGAATAGCCACCACCGGGTAGAACAAGCATTGCAGGACGAATTCTGTTTTTAGAAAATTCTTGGTCAACAGGGTGCGCGTAAACGTCTAAATATCCTGATGCGCCTTGCGGACGAGCTATACCAAAATGCTCGTATAAGTCTATCTTTTTTGTTATCACTTTAGGTCACCTTCTTTTGGTTTTTTAAAATTTTATCACACCAAAAAAACGTTTGCAACCTTTTTTTGTTTTTTTATTGAATTATATCCGTTATTTTGTTATAATACGCGTATGGGATATCATATTGACACAGGTTTAATTTTAGAAAAGTTGAAAGAAAGCTCGGAATGTCCTTTGTGCGAGATTAAAAAAATCGTAGAGGAACAGTTTTTGCATGAGTTTTTAAACGACGCGGTTATGGAAGATAACACGCGCATACGCGTTGGCAAAAAGGGTTTTTGCGAAAGGCATTTTAATATGCTCTTTGAACGTCCTAACAAACTTAGCGTTGCCTTGCAGCTTGGAACAAGGCTTGAAAAAATAGAAGACCTTTTTTCACACATAACAAGCGTTGGCACTGCTAAAAAAACGGCGGAAAATATTGAAAAATCGCTTTCCACTTGCGCCGTTTGCGACTTTGTTGAAGAAAGTATGGTTAAATACTACAAGACTATCGCGCAGATGTTTTCAAGAGAGCCCGAGTTTTATAAATTGCTTATTTCAAGCAAGGGTTTTTGTATGCACCACTATGCAGAACTTCTTAAATACAGCAAGAGCGCAGGATTTATGGCAAAGCACTACGTTGACCTTTTAAGCGAAGTCGAGCAACGCAATATAAAAAGATTACAAAAGGAACTTAAAGAGTTTTGCGACAAGCACGATTATCGAAATGCAATGAAGCCTTTAGGCTCGGCAGAAACCGCCCTACCCCGAACGGGCGTCAAATTTTACGGAGATAATGGGAAATAAAAAAATATATTTATAATGAAAAAAATAAAATAGCACACAAAACATATTTAGTTAATGTGTGCTATTTTTTATTCTAATTTTTGTGATACTCTTCAAACAAGTCGTTTGGCGTGCATTCTAATATATCACAAAGAGTTTTTAGATTCTCAAACTTTATACCATTTGTTTGATTATTTATTATTTTATTAAAGTTTTGATAACTTAAACCCATTTGTATATAAAGCCAATACTTTGTTTTGCCTTTTAAATCTAAAATTTCTTTTATTCTTAATTTCATACTATACATCCATATTATCTAATGTAAACATTATATAACAGTATTTGTTTGACATATAGACATATACATTATATAATGTCTGCATTAGATATATAGTAGGAGAACTATTATGAAAAAGAAAATATTTTCGATTTTATTAATCACACTAACCACTTGCGCATTGATGCTTGCACTTACGGCGTGCGGTGGAGATAATTCTTCAAACCATACTCACAGTTACAAAACACTTTCCTCTAATTCTTCAAGCCATTGGTATGAATGTTCTTGTGGAGAGAAAAATGGAATTGATAGCCATAAAGGAGGGACTGCGACTTGTCAAGATAAAGCTTTTTGTATCGTGTGTAACGAAGAATACGGTGAGATAGGCTATTGCTCTTATGTTAATGGAACATGTATTTGGTGCGGAACAACAGTTAGCGAGGGTTTAGAGTATACCTTAATCAATAATGAATCCGAATATGAAGTGCGTGGAAAAGGAACTTGTTATGATAAAAATATAGTTATCCCCTCAACATACCAAGGTCTTCCTGTAACAAGCATTGGTAATTCTGCTTTTGCTTACTGTACTTCAGCAACAACTATAAAAATTCCAAACAGTGTAACTAATATTGATATTGCTGCATTTGGAGAATGCACTTCTCTAGAAAGCATAGTGATTCCAGAAAGTATAACCAGTTTAGGAGAATTAGCATTTTATGGTTGCACCTCATTGTCTGGTATAAAAATTCCAAATGAAATAAAAAGTATAGGAAGACAAACGTTTTACAATTGTATTTCGTTAGAAACTGTAGAACTCCCTAACAGTTTAACTAGCATAGGTTACTCTGCTTTTGAGTGCTGTGGTAATTTGACCGAAATCGTAATCCCGGACACTGTAACAAGTATAGGTGAAAATGCGTTTTATCGTTGCAGTAAAGTAGAAAAAATCACACTGCCATTTGTTGGCGCGTATATAAATGGCATGGTCGATACACACTTTGGCTATTTGTTTGGTGCGGACGATTATAATAATAATCAATATATGGTTCCATCTTCACTCAAGACTATAGTGATAACCAAGGAAGATAGTATAAATGAATATGCCTTTTATGAATGTGTTTCACTAACAAGTGTAGAACTTCAAAATGAAGTAACAGAAATAGGCTCTTGTGCTTTCTATAACTGCCATGAATTAAAAAATATAACTCTTCCCGATAGCATAACTAGTATTGGCAATAGTGCGTTTGCAGAATGCTCCTACCTAGAAAACATAGAAATTCCAGATAGTGTGACAAGTATAGGTGCAAGTGCATTCTCTGGTTGTAGTAAATTAGCAAGCATTGAAATACCCTATGGAATACAAAAAATAGAGGGAGAAACGTTTGAACACTGCCGTTCCTTAGCAAATGTTACAATACCTAATAGTGTAACCAATATAGGTGGTGAAGCATTTGTTGGATGCTGGGCATTAGCGAATATAAATATTCCAAACAGTGTAACTTGTATAGATTCTTCTGCATTTTCAGGTTGCGGTTTAATATCTATAATCATTCCAAATAGTATAACTTGGATTGATGCTTTTGTATTTAAAGATTGCGACAAATTAACAAGTATTGTAATACCGGACAGCGTAACAGATATATATGGAATGGCATTTTATGGTTGTTGTTCATTAAGAAGCGTTTATTACTGCGGAACTGCAGATAAATGGAATGAAATAATAATCGCTGGTGAAAATACAGATTTAATATCTATACGTGTTACGAACTATTATTTTATCGAAAACGAAAATGACGTTCCTAATGATTATGGAGATTATTGGCACTACGTTGATGGAGTTCCAACCATTTGGGAAAAAGATTAATTTATCGCTAATATTGATATAAACCATATTGCTTATAGAAAAGGAAAAATAGCCTATTATGAAAAAGAAAATTTTTTTAATTCTAATAACAATACTAACAACTTGCTTACTTGTTTTTACAATGCCTGCTTGCGGTGGAAACAATGAAAGTGTTTCACAGCCTCACGTTCATAAATATACTATATTGAAAAGTAATGAAACTGAACATTGGTATGAATGTTCTTGTGGAGAAAAGAGTGCCACAGAGATTCATAAAGGTGGAACAGCATCAACTACAGACAAAGCTAAATGCTCTATATGTAATAGCGAATATGGAGAGTTAGAAAAAGCAGCAACAGTAGGCTTGGTTTTTACCTTAAATGAACATAACACGGAATATACGATTACAGGTTATACGGGTAATTCAGCAGATGTATATATTCCTTCACTATATAAAGGAAAACCTGTGACACGTATAGAAAAAAGTGCATTTTCTAGCAACGTTAATTTAGAAACAATAGAATTTTCAAACAGAATGGTGTCTTTAGGCGCTTATGCTTTCTATAATTGTCCAAATTTAAAAAGTGTGATTATACCAAATAGTGTAAGAACACTTGGTGAAAGTGTGTTTGAAAGTTGCTATTCACTTACAAGTGCAACTATTGGTTCTGGCGTTGAAATTATAAGCAAATATGCTTTTTATGAATGCGAGTCTTTAAATAGTGTAATAATGCTAGACGGGGTGAAAATGATAGATGATTACGCTTTTGAAAATTGCAAATCATTATCAAAAATAGAAATACCAAACAGTATAAAAAATATTGGTGAGGAAGCGTTCTATAATTGCCTTTCATTAGAGATAATAGAAATCCCGAACAGTGTAGAAACTATAGGCGGATATGCATTTTATGGTTGTAATAATTTGACGGAAATTACCTTACCCTTTATAGGATACAGTAATTCATCTACTGGGCGTAATTCAGTTTTTGGTTATATTTTTGGATGCAAAACATCAACAAGTTTAGACAAAATTAGCGGTGCTACTTATCAATATTATGATTCATCGAGAACGGCTTTCTTTGATTTTTTTTGTCATTATTACATTCCTACTTCATTAAGAAAAGTCAAAATAACTTCAACAAATAGCATCAACAATCTTGCTTTCTACAACTGTAGTATGTTAACAAGCATAACAATAGACGATAACGTAACAAACATCGGTTCTTATGCGTTTTATAACTGCAGTTCGTTAGAAACATTAGAAATATCAAACAGTGTAACAAGTATAAATAATCATGCCTTTGAATATTGCGATAATTTAGATATTGTATATTATGAAGGAACGATTACAGCATGGGACAAAATTACTGTTAGTGATTATAATGCACCTTTAACAAGTTCTACAATTTGTTTCTACGTTGAAAATGAAATTGATTTACCTGCCGATGACGGCAATTATTGGCATTACGTTGACGGCGTTCCAACCATTTGGACAAAACACAAAAACTAATAACTAAAATCAGATAGGGTATATTCACTGTCTACATAAAATTTTTCAAGGATATAAAACATGTCGAAAACTAGTGTGTGTTTAAACAATTTATTGGATGAGAATTACATAAAAAATGAAATTATAGATAAAATTCCAACTCCACGTTTTAAACTGTATTATGACACAAAGGGTATACAAATCCAAGACAAAGATGATTTGGCAAACTTCATTACGAATACTGACGAATTTAACAAAAACTTTATTTCTAAGAAAAATCATAAATATGTTTATTTGTTATACAATGATAATAAATGCGTTTATGTTGGTAAAGCCATAGATATTAAAGGCAGATTAAAGTCACATTTATTCAAGCGTTCAGACAAAACTAACTCTAAGATAGAAAAAGTTGTAGAGTTATTGGATGCAAATCAGGGAAAATTGGCTATTGAAATAGTCGTTTTAGATATATTTCCAGCTTTTCTTTATAGTGCGGTGGAAGGTATATTAATAAACAGATATAATACAACAAATTGTTGGAACGAAAAAGAAAGTTGAGTAATGTTTTTCGCTTTGAATTTCATACGCAACCATTTTAAGAGGTCTACCATATAATAGGTAGATCTTTTTTGATAAAAATAGCCTGTAATTTAAACAAGTTTGCCAGCGCCTAATTCAAGTCCCTTTGCTTTTTTGCACAAAAAAATGCTAGGCGTTTCAGCCTAGCATATTTTTTGGTGCGAGCAAAGGGACTTTCGCCTGTGCGACCATACCCGATAAACAGTCCACTGGACTGTTTACCCTAAAGGGAAATTTGCAAGCAAATTTTCTCCTTAACTCAAGTCCCTTTACTCTTTTAAACCAAAACAAAAGGACAACACATCGTTGTCCTTTTGTTTTGGTGCGAGCAAAGGGACTTGAACCCCCACGGTCTCCCACTAGATCCTAAGTCTAGCGCGTCTGCCAATTCCGCCATGCTCGCGAAGATAGGTATATACTACCATATCTTAATTTATTTGTCAACGAAAATCCTTAGTTCCCCATTAAAAAAAGGGCGAATCGCCCTTTTTTAGTCTTTTAACATTTTTACAAGCATTGCTACGACTTTATCTATATCTGTCGTTGCCATGTTTATGCAAATATCGTAATTGAGTTTATCGCCCCACTCGTTGCCCGTGTAAAATCTGTAATATCTCGCACGGTTTTTGTCAACTTCCTTTATGTATTTTTTAAGTTGCTTATCCGTGTAATGTTCGCATACGTCCGCACGTTCTTTACAACGTTTAATCTTGTGGTCTATGTCAGAATAAACGAAAAGTTTTAGCGGATTATAATCCTTGAGAATATAGTCGGCACATCTTCCTACTATAATACAGTTAGAAGTATCCGCCATCTTCTTTATTACTTCGCATTGTTCACGGTAAACGGCTTGCTGACGTTCAATGCCGTAGTGGTGAAGATATGAAAAAGTGTGCCCAACCGTGATTGGAAAATGACTGTGCGGGTCATGTTCTACAACCTGTTGAACGTATTTTTCAGAAAGTTCGGTTCTTTTAGAAATTTCTTCAATAATTTCTCTATCATAATATTCGTAGCCGAGCGCTTCAGAAAGTTTAAGAGCAAGTTCTCTCCCACCGCTACCAAATTCACGACCAATAGTAATAACTTTATTCATAAGAAAGCCTCCTTTTTTATATATATTACCACAATTTCCATAATTTGTCAATATAGGCTTTTTGAAAGCAAAAAGGTCGCTTATCTAAGCGACCTTTTTACCATTAAAAGTTCTTAAATCCCAGTTTATATGCGGTTATTCCCTTACTTGAAAGATGTTCATCAATACTATATAAGAGCACATTCATACTACTTGAAGCAAGTTCTCTTACTGTAGTTCTCAAAGAAGAACTTGTAATGTTATTATAACTATAACCCAATACATATCCCGTATCCCAAGTAGAGCCTACTATTTGACCAGACATATAATCATCATAACTATCAACGTAACTCCAATCATAAACTCCGTCAACTTTATCAACGTCAAATGAAACCAAAAAGCTTAGTCCATTACTTGAGTATGCAAAAAGTTGAAACGATATTTCTTGTGTTGAAACATCATATACAATGTAGAAATTATAACTGGTTGAATAATCTGAAGAATAATCCGTTCCATATTTTACCTCATAACACCCATCATCATAAGTACCATTTGTAATTGCATAGTTCTTCATGGTTGTAAATAAATCACTTGTGCTAGAAGAAGATGAAGATGTGAACTTCGTAAAGCCTAAATTATATGCAGTTATACCATAAGACGAAAGCTTTAAATCTATTCCTTTTAATAATATATTTAAGCTTATAGATGCGGTAGATTTAAGGGAGGATAACGTCGTGTTTGTCTTTATTGAATAATCACTAACTGTCAGTAAAGAATTTTGCGTCCACGTGTTTGCATACAAGACACCTGACATGTAATTATAACTAGAACTGTTTGGATTACCACCAACGTATGTCCAATCATATATCCCATCGATTTCATCCATTGTTATAAATATCATATCGCTCAAAGTTCCTGCATCATTTACCCAAAACAAGGTAAACTCAATACATTTATCCGCCGTATCATAATAAATGCCATATACAAAATTATCAGTTTTGTAAAAATCATACTGATATTCACCATCATCATATTCACCTTTTGTTACTGCAAGATTTTTTATTGTATTGAATAGATTAGATGTTGTTCCCGAACTTGAGCTTCCGCTGTCAACTACACCATTATGCTTACCAAAATCTATAGATGTAGAAAAATCCAAATTATCAATCTCATTAACCCTTATAGCAAAATTAAGATTTTGAGAATCCTTAATAGTCATAGTATTTATCCCTATAACTTCACAATACTCGTTGATTAAAGGTCCGCCAGAATTCCCGTTTGAGATTGCCGCATCATGCTGAACGTAATTAACCCCGTCCAACTCTCTATTTGCCGTAGTAATTATGCCTTGAGTAAAAGTAGAAGTTAATCCCCTACTACTACCTATGGCATAAACGCTTTTACCAACGTCGTGCTCTTTTTTGCAAAAAGTTAGCACGGGAAGATTTGTTTCTGAAATTTTAAGCACTGCCAAATCAATTTGTTCGTCATAAGCTAAAATCTTAGATACTGTATAGGTGCCCCCATTAATACTTACACTTGCAGAATATGCATCTTCAATTACATGATAATTAGTTATTATCTTACCATCCTTAGCGTAAACGAAACAAGTCCCAAGTGCAATGGAAGAACCTGATTTATCGTAAACAGTAATTTCGCCTACCGAGTTTTTAACTTTTTCATATACTTCGCTTGCGGAGTAAGACTGCATATCATTGTGCTCACCAACATTTTCAGAAGTTGTATCATTTGATGGTAAATCCGCTTTATCAAAATCAGGCACTTCACATGCAGATAACGATATGACAAAGAATACTGTTAAAAAACAGCACAGCAAAAGCCTATAAAATTTTTTCATTTACTTCTCCTTTGTAAAAAATAAATTATTGCAGATATTATATGATACAAATTTGTATAAGTCAAGTATTTTTATACATTTTTGTATAATAGAAGATATGGGGAATGATTTCAAAAATAATAAAATTTTAGAACTGAGAAAGGAACATAACCTTTCACAAAGGGGTTTAGCACAAATTATAGGCACAAGCCAAGCAAACGTATCTCGTTGGGAAAAAGGACTTATTGAGCCAAGTATTATGGAATGTTGGCGTTTGGCTGATTATTTTAACGTCAGTATAGACGTTTTGTGTGGACGAAAAGAATATTAAAGCACGCTTATTTATTATAAGCGTGCTTTAATATTCAAATATAGGCTTTTTTTATTGAAATTTTACGTTTTCTAAGGTTAAACCTTTAACGTTTTTGATATATATGTCTTGCGTTTTGCCGTCGGGACGTTTTTCTAAAACACAGTTTTTAACGGTTACGTTTTTAATCTCGTTACCCTCTCCGTCAAAACCTTCAAAATAAATAGGTATTCTATAGTTTTCAGGGCAGATTACGTGTTCGGGTTTTCTGCCATAGAAATAAATGTCTTGAAAATGGATATTTTCTATTTCAGTAAGACAACCTGAACTTTCCCCGTCATTATTACAGCCGTATTTGGTGCGGATACCTATACCTACGAAACGACAATCTTTAACCTTAATGTTTTTAACGTAGCCACCGCGCTTAGTTGTCGTTTTGATATTTACACCGAGATTGCTTTCTTGATAGTCGCAGTCCCAAACGTAAACGTTTTCTATACCGCCCGAAAGTTCACTACCTATTGCAACTGAGTTTCTTCCACGACAGTCGAATACGCGAATGTTTTTAGTAGGACGGTTTATTTTATTTCCTTCTGGATTTTTGCCACTTTTTATTGCAATTCCATCATCGTGAGTTGCAAAATCGTTATTAAAGCAAACACAGTCTTCCGATGAGTCGGGATCCCAGCCGTCGCCGTTAGAAACACCTTGTGAACGAATATAACAGCCACAAGTAATAACGTCTTTTGAGTATATAAAATGAATATTCCACGAAGGTCCCATGCCTATTTCTAATCCGTGAACGATAACATTTTTACAGTTACTAATGTTAAGTAGTCTGCCACGACGTCTTTTGGGAATTGTGTCGGGGCGTTCGCACGAAGCTACTAATTCTTTATTATTTTCTAAAAAATCTTTAAGTAGTTTTGTTTCTAATGCACAGACAGCGTTACAAAGAGCTACTCCGCCACCCAAGATAGCGCCCTTACCACGGATAACGATATTTTCGGTAGTATAGCCAGCAGTATGGTCGAGTTTGCCAATATTTAATAGCGAACGGTAACACTCCATTTCTTCGCCTTCAAACCTACTCCAAATTTTAGGTGTGTAGTCTTTTACTTGGGCTGTTCCTTGCAATACGCCACCCTTGTCAACGTAGAGTTCCATATTGCTGTGCATATCGAGCGCGCCCGTCATAAACACGCCACTTGGGATATACACGCAGTCACTTTCGGTGCAATCGTCCATTGCCTTTTGAATGGCTTTAGTATTAAGCGTTTTGCCGTCGCCTACCGCATTATAAGGTGGCTTTGACACGTCAATTCTATTCTTTGCCTTTGGAGTGCGAACGGCTTGGTCGAAAAGATATACCTTTTCATCGTTGTCGCCTAATCTATACACCGCAAGCTTATATTCTTTATCGCTTTGAAGATTTTCGAAAGTAAAGTGAGTTTTTACCGTTTTACCAACTTCCTTTCCATCTAAAAGTATAGTATACTCTATGCCGTTAGCAAGGTCCCATTCTTTATCCCAATACAATATAATCTGATCTTCAAATACTATTTTGTTCATAAAAACCACCCTTTTTGATTATGTTTTAATTTTAGCATGGGCGAGAAATTATGTCAATATTTTTATATAAAAATAAGATATATTTTTCCAGCATTACACATGCTTAACTTATGGGGTATTTTAACTATCACGCAAAGGCGAAAAAGCTTATTTTTGACGGAAAACTACTTAACTATAAATTAGTTGAAAACTATAACGGTATTCGCCCCGCCCTACTTTTGTTCTTTGACGATGCAAAGCACCCCGTTATGCCAATACGGGAACATAAAATACCCGAATACTTATTACTCTTAGAAAATTTTTATAAAAAATAAGCCCAAGCCATGTCATTTGAAAAATTTTGGCTTGGGCAATTTATTTACGCTTTTACTTTAAATACTATTTTTTCGACCTTTTCTTCGTTCACTTTTAAGCCCGGCTTATGAAGTTCTCCTGCAAAAAAGATTACGAAAGTGTTTTTTGTTAGTTCTATACTACAATCTTTTTTTGCCGAAGTAAAATAGCAGTCTTTTTGGTTTAGTTCGCTAACTATCGGTTGTGCTTTTGAGTAGTAATGACGCTCTGCACCGTCTAAAACAATTTGAACGTCTACATAATTTACATGGCTTTCATAAAGGTCGTCTACTTCTGGTTTTCCCACGTATTGTTGGCGCATATAGTAAACGTTGTCGCTAACGGCTTCCTTTCCTTGTGGCAATGAAAGAAGGTCGTGCGTCTCAATAAAGTCTACTACTTCCTTAAAACCATTGTTTAAGTTTGCATAGTTTTTAAGGTTTTCTAATTTGTCAAAAATCATTTTTACTTCTCCTATTTATTATCTTTTTCAAGTTCTTCACTAAGTTGTAGCCACTCGGTAGAATACTCGTCGTATAGTGCTTGCAAACTATCGAGTTTTTGTTGAATTTCACCCACCTTAACGTAGTCAGAATAAACACTTGGGTTTTGAAGTTCTTTATTTAACGTTTGCATTTGTTCTTCTGTTTGGGATATAAGAGTTTCTAATTTTGCAACGCGTTTTTGCTTTTTGCTTTTGTCTTTAAGCGGTGTGGAAAAAGCCTTTTTACCACCTGAAACGTTACCCACCATCTTTACGGATTGAATACTTTCCGTTTGTTCTTTTTCCGCTTGCTTTAATTCGTATTCAGCGTAGTTGTCCGGAAAATAGGTTGCACCGTCATCGTCAAACACCAACAAACTGTCTGCAACCTTACTAACTAAATACCTATCGTGAGAAACGAATATCACAGTCCCCGGGTATTCGCAAAGCATGTTTTCAAGGGTTTCCTTTCCCACTATATCCATGTGGTTAGTTGGCTCGTCTAAAATCAAGAAGTTGGGGCGTTTTTTGAACATTTTACATAGCGCAAGCCTAACCCTTTCTCCGCCAGAGAGTTCGCTTACCTTTTTGAAAACGTCTTCCCCTGTAAACAAGAACGAGCCGAGCGCTGTGCGAACTTCCGTTTGGTCGGCTCTTGGAAAAGCGTCTTGGAAGTCTTCAAACACCGTTTTGTTGCTGACGTCTTCTGCCATTTGTTGGTTAAAGTAGCCTATCTCTGACCTTAACCCAAACGCAAACTTGCCCGAAAGCGCTTGAATCTCACCCGTTAGGGTTTTTAAGAGAGTGGACTTACCTATCCCGTTCTGACCGATTACGCCGAGTTTTTTGCCCCTTACAAGTTCAAAATTGACGGTAGCAAGGCTCTTATCATAACCGATTGACAAGTCTTTTACCCAAAGCGCTTCTTTAACGCTCTCTACCCTTGGGGTAAAGTTTGCGTGAAAAGACTTTAAGTCGTAGCGGTTGGGCTTATCAATTATCTTCATGTGTTCAATCTGCTTTAACTTAGACTGAACCATGGATGCTTTCGTGGCTTTATATCTAAACCTTTCAACCAAGCGCATAAGCCTTGCTATTTCTTGCTTTTGGTATTCGTGGTCTTTTAATTGTTTTTGGTAGTTCTCCCGTTTTTGCCTTTCAAAGTCAGAATACTTACCGCGATAACCCTTGGTTTCCCCGTATTCTATTTCGTAAACTTTATCGACCGTTTTTTCCACGAACATTCTATCGTGGGAAACTATCACCACAGCCGACTTGTAGTTCTTGATATAACCTTCAAGCCAACGCACGGCGGTAACGTCTAAGTGGTTGGTCGGCTCGTCTAATAAAAGCACGTCGGGGTGGCTTAAAAGAAGTTTCATAAAGGCAATTTTGGTGCGTTGCCCACCCGAAAATTCTGAAAGCGGTTTTGTTTTATCACTCTCGGTAAAACCAAAGTTTTTAAGCATTGCCGAATATTCTTTTTTGTAAGTGTATCCACCTAAAAATTCAAAGCGTTCGTTGAGTTTGGAATACTCTTTTATCTTGTCCTCGTCTGCCGTTTTTTCTATCTCGGTTAAAAGGGCTTGCATTTTTGCTTCGGTATCTTTGATAGGCTTAAAAACCTTTAATAACTCGTCTATTAAACTCGTGCCGTCGTCTTCAAAGGCTATTTGTTTTAGGTGTCCGATAACGGGGTTGCCTGCTCGCGTTACCGAAAAGGCTTCTTCTCCCGTGCCTTCTTCCATCGTCAGTTCGCCCGTGATACATTTAAGAAGGGTGGTCTTTCCCGAGCCGTTTCTTCCAACGACTGCTATTTTTTCCCTGTCCTTAATCTCTATATCTATTCGTTCTAAAATAGTGTCCGCGCCAAACGAAACACTTCCGTTAGTAATCTTAAAAAGCATTTATTGTTCCTTGTCCGTCTTGTTTTCGTCTGACTTTTTATTTTGAACTGCCCATACGACAAAGGATAGCGCAAGCGTTACCCCAGCAACGATAAGCGCCGTCCAAAATATGCTTTGGTTTGGCAAGAAAGACTGTGTTCCGTCGTTATTTATTATGGTCTTAGCGTCAGAAAGCACCCATGCACCGAGCATTGGTCCGATGATTCCAGGAATTAAAACTTGTCCTACTATTCTTAAGCCTTGGAATGCCCCCGATTTCCCTTGCGGTGTATAATCTCTTATCATCGCGCCAAAAACAGCCATTCCCGTGAGATATCCCGTCATCATTAAGAGCGAGCCTATAAACACTAACACTACGTTTGTGAATATTCCAAGCAAGATATATCCAAGCATTAAACAGCAAAGCGCAGGAACGATAGCGCCAATAAAACCTACCTTGTCGTAATATCTGCCGTAAACGGCTGTAACGCCTGCCGAGATTATAATTGCGGGTGCCATAATAAGCACGTAGTTGGTAAGTCCTAAAGACACTTCGTAGTAAATAATAAGGTATGGCATAAACACCTGAATAGATATGCCAAACACCGCAAATGCGATTATGGTTATATAAAGCACTACGTTATTTTTTATTACTGACGGTCTAAACCCGTATATTATGTTCTTGAAGTAGTGTTGGTTTCCTTCCTTGATAAGTTCAGGCTCGTCTATAAGGAAAAAGCTTAGAACGCCTATAACCACCACAACGGCGCCGATTATAGCAAAGATTGCCGTCCAACTTGACGATTTTGAAAGGTCGAAAAACATAAAACCGCCAAACACAACGATTATGGCTAAAAGTGGCATCATGGAGTTAATGCCTTCCACCTTGCCCCTTGTTTTTACTTCGGTTACGTCTGTAAGCCACGCGTTAAAGCACGCGTCGTTTGCGGTAGAGCCGAAAAAGGTCATTACACAGTCTAAAACTATGGTAAGCGTTACACAAATTGCAGACACCGAAAGAGCGGTTGGGAAAAGAGCGCCTATTACGTCTTTTCTAACCAAGGTAAATGCAAGAATTGATGCGCCCCACAATATGTAGCCGAGTGAAATGAAAATCTTTCTTTTGCCTATTTTATCAGAAAGCGCGCCTATTAGAATGGTGGTAACGGTTGCAACGACTGCAGAACAAGATACCATGAGTGAAATTTGGCTTGCGGTAGCGTTAAACATTTTGTAGATAAACACGTTAAAATACATGTTTTCCACAACCCATGCAACTTGACCTATTAAACTAAATAAAATTAGCGATATTAAAAATTTACGCGACTTATTCATAGACGATTTTACCTTTTATTTTACTAAAAACTATTTTATCACACGGCGACTAATAAATCAACCGTAGCAAAGTAAAATGCGCCACGTCCTATGACGTGGCGCAAAAAAGTATCTTTAAATTATCCTATAAAGAAATCAAAAACAAGCATTACGCAAAATCCTATCAAAATAGAAAAAGTTGCTAATCTTTCGTTTCCGTGAGAATGTGTTTCGGGTATCATTTCATCGCTTATAACGTAAAGCATTGTTCCACCTGCAAAAGCGAGCGCAAAAGGCAGTATTGCCTTTGAAAGGCTCACAAAGAAATATCCTAAAAGGGTGCCGACTATTTCTACTAAGCCTGTTGCAAGAGCGATTAAGAGCGTGCGTTTTTTACTCATGCCCGTCGCTATCATGGGTGCGATTATAATCATACCTTCGGGAATGTTTTGCAAAGCTATTCCGAGCGCTATGGTTATAGCGTGCGCTTGATTTTCCGTCCCAAAACTTACGCCTGCGGCTATGCCTTCGGGAAGGTTGTGTATTGCAATCGCTATAACGAACAAAAGAACTTTGTTTAGTTGTTCGGTCTTGTGTGGGTGAGCTTCTATGTCAACGCCCGTCATTGTATGAAGGTGTGGCACGAGTTTGTCTATTAGGTTTAGACAAAGCGCTCCGCATATAATACCTGCAACCGATATTAAAACGATCAAGTCCCCTTCGAATTCCATAGACGGAACTATAAGTCCCACAACTGCGGCGCAAAGCATTATGCCTGCCGCGAAAGACAAAATCACGTCGTGAAATTTTTGCGATGGGTTTTTAAATAAAAAGCCTATAAGTGCACCTATGCATGTTGCTCCGCCTACGCCGAGCGCCGTTAGTAAAACTACAATCATAATCTACCTGTAAAAATTGTTAGTTATATTATAATATAATTTTTCTCTAAAAACAAGTGCTAATTTTAACCTTAAAAAAGAACACCCATCGGTGTTCTTTTTTATTTATCTTATACCATATTTTTCAATGATGTAGTCCATGTCTTTATCGCCACGACCGGAAAGGTTAACGAGTATTGAGCCTTTGCCAAGTTTTTTAGCAAGTTTCATTCCGTATGCTACGGCGTGCGCACTCTCGATTGCAGGGATTATGCCTTCCATTTTAGAAAGGGTGAAGAACGCGTCTATGGTTTCTTCGTCGTTAATAACGTCGTATTTTACCCTACCTATATCGCGAAGGAATGCGTGTTCGGGACCACTTGATGGATAATCTAATCCGCTTGCTACCGAGTATACGGGAGCGGGTTCGCCGTTCTCGTCTTTAAGCATAATACTGTTAAAGCCGTGCATAATTCCTTCGGTGCCGAATTTAAGGCTTGCTGCATGGTCGCCAAGTTTTTCGCCTCTACCAAGTGGCTCTACTCCGTAAAGGTCAACGGGATCGTTTAAGAAACCTGCAAACATTCCTGCTGCGTTTGAGCCACCGCCAACGCAAGCAACGACTGCGTCAGGAAGTTCGCCCGTCATTTCGGTAAACTGCGCTCTCGCTTCAATACCTACAACACTTTGGAAGTCGCGCACCATCATTGGGAATGGGTGTGGTCCTAAAACAGAACCTATACAATAAATAGCCGTTTTATATTCTTTGCTATACGCTTCAAAAGCCGCGTCCACCGCTTCTTTTAAGGTAGCTAAGCCGTGGGTAACTTCTACAACGTTTGCACCGAGTATCTTCATTCTTGCAACGTTGGGTGCTTGTTTTTTAATATCAACCGAGCCCATATAGATATCACATTCTAAGCCAAAGTATGCCGCCGCCGTTGCCAACGCTACGCCGTGCTGACCTGCCCCCGTTTCTGCAATAACTTTCTTTTTGCCCATATATTTTGCTAAAAGTGCTTCACCCATACAATGGTTTAATTTGTGCGCGCCCGTATGGTTAAGGTCTTCTCTCTTAACGTATATTTGGGCGTTACCTATGCTCTTAGAAAGCCTTTCAAGATATGATATGGGAGTCGGCCTGCCTTGGAACTCCTTTCTAATTTTACGAAGTTCGCTTATGAATTTAGAAGACTTGCAAATGGTAAAGTATGCTTCGTTAATTTCTTGCATTGCTTTTTGTAAGTCTGGGGAAATATAACTTCCGCCATATTTACCGAAAAAGCCTTGCTCGTTTGGATAATTTTTAAAATAAGTATCAAAATCTACGTTGTTTAATTTCATTGTTATATTCTCCTTTTGTTAAGGTTGGTTTTAAATTTATTTAATGACGTTTAATTTTTGTGAGTTTATATTCAGTTTAGGCGCTTTCACGCCACCTTTTTGTAAATTTCATTTTCACACCCCCAAGAAAATAAAAAAGTCCTTGACAGAAAACTGTCAAGGACGAATATACTATCCGCGGTGCCACCTTGATTAGCGCTTTCGCGCCCACTTTAACGTTCTATAAAACGCTGACGTTTGATTACGGAGCGCCCCTCCGTCGCACATACTCTTTTTGTTTTAGTCCAAAAATTTCTGATTGCCCTTAAAAGCCCATTCAGTTTTTGCTTTTTTGTTGCAATCCCACCACCTGCAACTCTCTTGGAAAAAAGTGATAAAAACCTACTTACACTTTCTCAACGGTTTTTTATAATTATATTTTTTAATCGCCCCTTTGTCAACTGTTTTTAAGAGACTTTTGTTTCTAATCTATAAGTATTACACCTTTAGTGTTTGCGTTTTCTTAAAATCGCACACTTAAGTATCCTTTATCTAACGCAACTTATACGTTTACCAAAATCTCTTTTTAATCATCTTAATTTGTAAAGTTTTTAAATTAAAAATCTTTAATACTTTTAATACAAAATAAAACTTTCCTTTTGAAAATTTCAGCAAGCATCTATAATAAATATTTTTATTTAGTTGGTCTAAAAGTCCTTTTGATTGTTTAATATCTACTCGATAAATCAACGCGCAAAACTCTGTGTAATATGCCTTTAATAAAACAGCAGTTAAAGTCGGTTGATTACAAAAGTTACTCTCTATTTTTTTTAGCAATCTCTCTGCAGAAAAATACAACTCATTGGCATTAACAAAATCATCTTTAAAAGCACGTTTGAGCACTTGTTTGCCACAAATATTAAGCCTATAATGATATAAATTTTTGGGCAAGACGCAAACTCTTTCCACATGCTGTAAATAATCTAAATTAAATTTTAAATCTTCCAAATAAACACAGTTCGAACAAAAACGAACACCAAATTTATCAATTATGTTTTTATTATAAACTTTATTACATGGTGATGCTAAATCTTGTTCAGAAAGCAATAAGTCCAAATCTTTTTTTGTATTATACTTTGTTTGGCTATCTATATTAAACAATTGGTTTTTATTGTTAACCAAGACACCACCATTATAGAAATCGTGAATAATTCCAAATATGCAAAGATCACTCTTTATCTTTTCACAACTTTCTAAAAGCGTTTGTTCCCAACTGTCATCACCGTCTATGAATAAAATTTTATCTCCCGTCGCTTTTTCTATACCAAAATTTCTCGCCAATGAAACACCGCCGTGAGAAACTTGAAACGATTTTATTCGACTATCCTGCTTGGTCAAATTTGATATAATAGCAAAAGTATCGTCTGTTGATTGGTCATCAACGACAATTAACTCAAAATCACTATAAGTCTGCGATAAAACACTTTCTATGGCACTTAATACGTATTTTTCACAGTTGTATGTAGGCATTATAATTGAATACATAGTTATCCTTCTATTGCTTGCATAAGTTGAGATATGGATTTTTCATTGTCATAACTTTGACTGGTTATATTTTGTTTGCATTTCTCTAAAAGTAAACTATTATTTATCATTTCCGCCACACCCTCTACCAAAGCGTCAATATTGGATTCTACTATTAAACCTTGAACATTGTTTTTCATCATTTCATAAATAGATGGGAAATCTGTCACAACAAGTGGAATCCCTAAAGCAAAGCTTTCAGTAACAACCATAGGATATGCTTCTGTTTTTGATGGCAAAACAGAAAAATCTGCTTCTTTTAGAATTGCATAGGGATTTAAAACACTCCCGACCATCGTTAAAACGTCCCCAACTTGCAATTCCTCAATTTTTTCTTTAACGTTTTCAGCCTCTGGGCCATCTCCTAATATATACCAATGGAAAACGTTGCCTAATTTTTCTTTTAATTTTTTACACACATTAGGCACCCATTCTATACGTTTTTCTTGTGACACACGAGCAACTGTAACTATGTTTTTTTTGTTTTTATTAAACTCTATCGGATTAATTTGAGCTGATAACTGATAAATTCTTTCAAAATCAAAGGTATTATAAATAGTGCAAGCATTTTTAGAAAATTCTGGGAATCGTTTTACAAACTGCTCCTTGACTGCATTTGCAACGTAAGCTATTTTATCAAATTTTGGCATGAATTTTTTCCATGATGAAATATCTCCCATGTGCGACAGTTCGCCGTGAACAAACCCTATTTTCTTTTTTGCCTTTACTTTGTTTAATACAAATGAATAACACGGCGAACACTGACGAAAAGCAAAAGCTACGTCAAATTCGCCAAGTTGTTTTTGTTTTTTGAAAATTAATCTAAACCAGAGTCCACTCTTAATAGTAATCTTTTTAAATAGTCCTAAAAAAGCCAAAGCTATTTTCTTAAACCCTTTTGCTTTTTTTAGATCCTTTTCGCCTAAATTCCACAAACGAGAACGACCAGTTAATGATAGAAGATTAACAACTTCGTCAAGTCTTTCTTTGCACAAAAAATCACCTTGCATATCAAGAAACGTTACTAAATGATTCCTTCTCGATAACTCGTTTGCAAGGTTAACAGCCGATGACGTTACGCCACCCATATTGGTATCTGGAACAACAATTAAAAACTTCATATTAATACCAATTATTTTTTATGATTCCCGCTGACGATACCGGCCCTTCGTTAAATAAGTTTTTCACGTTTTTACCGTCGTTTAACATTTCACATAAGGTTAAAAGCCTTTTTACAGCAACGTCTGCCGTCCAAAGTTCCGTAATGGTTTTATATCCTTTCTCTGACATTTCTTTCGTTTTGCTTTTATTTGTTATCAAATATTCTAATTTTTGCGCAAGTTCTTTAGTTTTACCGCAATTATAAACAAAACCATTTTCACCTTGCTTAATTAGAAATGCGGAAGAGCCTACGGCGTGACTTACAACCACTACACATGCGCTATTCATAGCTTCATTAACTACTGCACCCCAGCCTTCAAGAAAATTACTACCAAAAACAAACACGTTAGACTTGTCCATATATTCTCTAACTTGTCCTGGCTTCATAAATGGAAGAAAGGTTACAAAACTTTCAAGACTATTTTTATTAACATACTCTTTCAGTTGTGGCTTTTTATCGCCTTCCCCTATAATGGTAAAATGAAAATTAGTAATTCCCTTTTTTACGAGACTATTAAGTGCTTTAAGAGTATCAATAACCCTTTTTAGTTCAATTACTCTACCCGCATAAAGTATTTGAGTTATTTTATTATCCTTGCAGTCCATAAGTTTTTCTAAATCTCTGTTTTCTACTTTAGGGAAATAACCCCACTTGAAGCACTTATCACTATTAAAACCACATAAAGATAAATCGTAAGAGGTAAACGCACTCGCCCCCAGAATATAAAGGTTATCGTTTTTATATTTTGTATAGCCGTTAAAAATTTTTTTTCTCGTGCGAGGAATAAACCTTCTCCACGTGCCTTTTTTAAGAGACCTTTCGCAAAATCTAAACGTAAGTTTGCCCGTTTGCATTCTTGCGTCCAAATAACATAAAGGACTTGCCCCAAAAATTACAACGTCATAGTTTGTAGCGATTTGCATTGCTAACTTTTTTTGAACTTCGTTTTCATATGCACGCACAACAAAAGGGTATGCATTCATATCTTCGTAACCCATATTTTTCCTTTCTTCGTGAATAGGCTCTGTTGCAACAAATGAAAACTCAACGCCTTCTTTCGATAAGAAAGCGTTGCATAATGGCAACTGATGATGATTTAAAAAATTGGAAAACAATGCAATTTTCATAATTTATCTATGCTTTTTTTGATATTTTTCTGCCATTATATTAGGAAATAAAAATAAACCTAAAATAATAACTTTTTCCTTGATCCTTAAGTATTTATTAAAGATACACTTAAATATGTTTTTTCTTAAAAATATTTTAGCCGACCTATAAGCTTGATTGCCTTTATTCCTAAGTTCTTTAGGCAACACAAGTAAATATGCCATGTTTTGGTATGCAGCAAATCTTATTGCATATTTTTTAAGCGTAGGATAGTCGTTTTTAACAAGTTCTAAAAGCCAAAGAGAATTCTTTTGCATATCCTCAAAAGCTTTTCCATATTTAGAGCTTATACTATTTTGTCGAACGAAATAGTAATAACACAACCGTCCTACAAACTTTATGATTGTAACTTTCTTTAAGAGATTCACCATAAAAACAAGGTCTTCGTTAAGAATTCCTTCGGGAAATCTCAAATCTCCAATCAAATTTCTTGGAATAAGCTTGGTGCACATACTAACATCACCAACGTGCATCAAGAGTTCTTTTAGAAAATCTTTTGGAGGAATGTCTTCATCTTTTTCATGGATAACCTTTGATTTTGTCAACTCTCCCGACTCTGAAGCACGAACATACATACCGTTGGCAATAGCTCCGTCAGTAGTTGAAATGGCTTTTATAAGGCTTTCATATGCGTCATTTGGCAAATAATCGTCACTGTCACAAAAAGCAATATAATCACCTGTAGCGACATCAAGTCCAGCGTTTCTAGCACTACTTAATCCGCCGTTTTCTTTATCTATTACCTTAACCCTATTGTCTTTCGCTTTATATTGATTGCAAATATCTAAACTATTATCCGTAGAGCCATCATTAACTAAGATTAGTTCTAAATTGCTATATGTTTGACACAAAATAGAATCTACACATCTGTTAAGATATTTTTCGGTATTATATACTGGCACGATAACACTTATTAAATCGTTCACTTAATCTCCCCTTAAAGCACAAAAAACTTATACGGAACATACGGCGATAATGCCGTATAAAATCTGTAGGCATAAAGCAATAAACCCACTACTATTACTACCATTTTGGTTATTCGCTTTTCGTCTTTATTTTGAATACAGGCGACGGCTCCTGCAAGCGCTGCCATAGCGAAAGGCATAAAATAATAACTTGGTCTTTCGGCAACACGAGTAAATAATCTTAATATCCAAAATATGGTTGCAATAATACCGACGTTGAAAAAACCTACGTTCTTTTTGGTAAAGCCACCATTCATGCCTAAACTTATAAGCGAGTAAAGGGTTATTCCAACCATTAAAACGCTAAATACCCAGCCACCTTCTGTTTCTTCTATTTCATACTCATATTCAAGCTGTTCATTAAGCCACTCTTGGAAAAAATCCAAGAACATTACGCAAACAACCATTATCACAACGTAGATAAGCACGTTTAGGAAGTTGAGTTTTCTTGCATAGATAATATAGGCAGATATAAACAAAATTGAACTTTTATGAAAAAAGTATGCAATTGTAATTAATATTGCAAACGGAATGATTTTTCTGTTCTTAATAAATCTAAAAGACAAAAGACAAATGCACATTGCCAAATTCTGTCTTGTTCCCGTAAACATGAAGGTGTAAATACCAAGCGTTGCAAAAAGGAATAAAAATAAGAAATTTTCATCATCTAATTGACTAGAAAAATCGGTTATTGCTATCCAATATATCGTTGCACAAATAACTTGATAAATAAGTGGGCTATCAGTAAAAATAGTAATAATTTTTACAAATAGCATATACCCATCTTCCATACGAGAGATATCAAATATTCTATTCCATGGAGTGTCACACAAAACCTGAAAATTACGTATATACTCGTTTGTATCTGGCCCTATATACTGATTTCTAAAACCTATAAGGAAAAACATAGGCAAGGCCGCAACAAAAAGATACCCCCATTTACCGGGTTGCTTTTTGTCAATACTAACGCCCTGTGCTTTACCTCGTTGATATGTTAAGTTGTAAAGTTGCGCCATCAATAATGGAAAAACCGCAACCGCCAAATAAACAATCATTTCGTTTTAATTAGTCCTTATGTATAACTCTTTCGTAAATTTCTAAATATTTTTTATAACAATTTTCTTTATCAAACTGTTCTCTTGCAAAAGTTAAATCTTTATCGGAAATTTTTTCCTTACAGTTATTTATTGCGTCTATAAGCCCATCTACGTCGTTTTCTTTAACGACTTTGCCACAACCAGGCAAAACCAACTCAGGGCTTCCGCAACTATCATAGGTAATAACGGGTGTCCCACAACAAATACTTTCTATGTTAACTGTGGGAAGCGTGTCGGCATGGGTTACGTTTACGAATACACTTGCAAGCGAATAATACTCGGCAAGTTGATGCCTATCTTTTATAAAACCTACGGGAATAACTTTATCGCCATATTGTTTTAAGTTTTCAATTTGAACATCACTACAACCAACTAATAAAAGTTTTGAGTTGTTATCAAGACTTTCCACTACCCTTTTTAACACGTTCTCATTTTCTTTAAGTAACCACTTCCCCGCCATACCCATAATAATACGGCAATCATTAGAAAGTTTAAGCTGATTTCTTAACTTGCTTTCGTCCTGTGGTCTAAATATGGAAATATCGGCGCCGTTATACGCGTAATCTGAATCAACGTTTTTAAGAACGCTCTTTTTTAGTTCTCCTTGAACCCACTTGCTACTTCCAACAATTATTAGCCTTGGAATGGCTGAAAAATATTTATATCTATCTTTTAGCACACTTGAAGCGCAGTCAAATATAAGACTTTTAGGAGGTGCTTTTCTTTGTGGACAGTTTTTGCAATCACTCATGAATTTCTTGCAATTTATATCAGCATAATGAAAACATTTACCTGTAAAATACCAACAGTCATGAAGAGTAACCACCGTTGGTATATTTTCTTTTGCAAAAAATTCCAATAACATATCTAAATGCACAAAATTGCTATGCAAATTGTGTAGATGAACCACGTCTGGTTTAATACGTTTAATGTATTTTATAAACTTTCTCGTAGCACATTTTGAATAATAACCTTGTTTGCCGAATACTCTACAAAGTAAAGCATGTAATTTATAACTTAAAAATCCCCCTACCTTGCAAAACTCTTCAGGAGCATTCAAAGCTGTCTGATAGGCGACTAATCCTTCATTGCCTCCCTTATCTAACATTTCAGCAATGTCTTTTACAATAAGTCCTGTGCTCGTATAACCATACGTCGCATTTATAAGTAAAATTTTCATTCTGCTCCTCTCATGAGTTTGCCAATGTATTCCATGTCAACGAAAATACGGTCTACACCACAATCGCTGGCAATGCCCGCAACTTGCGGGCTATTGGTAATATACATTAGTTTTAGCGCCATGTTTTCCCCTTACTCTTTTTCTGTCTCTACCGAGTTTTCTTCGCTTACCTTTTGTTGCTCGTTGTTATCGTCTGATTTTTCTTTATTTTTGTTAAGTTCACCTGTTCCGCCTTCTACTACGCCGTCACCACGAAGCACCGAAAAAATCGTTCCAAAGAAGCAACGAAGGTCAAAAAAGAAACCCATTCTCTCAACGTATTCACCGTCAAGTTTTGCCTTTACAGGTATTTCAAGTTCATCTCTGCCGTTAATTTGCGCCCAACCTGTAAGTCCGGGTTTAACGTCGTTTGCGCCGTATTTATCACGTTCTGCAACAAGGTCGTCTTGATTATATAAAGCAGGTCTCGGACCAATAATACTCATTTTTCCGATAAGTATATCAAATATTTGTGGAAGTTCGTCCAAACTGGTCTTTCTCAAAAATTTACCGACTTTAGTTATATATTGGTCAGGATTTTCAAGCATGTGGGTAGGCACGTCTTTGGGGGTTTTAACTTTCATGCTCCTAAACTTATGTAACCAAAATAATTTTTTGTTTTTGCCCACGCGTTTTTGCTTAAAGAACACGGGGCCCGGATCATCGATGATTATAGCAAGGGAAATCAATAGAAAAACAGGCAGCAAAATTATCGCGCCTAAAAGCGAGAGAAAAAAGTCAATAACTCTCTTGAAAAAATGTTTATACATATGCCCCCTTTTGTGTAAACACGCTACACAATAACCACGTTAATACCCATATCTATTATCAAAAATATATTTTTTCTTGCATTTAATAAAAGGAATTAGGCAAAAACGTGAGTTTTTGCCTGCTTTTTGCGAGTTTACGAGAAAAAAGCAACTAAAATATATTTTCTTAGTATGTCCATATCAAAATAAGATAGAACTATCCCATTGTTATACTTATACATATTCATTTTATCACGAAAGGTCTTTTATGTAAATACCCTTTTTTAATAAAAAAGGGTTATTTTAGGGGTTTTTCTTATATAAAAAGCAAAAAAACCACCGCTTTTAAAAATAAAACGGTGGCTTTTCAATATATGTTTTTACTTTTTGTTCGGTTAGTTTTTTCTTTCTTTTTCAAGACCTTTTATTTTTCTCCAAAGAGCTAAGCTTTCTTCGGGAGTTTCGGGACGCTTTTCGTCGCCAAAGACGTGCGGATGACGACGAATCAATTTTTCGGAAAGTGTCTGAACGACGTCGTTAAAATCAAACAAGCCTTGTTCTTTGGCAACTTGAGTATTTAGCAATACTTGAAGCAATAAATCACCCAACTCTTCGCAAAGGTTAACGTAGTCTTTGTTATCTATGGCGTTGATTACCTCGGTACTCTCGTCATTTAAGCACTTTTTCATACTTTCAAAAGTCTGTGCCCTATCCCATTCGCACCCGTCGGGACTACGCAAAATTTCTACTATTTCTAAAAGCTCTTTCATATCGTGAGCCTGTTTTTCTATATATACTTTGCCGTTATGCTCTCTCATGGTTATATCCTTAAAGCAACTTTTTTCTATTATATCACCTTCGTCTTTTAATTTCAATAAAAAAGAGCCTTTAACTTTTGTCAAAGACTCTTTGTTTTTATTTAAGTTTTAAAATATTGTCGGGATCGTCGATAAAATACGTGGGGTCGGTTTTCATTTTTGCAGATGCCTTTTCACATAGCGTTTTAGCATTCATAAGATATGCCGTTGCTCCGTGAACTTGTCCCACAAAGTAGTCAACTCCCTTTTCTAAAACGTCCACAGCTCTATCATAACGCTGAACAAGGTTGCCTTCTGGACGGTGGAAATAGTGTTGCTTGATAGACTTATGAGTAACGTTGCCATTTTCGTCAGTCAATTCAAACGTCTTGGGCGCGCCCAAAACGTAAGGTGCTCCACCAACTTCTTCAACGCCGTGCATAAAGGTGTTGGGCTTAGTTCCACAACCGAGCATAAGAATTTTGCCGTTATAGTCCATCATCTTGCGATATGGAGAATTTGGACCAACCGGTGTATCGTCTAACTTATGGTCTTTAGTAAGTTCTACTGCGTTTTTACCAAAAGCACATACTGAGTGAGTTGGGTGAAGACTTCTAAAAACACCTTCTCTCTTTCTAAAAACGTTTGAAATATAGCCTATGCAAGAAGGGGTTTCTTTTGCGTCAAACTTTAAGGTTGTTGTGCAAGGCGTCCAACTGAGCGCAGGAAACATAACGTTTCCGTCAGCGCCCACAACTTCTATTAACGCATCGATAACGGTGTCTGCGCCGCCCTCAACGTAACCCATAGACTTTAATGACGAGTGGACAATAACGGTATCACCATTTTTAAGTCCTAAATCTCGCAAATCTTTAACTAAAATATCAAATGAACTCATAATTATATCCTAAAAATATTATACCACTACTATTTTATTAAGTCAAGTAAGTCTGCAGGTTTTTGGGCAAACACGGTTGCGCCCGAAGCTCTCATATCGGCTTCTTTGCCGTAACCCCATAAGCAACCTATAAACTTCATTCCAGCATTGTTTGCAGTATCGATATCTGCTTTCATGTCGCCAACCATAAAGGTTTCTTCGGGTTTTGCGCCATACATTTCAAGAATAGGAAGAACTGACTCTGCAAAGGGTTTAATTGCGCGTCCTTCAATACTACCCCAAACTAAATCAACTTTGTCATTAAGTAATCTGTTAGCAATGCCGTCGGTGGTTACTTGCGCTTTGTTCGTGCGAACGCAAAGGGTATATCCCCTTCGTCTAAGTTCTGCCAACACTTCAGTCATTCCGTCGTAAAGAACGGTTTTTGGGCTTCCACAGTTAGTATACGTATCGTTGTAAAGGGCGACAGTTTCTTCAAATTTTTGTGGTTCGATTTTACCGTCAACTGAATCCTTAATCAAATTTCTTGGGCCGTAGCCTGCAATTGCAAAAAACTTCTCAAAAGAAATTGCTTCAAAGCCACTTTGCACTAATGCTTTGTTTAAGCTTTCATAGATGTCTGGAAAAGAATCTATAATCGTTCCGTCTAAATCAAATACTATACATTTACTCATTTTTGTTTCTCCTTGTTAGTTGTTGTATTTTTCAAGTTTTATTTGTAAAGTCTATCTAAAAACTCCAAACATTCGTAGTTGTATCTGGTAAAGTTTTCGAGTAGTTTAGGCTCGTTGTAACGACAATGCGTTTCAAGTGTTAGTGCACCGTTATATCCAACTTCCTTAAATGCGTGCATAACCTTTTCCCAAGGGATATTGCCTTGGTCGGGCGTAAGGTGAGTATCTCTTATTCCAAAGTTATTGTGAATGTGCGTGCATTTTATACGCTCACCTACCATGCGAATTCTATCCGCTTGGTCGTATGGCATAAGGTTTGCATGTCCTGTGTCCCAACAAATACCAACGCTCTTATCCTTAAAGCTGTCGCATAGTTCGATTAAGTTTTCGGTAACGCAAGAATAGGTAAGTATCATAGGAACAAACTCGCTAAAAATCGAAAGATTTTCTATAGCGATACCCGTTCCGTATTTTTTAGCGACTTCTAAATAGGTAGAAATAGAACGTCTGTTGTCTTCAAATGCTTGCTTAACGGAAAAACCCGAAGTTATGGATGTTCTTGGATGGAAAACACACCACTCTGCACCGAGTTTTGCACTCGCGCGAACGGCTTGTCTCATGGAAAACTCATATCTTTCGTCAGTCTTTTCGGAAGAAACTCTTAAATCGTAAAAGAAAGGGTGGGACTGACTACACCATAAACCGTGTTTATTTAAAACTTCGCCTATTTTGTCAATTTCTCTATCCCATTCTTCTTCAGTTTTATCTAAAATATCAGCAAGAATAACCGATACTTCCTTAAAGCCTGCCTTTGCGGCAAAACTACAATTCAAATCAAACCATTCATCGTAAGCAAGTTGTATTGACTTTCTCATTTTGATAATTCCCTTTAATTAATTTTATTGTTGGTTTAATAATAACTGTTAAATAAAAATTGTCAATAGGTTTTTGAAATCATTTAGCATAATGCACAAAAACACAATAAAAAATGCAACATTGTTAGTTGTGCGAATTTTTATAAATATAAACAAAAGCACCCCTCTTTCGACGGGTGTTTTTGTTTATGGTTTATTTTTGTTTGCCTTGCGAAAATGTCTAACAATACCTACAACTGAGAAAACGACTGCCAAAAACAATAACGTTAAACATATTATAAGGTGAACGTTGTTTTCCAAATGTGCGTTAGGTTGCCAACTCGATAAATTTGCCTTGAAAACGTTGGCGTCGTTTATTTCCTGCTGAAGTTCTGGGTTTTTTGAGCTTATAAAAAGCGGTGGCGTATATGCGAAAATATTGATTAAAAACAGTATTATTCCCGTTTTTAGGAATTTATTAGTCCTTAAAAATCTCACGCTTAAAAGTATGTTTAATACTACGTATATAATGAATACTATAGGCAAAGCAATTTTAACATACCACCAACCGTTTTCATATCCGTTTATTATGGTGTATGCGTTGATTACTATTAGCAATACGTTGAGTAATACAAAGTCAATGCCTACTGAAATAAAATCATTAAACTTTTTAATTTTACTAAAAATGGGATATTTTGCAATATAGATAGGACAAAAGATAATAACCAAACCAAGCAAGATAGAAAGTGTTGGGATAAAAAACCAATTACCTTTAACGTAAATACAGCACACTCCCAACAATAAAACCAATGCTAAATACATTGATAGGGGAATTAAAATTAGTTTGTGTTTTCTTATGAGTTTAGGTAGATTAGTAAACGTAAATGCAAGAAGTAGCGCAGACAACACTATCCAAAACCACGAAAGAGTTTTTTGTATTGCCAAATTGCAAATAAAGCATGGAATAAGCGCTACCCCGTATGCGATATAAAAGAACAAACTCCAAGAAAATGAAAAAGTGCGCCATTTTTTTGCTTGAGCTTTTTCTTCCCTGCTTTTATCGTCGACACACGCCATGATTAATTCATGCTCGGTTACTCCCAAAATCTCGGATAGTTTAGGTAGCATCATTACGTCAGGGCGTGCAACGTCTTTTTCCCATTTGCTTATCGCAGACTCAGATACGAATAACATTTTTGCCAATTCTTTTTGCGTTAAATTTTTTTCTTGACGTTTTAATTTAAAAAACTCACCAAAACTATTTTGCATAAAAACTCCTAAAGGCATTTTGTATAGTCATATTGTAGCATAATTGTTCTAACAATGCACTATATTTATAAAAATACCCCACTTGAAAGGATTTCAAGTGGGGAAATAAACTAAACAGACGGCTAAATAGATCTTACTTTCAGTTCGAGAGTTGTTCAAAGAACAACCCAAAACAAAAACACCAACCGTTTGGTTGGTGTTTTTGTTTTTAAAAAAGTCAAATCCCCTCTATTTTAAAAACTAACAAAAATATCATTAATAGTATAACAAGTAGTATCTTTTTCTTTTGCTTTTTCTATTTGGAAAGTTATTATTTTATTAAATAACTCACTCGAAAAATTTTTCCCTTGATATTCAGTGACAAGTAAATCGAATTGCCCCGACCTACGCAAAAGGTCAGCACAAACTACCATTAACTCTTCTTTTTTTTCCTCATCAACAAATTTTGACAACTGTATTATTGCTTTTTTTCTACAGTAAATAGCATTATCATTATCTTCTGAATCATCACTAGCCCATGCGGCATGCAAAAGCGAATAAAATGCGGCTTCATTTTCATTGTTGAAAATACTAATTAGATAATGTCTATAAAACATCTCCGCAAGTTCAGAAATAAAATTTCTATTATCGCAATAAAGATATTGTTTATCCAACAAAAATTCTTTTGTTATTTTTGTTTTGTCACTTAGTTTTTTTGCAACAAAACCACAATTCGGGCATTCTTGAAGCCACATAAGCATAGTACTTCGAGCCATTTGCGCTGGCCGAAAATCTAAATCTGGTGAACCAAATTGATTTGTAGAAGTTAGAAATGATTGTTCTGACTTTTTCCCACAAACACTGCACTTTACTTTTATTTCCATGAATGTGCTCATTATTTTTACCTTACTTATTAAAAATCAAAAAACTTATGTTTAGCATATATATCACACACTTTTTTCATTTCCACGACAACAGGCAACACACTATCAATAACTTCGTCATAATGTGAATAATATCCTGTTTCAATTGGAATCTCATAAGCTATTCTTCTAGTGTTGCTGTTTCTAACACCAATAATCCATTTTAATGGCACGCTAATCATCGATTCAATTTCTTTTCTATTCCTTTCAAATTTCTCAAACAACTCTAAATCATTGCGTATGTAAATGTTAATTCTTAACTTTTGTTCCCTAACTAAAAAATCTACAGACAAAGCATTATCCACAAAGCTTTGTTTTTTATCAATTACGCCCCAATTGGTCACTTCGCCACCCTTTTCGTACAAGATAGAAAAAGGTTCACCATTTTCTATCAATTTCTCCTCAAAGATTTTCCAAAATTTTCTTTGTTCTTCTTTAACATTAATTCTCATAATTATCTCTCCTTATTTTTATTATCTTATAATTTGTTCAATTTGATATCCTAGTTGTTCTGCCCTTCTAATAAAATTTGATATGTTCAAAATCCCCCATTGTGAACACACAAACATATTTCCATCAACTAATCGCAAGATCTCATCCTCTTTTGCAAAAAACCTAATTTGATAATCCTTACGTTGTTTTGCAATAATTTCGTTTTCTACAACACCTATTGACCCTTGCAAAGATTTATCAAAAACAGCTTTTAATTTATCACATGTTATATCTTGATTTTTTGAAATATAGTCATTAATAATAGCTAAAACAAGTTTGTTTTTTAAATAAATATTCCCGTTAAACATATATCTTGTTTTATCCCTTTGTATAGGACGTTCTTCAATAATTATTTCCTGTCCAACAGAAGCTCCTCTCTCTTTTATTCTAGGCTCTATTCCTTTTTTTAATAACTCAACTTCTTTTTCAAGTTTCACTATGCGATTTAACATATCTAAAATTAGTTCGTTATAATTCATTTCAACCTCCTTGATTATATTATACAATAAAAAAAGTTAAATGTCAAATGTTTTTTTGTGTTATTTTATGTTATTGTATGTTATTAGAAAAGGCATTCTTTTAGCTCAAAACTAAAAAACTAAATTAAACTGACGACACTCACGGGGCGAAAGAATGTCTTGGAGCAATTCCCTGACAGACGCTCCTACGCTTCGCTACGGAGTCCTTGCCCATCAAAGACTGCCCATCATATGACGGACGAACGTCAGTTCTCGTCAATTGGCAAGAACAAACAAAAAGAAAGAACACCGTGTTTGGTGTTCTTTCTTTTTGGCTGCCCCTGACAGACTCGAACTGACGACACTTCGGTTAACAGCCGAATGCTCTACCGACTGAGCTAAGGGGCAATATTCTCAAATGCTTTATTATTATATGTTTTTTAATTGATTATGTCAACCATTTTTAACAACATTTTTAATTTTAATTTCTACTTTTTAATAAAAATCATTTATTCATCATCTCTTGCTTTCTCTTTTGTTTTTTCTTCACGTATTTTTTATTTTCCGTTTGATTTTTGCATTAACCGTGTTATAATTATTAAGTAATTTTTTGTTAGGAGTATATTATGTCTATACAAAAAAACAATGCGGATAAAAGAACACTTAAAGGCAAAGTCGCAAGTTTTGTGGGAATTTTCGCCAACTTGATTTTGGCAGGTTGCAAAATCGCTGTCGGCGCGATTTTCGGTGTGATTAGCGTGCTTGCAGACGGACTTAACAACTTGACCGACTGCGGAAACAGCACCATTTCGGCTATTTCCTTTAAACTTTCTGCTCGCCCTGCTGACAAAGAACACCCTTTCGGGCATGAACGCATTGAATACGTATGCTCTTTAATCGTAGCGTTTTTGGTGCTTCTCGTGGCGTTTAGCACGGCAAAAGAGAGTGTTGAAAAAATCATTACCCCCACCAAAACGGTATTCTCTTACTGGGTTTTGTTCGCACTTCTTTTATCAGTTATAGCAAAGTTATGCTTGTTTGTTTACTACAAATCAACTGCACAAAAAATTGATTCTTCTATACTTAAAGCAAGCGCTGTTGACTGTTTAACCGACTGCATTTCTACTTTTGTCGTTGCCGTTTGTTTTGTTATAGGAAAATTCTTTGACGTCAATATAGACGGTTACGTGGGAATTTTAGTTTCACTATTTATAGGTTGGTCTGCCGTTGGAATACTAAAAGAAATTTTTTCTAAGCTCATTGGACAAGCACCTGATTCGCAAATGCTTGCGGACATTAAAAACAAGATTTTAGCTCACGACGGAGTTTTAGACGTTCACGACCTTTCGGTATACTGCTACGGACCAAACAAGTATTTTGCGAGCGCACACATTGAAGTTGACGCTAATAAAGACGTGCTTATCTCTCACGAACTCGTCGACGATATTGAAAGAGAGTTTGCCACCACCACAAACATTATTCTAACCGGGCATTTAGACCCCATAGTTACGGATAATGAAGAAGTTAATGAGTTAAAAGACAAAATTGTAAATGCCGTGCAAAACTTAAATTCAGCCTTTTCAATTCACGATTTTAGATTAGTATGTGGCGAACGAAGAACAAACGTCCTATTTGACGTGGCAATTCCCTACGAAACTAAAATGTCAAAGGAACAAATAATAAATCACTTAGAACAAGTTTTGCAAACGATAAATCCCAAATACTGCCCAATAATAACAGTAGAATATTGCATCTAACAAACCCAAAAACCACTCGTTTGAGTGGTTTCTCTTTTGGATGCAGCAACTCCTGTTTTGCGAAGCAAAATGTCGCATAGTGGCAAGCAGTTACCATGCAAACAGTATTTAAAAAGTTGTTGATAAAAATCTTAGATAAAGCGGGGGCGACTCTTTCCCGGACACAATAGCGATAGCGGTTGTCGGGACGGGAAACGGTAGTTGCTGCAACAAAAAAGAACCATCTTTTGATGGTTCTTCTTTGTTTGGATGCAGCAACTACCTATCTTCCCGGACCGTCTCCAGTCAAGTATTGTCGGCGCTGGTGAGCTTAACTTCTGTGTT